>NZ_JABWDV010000417.1 GCF_013362995.1 Streptomyces sp. TRM64462 | reverse complement strand
CCGCGACCGGCCCCGGCACGGGACCGGGGACCGGCACGGCGACCCTCGCCGTCCTGCTCATCGGCCCCGCGGGCGCGGGCAAGACCACGGTCGCCCGCCACTGGGCCAGGAGCCGCCGCGTTCCCACCGCCCACATCAGCCTCGACGACGTACGCGAATGGGTCTGCTCCGGCTTCGCAGACCCGCAGGACGGCTGGAACGACCAGTCCGAGGCCCAGTACCGGCTCGCCCGCCGCACCTGCGGCTTCGCCGCCCGCAACTTCCTCGCGAACGGCATCTCCTGCATCCTCGACGACGCCGTGTTCCCCGACCGCCCCGTCGTGGGCCTCGGCGGCTGGAAACGCCACGTCGGCCCCGGCCTCCTGCCCGTCGTGCTCCTGCCCGGCCTGGAGATCGTCCTGGAGCGCAACGCCGAGCGCAGCGGCAACCGCCGCCTCTCCGACGAGGAGGTCGCCGGCATCCACGGCCGCATGGCCGGCTGGCACGCGTCGGGCCTGCCGATCATCGACAACTCCAAGTACGACGTCGAGACCACCGCGCGCGTACTCGACGACGTCCTGGCCCGCTCCCTCGCCAGCCCGCCGTCCTGGTGACCCCGGGCCGCGCCCCGGTCGGACCCGCTGGACCTGCCGGGTGCGCCGCGCGCTCGTAGGCTCGGGTCATGTCCCAGGTGTATGCGGACCGCCGAGGGCGGCTGCGCGAGCGGTGTGCGGCGGCCGGATCAGCGGCGGTGCTGGTCTCCCGCCCCGCCAACGTCCGCTATCTCTCGGGCGGCGCGCCGCCCGGCGCCGTGCTGCTCGTCGGCATGGACCAGGACGTGCTGCTCTGCCCCCGTACGCCGGTCGGGGACGCGGTCGAGGGGCGGCTCGACGAGGCGCTGCGGGTCGACGTGCTGCCGCCGTCCGGCGGTGACCCGGCCGTGGCCGCCGCCGCGCTCGCGGGGCGGACGGGCGCCGACACGCTCGCCGTCGAGGAGCACCACCTGAGCGTCGCCCGCCACCGGGCCCTCGGCTCCGTCGTGCCCCGGCTGCGCCTCGCCGACCTGGGCACCGCCATCGAACAGGAGCGGATCGTCAAGGACGACGAGGAGATCACCTGCCTCAGGATCGCCGCCGAGATCTCCGACCAGGCCCTCGGCGAGCTCCTCGAATCCATCCTGGTCGGCCGCACCGAACGGCACCTCGCGCTGGAGCTGGAGCGCCGGCTCGTCGACCACGGCGCCGACGGCCCCGCGTTCCCCACGTCCGTCGCCACCGGCCCCAACTCCGGGCGGGGCGGACACCGGCCGTCCGACCGCCGGGTCGAGGAGGGCGACTTCCTCTCCGTCTGCCTCGGCGCGAACTACCGCGGCTACCGCTGCGAGATCGGCCGTACGTTCGTCATCGGATCGGCCCCCGCCGACTGGCAGATCGAGCTGTACGACCTCGTCTTCACCGCCCAGCGCGCCGCCCGCGAGGCCCTCGTACCCGGCACCGCCTACCGCGACGTCGACCGGGCGGCCCGCCAGCTCCTGGACGCCGCCGGCTACGGCGAGGCGCTCGCACCGTGCCTCGGGCACGGCGTGGGCCTGGAAATCGAGGAGGACCCGCAGCTCTCCCCGTCGGCCATGGGTAAACTGGACGCTTGCGTGCCGGTCACCGTCGAACCAGGGGTCCACCTCCCGGGACGGGGCGGGGTCCGGATCGATGACACGCTCGTCGTACGCCAGGAGGCGGACGGCGGCCCCGAGCTACTCACCATCACGACCAAGGAGCTGCTCGCGCTCTAGCGCGTACCGTGCCCACCTCGGTCGTCCACCAGCGTCAGTCCAGGAGATTCCGCAACCGTGGCCACCACGAACGACCTCAAGAACGGCATGGTGCTCAAGCTCGACAACGACCAGCTCTGGTCCGTCGTCGAGTTCCAGCACGTGAAGCCCGGCAAGGGCCCGGCCTTCGTGCGCACCAAGCTCAAGAACGTGCTCTCCGGGAAGATCGTCGACAAGACCTTCAACGCCGGTGTCAAGGTCGAGACGGCCACCGTCGACCGCCGTGACATGCAGTTCTCGTACATGGACGGCGAGTACTTCGTCTTCATGGACATGCAGACCTACGACCAGCTGCACGTCGACCGCAAGGCCGTCGGCGACGCCGCCAACTTCCTGGTCGAGGGCTTCACCGCCTCCGTCGCCCAGCACGAGGGCGAGGTGCTCTACGTCGAGCTGCCGGCCGCCGTCGAGCTGACGATCCAGGAGACCGAGCCGGGCGTCCAGGGCGACCGCTCCACCGGTGGCACCAAGCCCGCCGTCCTGGAGACCGGCCACCAGATCCAGGTCCCGCTCTTCATCACCACCGGTGAGAAGATCAAGGTCGACACCCGCACGAGCGACTACCTCGGCCGGGTGAACAGCTAACCGTGGCTGCCCGCAACAAGGCCCGCAAGCGCGCCTTCCAGATCCTCTTCGAGGCCGACCAGCGCGGTACGTCCGTGCAGGAGGTCCTCGCGGACTGGATCCGGCACGCGCGGTCCGACGACCGGCAGCCGCCGGTCAACGAGTACACGATGGAGCTCGTCGAGGGCTACGCCAAGTACGCCGAGCGCATCGACGAGCTCATCGCCACCTACGCGGTGGGCTGGACACTCGACCGGATGCCCGTCGTCGACCGCAACATCCTGCGCCTCGGTGCGTATGAACTGGTGTGGGTCGACAGCGTTCCGGACGCCGTCGTCATCGACGAGGCGGTCCAGCTCGCCAAGGAGTTCTCCACGGACGAGTCACCGTCCTTCGTCAACGGTCTGATGGCCCGCTTCAAGGATCTGAAGCCGAGCCTGCGCCGGGACTGAACGCCTGCCCGAAGGGCCCGCCGTGCACCTCGCGTGCCGCGGGCCCTTCGGCGTACCCGGAGCGCGTACCCCGACTGAAACGCGCCGGAGGGTGACCCCGGAATCCGGGGCCACCCTCCGGCGGCAACGTTTCTGCTGGTGTGGGCTCGGTCAGCTCTCCTCGTGCGCGACGGCCCGGCGGGCGTCCGCGTCCAGCACGCCCCAGCTGATCAGCTGCTCGGTGAGGACCGAGGGCGACTGGTCGTAGATGACCGCGAGCGTGCGCAGGTCGTCCTGGCGGATCGAGAGCACCTTGCCGTTGTAGTCGCCGCGCTGCGACTGGATCGTCGCCGCGTAGCGCTGCAGCGGGCCCGCCTTCTCCTGCGGGACGTGCGCCAGGCGCTCCAGGTCCAGGACCAGCTTCGGCGGCGGCTCGGCGGCCCCGCCAGGCGTGGTGCCCGGCAGCAGCTCCTGCACCGGGACGCCGTAGAAGTCGGCAAGCTCGGCGAGGCGCTGCACGGTCACGGCGCGGTCGCCGCGCTCGTACGAGCCGACCACGACGGCCTTCCAGCGGCCCTGGGACTTCTCCTCCACGCCGTGGAGGGAGAGGCCCTGCTGGGTGCGGATGGCACGGAGCTTGGCCCCGAGCTGTTTTGCGTATTCGCTGGACATATAGCTCCCCGGACACTCTGACAACGTGCGGCTCCGCCGCGTGGCTGGTAACTCACTGTGAGGTTACGCAGCGTTACCTGCGCCCGTCAAGCCGAACGGTCCGTACCACCCCCACCAGGGGGTGATGGCCCGGGGCGGAGCTGCCTTCCCGGCCCTGGTACCGTGGGAACCGCACTTCAGACGTCCTTTAAGGTCCGTCCCGTGAGGCGGAGAAGGAGGTCCGTTTCGTATGGACGCCATTCAGCAGTCCGATGCCGCCCGCCCCGTACTCGAGGGCCCGGACATCGCGCGGGTACTGACCCGCATCGCCCACGAGATCGTCGAGCGCGCCAAGGGCGCCGACGACGTCGTCCTCCTCGGCATCCCGACGCGCGGCGTGTTTCTCGCCCGGCGGCTCGCCGACAAGCTCGAGCAGATCACCGGCCGCGCCATGCCGGTCGGATCGCTCGACATCACCATGTACCGCGACGACCTGCGGCTCCGCCCGGCGCGTACGCTCGCCCGCACGGACATCCCGGGCGACGGCATCGACGGCCGCCTGGTCGTCCTCGTCGACGACGTGCTGTTCTCCGGCCGCACCATCCGCGCCGCACTCGACGCCCTCGGCGACATCGGCAGGCCGCGCGCCGTGCAGCTCGCCGTCCTCGTCGACCGCGGCCACCGCGAGCTGCCCATCCGCGCCGACTACGTCGGCAAGAACCTGCCCACGTCGCTGCGCGAGACGGTCAAGGTCCAGCTCGCCGAGGAGGACGGCCGCGACGCCGTGCTGCTCGGCCTGCGGGAGCCCGCGCCGTCCGTGCCCGGCGAGCGCTAGCCACCGCGCAGACGGGCCTCCCCCGCCCCAACTGGGGCTCCGCCCCAGACCCCGTATCGCGCCTGAACGGCGCTCGTCCTCAATCGCCGGACGGGCTCAAAATTGAGCCCCTCCGGCGATTGAGGAGCGGGGGTCCGGGGGCAGAGCCCCCGGATCGGGAAGACCCGCCGGTCACGGAATCCCGAGCCCCACACACCCGGAGAACACCCCAGATGAAGCGCCACCTCATCTCGGCCGCCGACCTCACCCGCGACGACGCCGTCCTCATCCTCGACACCGCCGAGGAGATGGCCCGGGTGGCCGACCGGCCGATCAAGAAGCTGCCCACCCTGCGCGGCCGCACGATCTGCAACCTCTTCTTCGAGGACTCCACCCGCACCCGGATCTCCTTCGAAGCGGCCGAAAAGCGCCTCTCCGCCGACGTCATCAACTTCGCCGCCAAGGGCTCCAGCGTCTCCAAGGGCGAGTCCCTCAAGGACACCGCGCAGACCCTGGAGGCCATGGGCGTCGACGCCGTCGTCATCCGGCACAGCGCATCCGGCGCCCCCTACCGGCTCGCCACGTCCGGCTGGATCGACGCCCCCGTGATCAACGCCGGTGACGGCACCCACCAGCACCCCACGCAGGCGCTCCTCGACGCGTTCACCATGCGCCGCCGCCTCCTCGGCCCGGACGCCGGCATCGGGCAGGACCTCACCGGCAAGCGCATCACGCTCGTCGGCGACGTCCTGCACAGCCGCGTCGCCCGCTCCAACGTCGACCTGCTGCACACCCTGGGCGCCGAGGTCACCCTGGTCGCGCCGCCCACCCTCGTGCCCGTCGGCGTCGACCACTGGCCCTGCGAGGTCTCGTACGACCTCGACAGCACCCTCCCGAAGTCCGACGCCGTGATGATGCTGCGCGTGCAGCGCGAGCGCATGAACGCCGCGTTCTTCCCCACCGAGCGCGAGTACTCGCGCCGCTACGGCCTGGACGGCGACCGCATGGCGCGGATGCCGGAGCACGCCGTCGTCATGCACCCCGGCCCCATGGTGCGCGGCATGGAGATCACCGCCGAGGTCGCCGACTCGCCGCGCTGCACGGTCGTCGAGCAGGTCGCCAACGGCGTCTCCATCCGCATGGCCGTCCTCTACCTGCTGCTCGGCGGCAACGAACCCGCCGTCACCCAGCCGTCGTCCCCGGCGGCCCCGTCCGCCACGCCGTCCCGTACCGAGGAGAAGCAAGACCGATGAGCAAGACCCTGATCCGTGGTGCGAAGATCCTCGGCGGCGAGGTCCAGGACGTTCTCGTCGACGGCGAGACCATCGCCGCCGTCGGCACCGGTCTGAGCGCCGAAGGCGCCACCGTCGTCGAGGCCGGCGGGCAGATCCTGCTGCCCGGCCTCGTCGACCTGCACACCCACCTGCGCGAGCCCGGCCGCGAGGACTCCGAGACCGTCCTCACCGGCACCCGCGCCGCGGCGAGCGGCGGCTACACGACCGTGTTCGCCATGGCCAACACCTTCCCGGTCGCCGACACGGCCGGTGTCGTCGAGCAGGTCTACCGGCTCGGCCGGGAGCACGGCTACTGCGACGTGCAGCCCATCGGCGCCGTCACCGTCGGCCTGGAGGGCAAGAAGCTCGCAGAGCTCGGCGCCATGCACGAGTCCGCGGCCGGCGTCACCGTCTTCTCCGACGACGGCAAGTGCGTCGACGACGCCGTGATCATGCGCCGCGCCCTGGAGTACGTGAAGGCCTTCGGCGGCGTCATCGCCCAGCACGCCCAGGAGCCCCGGCTCACCGAGGGCGCCCAGATGAACGAGGGCGTCGTCTCCGCCGAGCTCGGCCTGGGCGGCTGGCCGGCCGTCGCCGAGGAGTCGATCATCGCCCGCGATGTGCTCCTCGCCGAACACGTCGGCTCCCGCGTCCACATCTGCCACCTGTCGACGGCCGGGTCGGTCGAGATCGTACGGTGGGCCAAGTCGCGCGGCATCGACGTCACCGCCGAGGTCACCCCGCACCACCTCCTCCTCACGGACGAGATGGTCCGCACGTACAACCCGGTCTACAAGGTGAACCCGCCGCTGCGCACCGAGCGCGACGTCATGGCGCTGCGCGAGGCCCTCGCGGACGGCACCATCGACATCGTCGCCACCGACCACGCCCCGCACCCGCACGAGGACAAGGACTGCGAGTGGGCCGCCGCCGCCATGGGCATGGTCGGCCTGGAGACCGCGCTGTCCGTCGTCCAGCACACGATGGTCGAGACGGGCCTCCTCGACTGGGCCGGCGTCGCCGACCGCATGTCTGTCAGGCCCGCCGCGATCGGTGGCGCGACCGGCCAGGGACGGCCCGTCTCGGCTGGTGAGCCCGCCAACCTCACGCTGGTCGATCCGGCTTACCGTGGTGCGGTGGACCCCGCGACCTTCGCCTCCCGCAGCAGCAACACCCCGTACGAGGGCCGTGAGCTGCCGGGGCGCGTCACGCACACCTTCCTGCGGGGCCGCGCCACGCTCATGGACGGGAAGCTCGCGTGACAAGCCTGACCACACTCACCCCCCTCGCCGTCGAGCAGAAGTCGGCGGAGGTGACCGACTGGGCCGCCCGCCTCGGCTGGGTCGCCGGACTGCTGCTCTTCGTCGCCTTCGTCTACTGGCTGATGCGCCAGGGCTGGAAGTGGCGCGGCAGCCTCCAGTCGGGCCTGCCGGAGCTCCCCACCGCGCCGGATGCCCCCGGCGAGGCGAAACTGAGCATGAGCGGTCGCTACCACGGGTCCACGACCGCCGGGCAGTGGCTCGACCGGATCGTGGCCCACGGCCTCGGCACCCGCAGCCGCGCCGAGGTCACGCTCACGGACGCCGGCCTGAACGTCGTACGCCCCGGGGCGAGCGACTTCTTCGTACCGGCCGGACAGCTGCGCGGCGCCCGCCTCGACAAGGGCATCGCCGGCAAGGTCCTCGCCGAGGGCGGACTGCTGATCGTCACCTGGCAGCACGGCGACCGGCTGATCGACTCCGGCTTCCGGTCCGACCGGGCGGCCGAGCACGCCGACTGGACCGAGGCCCTCAACTCCATGACCACCACGCACACCACGACGGAAGGCGCCGCACGATGACGACCTCCACCCGGGGAACCAGGATTCCCGCCGTACTCGTCCTGGAGGACGGCCGCAGCTTCCGCGGCCGCGCCTACGGGGCCGTGGGGGAGACGTTCGGCGAGGCCGTCTTCTCCACCGGCATGACCGGCTACCAGGAGACCCTGACCGACCCGTCGTACCACCGCCAGGTCGTCGTGATGACCGCCCCGCACGTCGGCAACACCGGCGTCAACGACGAGGACCCGGAGTCCGCCCGCATCTGGGTCTCCGGCTACGTCGTCCGCGACCCCGCCCGCACCCCCTCGAACTGGCGCTCCCAGCGCTCCCTGGACGAGGAGCTGGAGCGGCAGGGCGTCGTCGGCATCAGCGGTATCGACACCCGCGCCCTCACCCGCCATCTGCGCGAGCGCGGCGCCATGCGCGTCGGCATCTTCTCCGGCGACGCCTGGACCGGGGTGCGCGAGGAGGCGCTGCTGGCGAAGGTCAGGGCGCAGCCCCAGATGAAGGGCGCGAACCTCTCCGCCGAGGTCGCCACCGAGGAGCCGTACGTCGTCCCCGCGATCGGCGAGAAGAAGTTCACCGTCGCCGCCGTCGACCTCGGCATCAAGGGCATGACCCCGCAGCGGATGGCCGAGCGCGGCATCGAGGTGCACGTGCTGCCCGCCACCGCCACCGTCGAGGACGTGTACGCCGTCAACCCCGACGGTGTCTTCTTCTCCAACGGCCCCGGCGACCCCGCCACCGCCGACGGCCCCGTCGCCCTCATGCGGGCCGTCCTGGAGCGCAGGACGCCCCTGTTCGGCATCTGCTTCGGCAACCAGATCCTCGGCCGCGCGCTCGGCTTCGGCACGTACAAGCTGAAGTACGGCCACCGCGGCATCAACCAGCCCGTGCAGGACCGTACGACCGGCAAGGTCGAGGTCACCGCGCACAACCACGGCTTCGCCGTCGACGCCCCGCTCGACAAGGTGTCCGACACCCCCTACGGCCGCGCCGAGGTCTCCCACGTCTGCCTCAACGACAACGTCGTGGAGGGCCTCCAGCTGCTCGACCAGCCGGCCTTCAGCGTCCAGTACCACCCCGAGGCGGCCGCGGGCCCGCACGACGCCGCGTACCTCTTCGACCGCTTTGTTTCTCTGATGGAGGCCGAGCGTGCCTAAGCGCACCGATATCCAGTCCGTCCTGGTCATCGGCTCCGGCCCGATCGTCATCGGCCAGGCCGCCGAGTTCGACTACTCCGGCACCCAGGCGTGCCGCGTCCTCAAGGCCGAAGGCCTGCGCGTCATCCTGGTCAACTCCAACCCGGCGACGATCATGACCGACCCGGAGATCGCCGACGCCACGTACGTCGAGCCGATCACCCCCGAGTTCGTCGAGAAGATCATCGCCAAGGAGCGCCCCGACGCCCTCCTGCCCACCCTGGGCGGCCAGACCGCGCTCAACACCGCGATCTCCATGCACGAGCAGGGCGTCCTGGAGAAGTACGGCGTGGAGCTGATCGGCGCCAACGTCGAGGCGATCCACAAGGGCGAGGACCGCGACCTCTTCAAGGGCGTCGTCGAAGCCGTCCGCGCCAAGATCGGCCACGGCGAGTCCGCCCGGTCCGTGATCTGCCACTCCATGGACGAGGTCCTCGCCGGCGTCGAGACGCTCGGCGGCTACCCCGTCGTCGTCCGCCCCTCCTTCACCATGGGCGGCGCCGGCTCCGGCTTCGCCCACGACGAGGAGGAGCTGCGCCGTATCGCCGGCCAGGGCCTCACGCTCTCCCCGACCACCGAGGTGCTCCTGGAGGAGTCCATCCTCGGCTGGAAGGAGTACGAGCTGGAGCTGATGCGCGACAAGCACGACAACGTCGTGGTCGTCTGCTCCATCGAGAACTTCGACCCCATGGGCGTGCACACCGGTGACTCGATCACGGTCGCCCCGGCGATGACGCTCACCGACCGCGAGTACCAGACCCTCCGTGACGTCGGCATCGCGATCATCCGCGAGGTCGGCGTCGACACCGGCGGCTGCAACATCCAGTTCGCCGTCAACCCCGAGGACGGCCGGGTCATCGTCATCGAGATGAACCCGCGCGTGTCCCGCTCCTCCGCGCTCGCCTCCAAGGCGACCGGCTTCCCGATCGCCAAGATCGCGGCCAAGCTGGCCGTCGGCTACACGCTGGACGAGATCCCGAACGACATCACGCAGGAGACCCCGGCCTCCTTCGAGCCCACGCTCGACTACGTCGTGGTCAAGGCGCCGCGCTTCGCCTTCGAGAAGTTCCCGTCCGCCGACTCCACCCTCACCACCACCATGAAGTCGGTCGGTGAGGCCATGGCCATCGGCCGCAACTTCACCGAGGCCCTCCAGAAGGCGCTGCGGTCCCTGGAGAAGAAGGGCAGCCAGTTCACCTTCACCGGCGAGCCCGGCGACAAGGACGAGCTGCTGCGCGAGGCCGTGCGCCCCACCGACGGCCGGATCAACGCCGTCATGCAGGCCATCCGCGCCGGCGCCACCCCCGACGAGGTCTTCGACGCGACGAAGATCGACCCGTGGTTCGTCGACCAGCTCTTCCTGATCAAGGAGATCGCCGACGAGCTGGCCGCCGCCGAGAAGCTCGACCCCGAGCTGCTCGCCGAGGCCAAGCGGCACGGCTTCTCCGACCAGCAGATCGCGGACATCCGCGGCCTGCGCGAGGACGTCGTCCGCGAGGTCCGGCACGCACTCGGCGTCCGCCCGGTCTACAAGACCGTCGACACCTGCGCCGCCGAGTTCGCCGCCCGGACGCCGTACTTCTACTCCTCGTACGACGAGGAGACCGAGGTCGCGCGCCGCGAGAAGCCCGCCGTGATCATCCTCGGCTCGGGCCCGAACCGTATCGGCCAGGGCATCGAGTTCGACTACTCCTGCGTCCACGCCTCCTTCGCGCTGTCCGACGCCGGGTACGAGACCGTGATGGTCAACTGCAACCCGGAGACGGTCTCCACGGACTACGACACCTCCGACCGCCTGTACTTCGAGCCGCTGACGCTCGAGGACGTGCTGGAGATCGTCCACGCCGAGCAGCAGGCCGGCCCGATCGCCGGTGTGATCGTCCAGCTCGGCGGCCAGACCCCGCTCGGCCTCGCCCAGGCGCTCAAGGACAACGGCGTGCCGATCGTCGGCACCTCCCCGGAGGCCATCCACGCCGCCGAGGACCGCGGCGCCTTCGGCCGCGTCCTGACCGAGGCCGGCCTCCCGGCGCCCAAGCACGGCACGGCCACCACGTTCGCCGAGGCCAAGGCCATCGCGGACGAGATCGGCTACCCGGTCCTGGTCCGCCCGTCGTACGTGCTCGGCGGCCGCGGCATGGAGATCGTCTACGACGAGGCGCGGCTCTCCGCGTACATCGCCGAGTCCACCGAGATCTCCCCGACCCGGCCGGTCCTCGTGGACCGCTTCCTCGACGACGCCATCGAGATCGACGTCGACGCCCTGTACGACGGCGAGGAGCTGTACCTCGGCGGCGTCATGGAGCACATCGAGGAGGCCGGCATCCACTCCGGCGACTCGGCGTGCGCCCTGCCCCCGATCACCCTCGGCGGCTTCGACATCAAGCGGCTGCGCACCTCCACCGAGGCCATCGCGAAGGGCGTCGGCGTCCGCGGCCTGATCAACATCCAGTTCGCCATGGCCGGGGACATCCTGTACGTCCTGGAGGCCAACCCGCGCGCCTCCCGCACGGTCCCCTTCACCTCCAAGGCGACCGCCGTGCCGCTCGCGAAGGCCGCCGCCCGCATCTCGCTGGGCGCCACCGTCGCCGAGCTGCGCGCCGAGGGCCTGCTCCCGAAGAACGGCGACGGCGGCTCGCTGCCGCTCGACGCGCCGATCTCCGTCAAGGAGGCCGTGATGCCGTGGAGCCGCTTCCGCGACATCCACGGGCGCGGCGTCGACACCGTCCTCGGCCCGGAGATGCGCTCCACCGGCGAGGTCATGGGCATCGACTCGGTCTTCGGCACGGCGTACGCCAAGTCGCAGGCCGGCGCGTACGGACCGCTGCCCACCAAGGGCCGCGCGTTCATCTCGGTCGCCAACCGCGACAAGCGCTCGATGATCTTCCCGGCCCGCGAGCTGGTCGCCCACGGCTTCGAGCTGCTCGCCACCTCCGGCACGGCCGAGGTCCTCAAGCGCAACGGCCTCAACGCCACCGTCGTGCGCAAGCAGTCCGAGGGCGAGGGCCCCGGCGGCGAGAAGACCATCGTCCAGCTCATCCACGCCGGCGAGGTCGACCTCATCGTCAACACCCCGTACGGCACCGGCGGCCGCCTCGACGGCTACGACATCCGCACGGCCGCCGTGGCGCGCGGCGTCCCCTGCCTCACGACGGTCCAGGCGCTCGCCGCCGCCGTCCAGGGCATCGACGCGCTCAACCACGGCGGGGTCGGCGTCCGCTCCCTCCAGGAACACGCCGAACACCTGATCGCGGCCCGCGACTAGCAGCCCACGAGGGGGACACCGGAAACGGTGTCCCCCTCCTCATGAGGACCCACCTTCAGGACACCACTGCCGATGTACGAACTGTTCTTCCACCTCGTCTTCAAGCGCATGGACCCGGAGCGCGCCCACCACATGGCCGTCCGCTGGATCCGCCTGACCGCCCGCGTGCCCGTCCTGCGGACCTTCGTCGCGGCCTTCTTCGCCCCCCGCCACAAGGAGCTGCGCACCGAGGCGCTCGGCCTGCGCTTCCACAGCCCCTTCGGGCTCGCGGCCGGCTTCGACAAGAACGCCGTCGCCATCGACGGCATGGCCATGCTCGGCTTCGACCATGTCGAGATCGGCACCGTCACCGGCGAACCGCAGCCCGGCAACCCCAAGAAGCGCCTCTTCCGCCTGCTCCCGGACCGCGCCCTGATCAACCGCATGGGCTTCAACAACGAGGGCTCGGCCGCCGTCGCGGAACGCCTCCACGCGCGCGTGCCGGTCTTCAGGACCGTCGTCGGCGTCAACATCGGCAAGACCAAGGCCGTCCCGGAGGCCGACGCCGCCGCCGACTACGTGAAGTCGACCGAGCGCCTCGCCCGGCACGCCGACTACCTGGTCGTCAACGTCTCCTCGCCGAACACGCCGGGGCTGCGCAACCTCCAGGCCACGGAGTCCCTCCGGCCCCTCCTCACGGCCGTCCGCGCGGCCGCCGACCGCACGGTCACCGATCGCCGCGTCCCGCTCCTCGTGAAGATCGCGCCCGACCTGGCCGACGAGGATGTCGACGCCGTCGCCGACCTCGCCGTGGAGTTGGGCCTGGACGGCATCATCGCCACCAACACCACCATCGCGCGCGAGGGCCTCGGCCTCACATCGGACCCTGCGGTGGTCAAGGAGACCGGCGGACTGTCCGGCGCCCCCCTGAAGGCCCGCTCCCTGGAGGTCCTGCGCCGGCTCTACGCGCGCGTGGGCGACCGCCTCGTCCTCGTCGGCGTCGGCGGCATCGAGGACGCCGAGGACGCCTGGCAGCGCATCCTCGCCGGCGCCACCCTCGTCCAGGGCTACAGCGCCTTCATCTACGAGGGCCCCGGCTACGCCCGCGCCGTCCACCAGGGCCTCGCGGCGCGCCTCAAGGCCTCCCCGTACGCCACGCTCGCCGACGCCGTCGGCGCCGACACCCGAAAGGCCACCGCATGAGCCCCCTCGAACCGTTCGGCGCCCGCCTCCGCCGGGTCATGGACGAGCGCGGCCCCCTGTGCGTCGGCATCGACCCGCACGCGTCGCTGCTGTCCGCCTGGGACCTGACGGACGACGTCAACGGCCTGGAGACCTTCACGCGCACCGTCGTCGAGTCCCTCGCCGGCACCGTCGCGGTCTTCAAGCCGCAGAGCGCGTTCTTCGAACGCTTCGGCTCCCACGGCATCGCCGTCCTGGAGCAGGCCGTCATCGACCTGCGCGAGGCCGGCGCCCTCGTCGTCATGGACGCCAAGCGCGGCGACATCGGCTCCACCATGGCCGCGTACGCCGAGACGTATCTGCGCAAGGACGCGCCGCTGTTCTCGGACGCGCTGACGGTCTCCCCGTACCTGGGCTACGGCTCCCTGAAGCCGGCCGTCGACCTCGCGCGCGAGAACGGCGCGGGGCTGTTCGTCCTCGCCCTCACCTCCAACCCGGAGGGCGCCGAGGTGCAGCGCGCCGTGCGCGCCGACGGCCGGACCGTCGCCGCCACCATGCTGGCGCACCTCGCGGCGGAGAACGCGGGGGAGAGCCCGATGGGCTCCTTCGGCGCGGTGGTCGGCGCGACCCTCGGCGACCTGTCGTCGTTCGACCTGGACGTGAACGGCCCGCTCCTCGCCCCCGGCATCGGCGCCCAGGGCGCGACCGCGGCGGATCTCCCGGCGGTCTTCGGCGCCGCGGTGCGCAACGTCGTGCCGAACGTCAGCCGGGGCGTCCTCCGGTACGGCCCCGACCCGGTGGCCCTGCACGACGCGGCCGCGCGGTACGCGGACGAGGTCCGGGCGGCGGTCGCCGCGGCCTGACCCTGGGCCGGGAGAGCAGGCCGAGGCCGGTCCGGAGCGTGCTGTGACGCACCTCACGGCGCCGCGGACCTGCCCGGACCGCCTCCGGATCCCCGCCCGCTGCCCCGGTGTGACGCCCCCGGGACGGGCCGTGACGGGTCTTGACGGATTCGCGCCCCCAACGAGTGCATTGTGTCCTGTTTGTCTGGCAGGATCGATGCTGACCAGGACTTTTCCTCTGTTCTCGCTGACTCTGGCGGCCCAGGCCGCTAGTCTCCGACGAGAGTCAGCGTTCGCAGCGGTCACTGCGTTGCTCGTTGCTCCCTTGGTGTGGGCCGACTAGGTTCCTCACCGGTCCGTATCCGACAGTTCGACATCCGAGGTGACGTAGGCGTGGCTCTTCCGCCCCTTACCCCTGAACAGCGCGCAGCCGCGCTCGAAAAGGCCGCCGCGGCTCGCCGGGAGCGGGCCGAGGTCAAGAATCGACTCAAGCACTCCGGTGCCTCGCTCCACGAGGTCATCAAGCAGGGTCAGGAGAACGACGTCATCGGCAAGATGAAGGTCTCCGCCCTCCTCGAGTCCCTGCCCGGCGTGGGCAAGGTCCGCGCCAAGCAGATCATGGAGCGGCTCGGCATCTCCGAGAGCCGCCGGGTGCGCGGTCTCGGCTCCAACCAGATCGCGTCCCTGGAGCGCGAGTTCGGCGGCTCCGGCGCCTGACGCCCGCCACCGGCGTCCAGGGCGCTCCCGGAAGCTGGAATAATCGCCCCATGGCTGCAACATCCCGGGGGACGACCCCCGAGCCCCCGGACGTACGTCCGCGACTGACCGTGCTCTCCGGCCCCTCAGGGGTCGGCAAGAGCACGGTCGTCGCCCATATGCGCAAGGTCCACCCGGAGGTCTGGCTCTCGGTGTCGGCCACGACCCGCAAGCCGCGACCCGGCGAGCAGGACGGCGTGCAGTACTACTTCGTCACCGACGACGAGTTCGACAAGCTGATCGCCAACGGCGAGCTGCTGGAGTGGGCCGAGTTCGCGGGCAACCGCTACGGCACGCCGCGCCGCGCGGTCCAGGACCGGCTGGAGGCCGGCGAACCCGTCCTCCTGGAGATCGACCTCCAGGGCGCCAGGCTCGTCCGCGAGTCCATGCCGGACGCCCAGCTCGTCTTCCTCGCCCCGCCGAGCTGGGAGGAACTGGTCCGCCGGCTCACCGGCCGCGGCACCGAGTCCCCCGAAGTCATCGAGCGGCGTCTCACGGCCGCCAGGGTCGAGCTCGCGGCGGAGTCCGAGTTCGACGTCACCCTGGTCAACACCTCCGTCGAGGACGTGGCGCGTGAGCTGCTAGCCTTGATGGACGTTGTCTGAATTTTCCCTGTCCACTTTTTCGGAAGGTAGAGCGTGTCCTCTTCCATCACCGCGCCCGAGGGCATCATCAACCCGCCGATCGACGAGCTGCTCGAGGCCACGGACTCGAAGTACAGCCTCGTGATCTACGCGGCCAAGCGTGCGCGGCAGATCAACGCGTACTACTCGCAGCTCGGTGAGGGCCTGCTCGAGTACGTCGGTCCGCTGGTGGACACCCACGTCCACGAGAAGCCGCTCTCGATCGCCCTCCGGGAGATCAACGCCGGTCTGCTGACCTCCGAGGCCGTCGAGGGCCCGGCGCAGTAAGCGCTGCCCCACTGTCATCACCAGGCCCGGCGGGATGTCCGCCGGGCCTGAGGTGTGTCCCGAAGGTCGTCGTTACGCATCGTTGCAGCAGAGCTCAGGATCGGAGCTCGTGAGAGCGGGAGGCGCAGTGCCCGAGCCCAAGCCCAAGGTCGTCCTCGGAGTCAGCGGCGGCATCGCCGCCTACAAGGCGTGCGAGCTGCTGCGCCGGCTGACCGAGTCCGGCCATGACGTACGGGTCGTCCCGACCGCGTCCGCGCTCCACTTCGTGGGCGCCGCCACCTGGTCCGCCCTCTCCGGCAACCCGGTCTCGGCCGAGGTCTGGGAGGACGTGCACGAGGTCCCGCACGTACGCATCGGACAGGAGGCCGACCTCGTGGTCGTCGCCCCCGCCACCGCCGACATGCTCGCCAAGGCCGCCCACGGCCTCGCCGACGACCTCCTCACCAACACACTGCTCACCGCCCGTTGCCCGGTGGTCTTCGCCCCGGCCATGCACACCGAGATGTGGGAGCACCCGGCCACCCAGGAGAACGTCGCCACGCTCCGCCGCCGCGGTGCCGTGGTCGTCGAACCGGCCGTCGGCCGCCTCACCGGCGTCGACACCGGCAAGGGCCGCCTGCCCGAGCCCGGCGAGATCTACGAGGTCTGCCGCAGGACCCTCGCCCGCGGCGTCACCGGGCCGGACCTCGCGGGCCGCCACGTCGTGGTCAGCGCGGGCGGCACGCGCGAGCCCCTCGACCCGGTCCGCTACCTGGGGAACCGTTCCTCCGGCAAGCAGGGCTACGCCCTGGCCCGTACGGCCGCGGCCCGCGGCGCCCGGGTCACGCTCATCGAGGCCAACACCGGCATCCCCGACCCGGCGGGCGTCGACGTCGTCCACGTCGGCACGGCGGTCCAGCTCCGCGAGGCGGTCCTGAAGGCGTCCGCCGACGCGGACGCGGTGGTCATGGCGGCGGCCGTCGCGGACTTCCGCCCCGCCACATACGCCGAAGGCAAGATCAAGAAGCAGGAGGGCCAGGAGCCGGCCCCCGTCGCACTGGTCCGCAACCCCGACGTCCTCGCCGAGATCTCCGCCGACCGCGCCCGCCCCGACCAGGTGATCGTGGGCTTCGCCGCCGAGACCGACGACGTCCTCGCCAACGGCCGCGCCAAGCTCCGCCGCAAGGGCTGCGACCTGCTCGTGGTCAACGAGGTGGGGGAGCGCAAGACGTTCGGCGCGGAGGAGAACGAGGCCGTGATCCTCGCCGCAGACGGCACGGAGACCCCGGTCCCGTACGGCCCGAAGGAGTCCCTCGCGGACACGGTCTGGGACCTGGTGGCGCGGCGTCTGCCCTGAGACCGGCCCGGGGTGGGCCGCATCACTCCGACCACCCCACGGGACGGGACGGCCACCCCCCGGAACGGCCCCTTCCCCCCGTCCACAAAGGTGATCTTCGAGCCGCCCATGCCGCCGATGTGGCCAATCAGGCGCCCGGCGTACGAGACACCTGGTCCATTGTCCGACCTCGCCCGATAAACTGTTCCTGGAACGACGCGGGGCGCAGCCCCCTGCCGGTCCGCCAATGATCAGCCAGCAGCCGCTGCAACCCCAGGGAGCGTTGTGTCCCGTCGTCTCTTCACCTCGGAGTCCGTGACCGAAGGTCACCCGGACAAGATCGCTGACCAGATCAGCGACACCATCCTCGACGCGCTGCTCCGGGAGGACCCGACCTCCCGTGTCGCCGTGGAGACCCTGATCACCACCGGTCTCGTCCACGTGGCCGGCGAGGTGACCACCAAGGCCTGGGCCGACATCCCCACGCTGGTGCGCGAGAAGATCCTGGAGATCGGCTACGACTCCTCGAAGAAGGGCTTCGACGGCGCCTCCTGCGGCGTTTCGGTGTCCATCGGCGCCCAGTCCCCGGACATCGCGCAGGGTGTCGACACGGCGTACGAGTCCCGGGTCGAGGGCGATGAGGACGAGCTCGACCGGCAGGGCGCCGGCGACCAGGGCCTGATGTTCGGCTACGCGTCGGACGAGACGCCCGAGCTGATGCCGCTGCCGATCCACCTGGCCCACCGCCTGTCCAAGCGCCTGACCGAGGTCCGCAAGAACGGCACCATCCCCTACCTGCGCCCCGACGGCAAGACGCAGGTCACCATCGAGTACGACGGCGACAAGGCCGTCCGCCTCGACACGGTCGTCGTCTCCTCGCAGCACGCCAGCGACATCGACCTGGAGTCGCTGCTCGCGCCGGACATCCGCGAGTTCGTCGTCGAACACGTCCTCAAGCAGCTCCTCGACGACGGCATCAAGCTCGACACCGACGGCTACCGCCTCCTCGTGAACCCCACCGGCCGCTTCGAGATCGGCGGCCCCATGGGCGACGCCGGCCTCACCGGCCGCAAGATCATCATCGACACGTACGGCGGCATGGCCCGCCACGGCGGCGGCGCCTTCTCCGGCAAGGACCCGTCCAAGGTCGACCGCTCCGCCGCCTACGCCATGCGCTGGGTCGCCAAGAACGTCGTCGCCGCCGGCCTCGCCTCCCGCTGCGAGGTCCAGGTCGCGTACGCCATCGGCAAGGCCGAGCCCGTCGGCCTCTTCGTCGAGACCTTCGGCACCGCCAAGACCGAGGTCGAGAAGATCGAGGCCGCGATCAGCGAGGTCTTCGACCTCCGCCCGGCCGCGATCATCCGCGACCTCGACCTGCTCCGCCCGATCTACTCCCAGACCGCGGCGTACGGCCACTTCGGCCGCGAGCTCCCCGACTTCAGCTGGGAGCGCACCGACCGCGTCGACGCCCTCCGCAAGGCCGCCGGGCTGTAGTCCCGCGCCGTCGAGCAACCTCCCGGAGTCCGGCCCCGTCCCGTACGGCGCCGGACTCCGGCGTTTCCGGCGCCGGCGCCTTTGTCGGTGGCGTCTGGTAGGCATGGGGCTGTGAGCAGTGCGAACGGGGACCGGGAAGGGCGGCGGCCGGAAGGGCGGGCGCCCGAGCAGCTCGCGCTCATCAGGGAGAGCGTGCGGAAGGCGAAGGCGCCACGGGCCAAGCCCCGGACGTGGCGGGGAGCCGCGCTGGCCAAGGAGCTGCCGGTGGCGCGGGTCGTCGTCAACAAGGGCGTGCTCCATCTCGACCAGTTCTTCGACTACGCGGTGCCCGAGGAACTCGACGCCGTCGCGCGGCCCGGGGTGCGGGTGCGGGTGCGGTTCGGGGCCGGGGCGCATCAGGTGCGGGAAGGGCGGCGCGAGGGCGGGCGGCTCATCGACGGGTTCCTGGTGGAGCGCAGGGCCGAGAGCGACTACGCCGGGCCGCTGGCCGCGCTCGCCGACGTCGTGTCGCCCGAGCCCGTGCTCGGCCCCGAGCTGCTGGCGCTCGCGCGGGCGGTGGCCGACCGGTACGCGGGAAGCCTCGCCGATGTGCTGCAGCTCGCCGTGCCGCCCCGCAGCGCACGGGCCGAGGCCAGGCCGTCGCCCGAGCCGCTGCCGCCGCCGGCCGCCCCGGAGCCGGGCACATGGGGGCGGTACGCGCACGGGGAGGCGTTTCTGGAGGCTCTCGCGCGCGGGGGCGCACCCAGGGCCGTGTGGAACGCGCTGCCCGGCCCCCACTGGGCGGACGAGCTGGCCAGGGCGGTGGCCGCCACGCTCGCGTCCGGGCGCGGTGCGCTCGTCGTCGTCCCCGACGGGCGGGCCGCCGCGCGCGTGGACGCGGCGCTGAGCGGGCTCCTGGGGGAGGGGCGGCACGCCCTGCTCACCGCCGAGGCAGGGCCCGAGAAGCGGTACGGGCAGTGGCTGGCCGTGCGGCGCGGTGCCGTGCGCGCGGTCGTGGGGACCCGGGCCGCCATGTTCGCGCCCGTCCAGGATCTCGGGCTCGTCGTCATCTGGGACGACGGGGACGGCAGCCACAGCGAGCCGCACGCGCCCCAGCCCCACGCGCGCGATGTGCTGCTGCTGCGCGCCGCGCAGGACAAATGCGGTTTCCTGCTGGGCGGTACGAGCTGCACCGTGGAGGCCGCCCAGCTCGTCGAGAGCGGCTGGGCCCGACCCCTCGCGGCGCCCCGCGAGCAGGTACGGGCCGCGGCCCCCCTCGTACGGACCGTGGGCGACGGTGAGCTGGCGCGGGACGAGGCCGCGCGCGCCGCGCGCCTGCCGTCGCTCGGCTGGCAGGTCGTACGGGACGGGCTGAAGTCCGGGCCCGTGCTGGTCCAGGTGCCCCGGCGCGGGTACGTACCGCGGCTGGCGTGCGAGCGGTGCCGTACGCCCGCGCGCTGCCGGCACTGTGCGGGCCCCCTGGAGGCGCCCGGGCAGCGCGAGTTGAGGTGCGGGTGGTGCGGGCGCGGCGAGCCCGACTGGCGCTGCGCGGAGTGCGGTTCCGTACGGCTGCGGGCGCAGGTCGTGGGCGCCCGGCGCACCGCCGAGGAGCTCGGGCGGGTGTTCCCCGCCGTACCGGTCCGGACCTCCGGGCGCGATCACATCCTGGACTCGGTGCCCGGCCGGCCCGCCCTGGTGGTCAGCACGCCCGGCGCCGAGCCCGTCGCGGACGGCGGGTACGCGGCCGCGCTGCTGCTGGACGGCTGGGCGCTGCTGGGCCGGCCCGACCTGCGCGCCGCCGAGGAGGCGCTGCGGCGCTGGATCGACGCCGCGTCCCTCGTACGGGGCCAGAGCGAGGGCGGCACGGTCGTCGTGGTCGCCGAGCCGACGCTGCGGCCGGTGCAGGCGCTGGTGCGGTGGGACCCGGTGGGCCACGCGCAGCGGGAGCTGGCCGAGCGCGCCGAGCTGGGCTTCCCGCCGGTCTCCCGGATGGCCGCGGTGACGGGCCGGCCTGAGGCGGTCGAGGCGTTCGTGGCGGCCGCGCGGCTTCCCGCCGACGCCGAGGTGCTGGGCCCCGTACCGCTGCCGCCGGCCATGCCCGGCGGGCCGCGCCGCGTGGGCGACCCCCCGGCGGGCGAGCTCTGGGTGCGCGCCCTGATACGCGTCCCGCCCGGCAGTGGCGCGGCCCTGGCGGCCGCACTCAAAACCGCCCAGGCGTCCCGCCTCGCCCGCGGCAACGGGGACGCCACCGGCCCGGTGCGCATCCGCATCGACCCGCCGGACATCGGCTGAAGGAGGAAGCCGCACCCGGCAGCCGCGCTGCGCCGCAAGCCGCCGGGACCGGCCCGCGCGCTGGGACCTGGCGCACGCGCCGGAACCAGCCCGCGTGTCGGGACCTGGCCCGTGCGCTGGGACCTGGCCCGTGCGCTGGGGCCTGGCCCGTGCGTCGGGACCGGCCCGCGCGACGGGCGGCGGCCGGCCCGCCGGGGGCCCTGCCGGCCGGGGTCCTTGGCCGGCAGGACAGGGGGCGCGGCTCAGCGGACGCGCCATGCGCGGGCCGGGGACTGACCCTGTCCGGCCCCGTGATCCTGGCACCTGGACGCCGGACGGGATGTGGCTGGTCGGACGGGCGGGGCAGCGGGACGGGGCGCAGCCGCTCTGTCGGGGCCCATGGTGATCCGAGGCCCTGACCGGTGGACGCGGCGTGGCCGGTGCTCCGGGGCGTGCGCGCCGCGCGCTGAACCGGCACCGCCTCACGGGACCCCGGCCGCGCCGGTGGGTGCCCCGCGGCCGCCGCAGGGCGGGCGCGGAGTGGGTGGCCGTCACGCGAAAAGGGCCGCCCCGGTGCCCGGGGAGGGGTGGGCAGCGGGGCGGCCGGGGGTGGAGGGTGTCAGCCGTT
>NZ_JABWDV010000416.1:1587-36179 GCF_013362995.1 Streptomyces sp. TRM64462 | reverse complement strand
GGGGCCCTGTCCGGGGTAGGGGTCCTGCCCAGGGGCGGGGCCCTGTGAGGGGTAGGGGCCGGGTTCCGCATCGGAGCCCGGTACGGGGCCGGAGAGTTCGTGGGGCACGACGAGCTCGCTCCACACCTGCTTGCCGCCGCTCACGGGCACCGAGCCCCATGCCGCCGACAGCGCCTCCACCAGGAACAGGCCGCGGCCGCCCGTCGACTCCCAGTCGGCCATGACCGGCTTGGCGGGCGCGCGCGGCGACGCGTCGCTGACGGCGATCCGCAGCCGGTCACCGGCCAGCGTCAGATCGAGGCGTACGGGCCCCTGGGTGTGGATCAGGGCGTTGGTGACCAGCTCGGACACGACGAGCAGCACGGAGTCCGCCTCCTCGGCCACGCCCCAGGTCCGCAGCGTACGGGCGGTGAAGCGGCGGGCGTGCATGACGGCGTCGGGGAGCCGCCACACCACCCAGCCGGCGCGGATCGGACGGACCTTCATTCCGTCGTAGCGCAGCAGCAGCAGCGCCACGTCGTCGGCGCGGCGGGTTCCGTCGCCGAGGAGTGCGTCGGCCATGCGGCCGGTGTCGGACGGGTCCGCCGCGGCGAGCAGGCCGCGCATCCGCAGCATGCCCTCCTCCAGGTGCAGGCTGGCCGACTCGACCAGACCGTCCGTCATCAGCGCGAGCACGGTGCCGGGGAGCAGTCCGACGGCCGTGATGGGGTACTCCGCGTCCGCGAGCACGCCGAGCGGCAGACCGCCCTCGGCGGTCACCTCAGCCGTACGGCCGTCCGGGTGGCGCAGCAGGGGTGCGAGGTGGCCGGCCCGTACGAACCAGGCGTCGCCCTCCTCCATGTCGAGTTCGACGTAGCAGCAGGTGGCGAACAGGTCGGTCTCCATGCCGACGAGGAGCCGGTTGGCGTGGGAGACGACGACGTCGGGCGGGTGCCCCTCGACGGCGTACGCCCTGATCGCGGTCCGGATCTGGCCCATGATCGTGGCCGCGCCCGCGCTGTGGCCCTGGACGTCGCCGATGACGAGAGCGACGCGGCTCTCGGACAGGGGGATGACGTCGTACCAGTCGCCGCCCACCTCCAGACCGACCATGGCGGGCAGGTAGCGGGCGACGGCCACTCCCCCGGCGAGCTCCGGGAGTCTGCGGGGCAGCAGGCTGCGCTGGAGCGTGGTGGCGAGCTCGTGCTGGGCGTCGAAGGCGTGGGCGCGTCGGAGCGCCTGGCCGACGAGTCCGGCGGTGGCGGTGAGCAGGGACCGTTCCTCGGGGCCGAACTCGTGCGGCTCGTCCCAGCCTGCCAGGCACGCGCCGATGACCCGGCCTTCGGCGGGCAGCGGCAGCACGGCGAGGCCGCCGGGGCCGACGCCCGCGAGGCCCGGTTCGAGTTCGGCGCCCGCCGGGCAGAGGCCGACGCGGACCTCACGGAGCGCGGCGGCGAGCGTGGGCAGGGCGCGGATCGAGGTGTCGGGCCACTCGGACCGCCATTCGGAGCGCCAGATCTCCGGCCAGGCCGCGGGGTCGGGCGGGTCCAGGACGGTGACGACGAGCCGGTCCGCCTCCAGGCCGGCGAGCGCGACGCGGTCGGCGCCCAGCAGCGGAGCGCGCAGCGCGTCGACGACGACGCGGCCGACGTCGTGCACGGTCATGGTGGCGGCGAGGGACGCCGAGAGGCGCTGCACCATGGCCACCTCGTCGGCGCCGGGGCGCAGCGACGAGGCGTCCACGACGACACCGAGGACCCGTTCGGGCCGCCCTGACGGGTCGGTGAGGACGCGGGAGCGCATCCGCAGCCAGCGCAGTTCTCCGTTGGGGCGGCGGATGCGGAACTCCAGCTCCCTGCTGGTGGCGGTGGCCTTGCCCGGCTCGACCAGCGACATCAGGGCGGGCATGTCGTCGGGGACGGTGTGCGCGAGCAGGGTCTCGACGCGGCCGTCGAACGCGTCCGGGGCGATGTCGACCAGTTCGAGCAGCCGGGCGTCGGCGGTGATCCGGCCGGTCTGAAGGACGAGCGTGAACGACCCGACCCGGTCCGGGTCCAGGACGTGGCCGGGCATGCCGTGCCGATGCCCGCCCGCCGGGGCCCGGGGCTCCGCGGCCTGGCGCTCCGCAGACCGGGGCTCCGGGGCCTGAGCCCGGGGCGCCGGAGCCGGACCCGCGGGGGGCCGGGGCTCAGCCACAGGCGGGGGCTCAGCCGCGGGCCGGGGTTCAGCCGCAGGCCGGGGCTCAGCCACAGGCGGGGCCTCATGGGCCGGGCCCCGCGCCGCCGGCCCCGCATCGGGTGCGCTCGGAGCGGCGGGGGTAGGGGCAGGCGCCGGGGCCGGAGCCGTCGGCAGCAGGCCCGGGTCCGGTTCGCGGGCCGGTTCCGCGGCCACCTCCAGGCGGGCGGCGAGCTGCTCGGCGTACAGCTCCAGGAATCCGCGCCGGTCCGGGTCGAAGCCCTCCCCCGTGTCGTCCACGACGACGAGGCAGCCCAGCCGCCGGTCCTCCGCGACGCCCACCGGCAGGACGCCCAGCGCGGCGCCCCGCGAGACGCCCGGGGCGAGGCTCTCCGGTACCGCCTCGCCCCGCGCCGCCAGTTCCGAGGCGGTCAGCCACAGGGGCCTGCCGCTGCGGAACACCTCGGCGACCGCGGAACGCCCGGACACGGCGTACGAGGCGGGCCGGCCGGGGAGCGCGGGCGCGGCCTCGCCGTCTGCGCCCACGGGTCCTGCGAGCCTCAGCTCGGCGCCGCTCCCGCTCGGGACGTACACGGCCGCGAGCGTGGCCCCGGCGAACACCAGGGCCTGCTCCGCCGCCCCGTCCCGCGCGCCGGGGGACCGCAGCGCGCCAGGGGCTCCGCCTGCGAGGTCCGCCCGCAGTCCCGGAGCTCCAGCCGCGGCGCCACCTTCGCTGGACACTTCGCCATCACACCTCACCCTCCATACTGGGCGTCCTCGGAGGTGAGGGGCCAGTCCAGCGGGACCCCAAGTGGACTCCGGAGCGTCCGGTGCGTGCCGGCCCCGCCCGAGGTCAGCGCACAGGCGGGACGGAGACCGCCAGGGTCATCTCGACCGGCACGTCCCCGTCGTTGCGGTACGCGTGCGCGACGTTCGACTCGAAGACGGCCGACATCCCGGGCCCGACCTGGTGGGCCTCCTCGTCGACCACGAGCGTGAGCTCGCCCGCCTCCACGTGCAGCAGCTCGACGGTGCCGTCCGGATGCGGGTCGGAGGTGCTGGCGTCGCCCGGCATGAGCGTCCAGGACCACAGTTCCAGCGGGCCGCGCGCCTCGGTGCCGACCAGCAGGGTGCTGTGGCTGCCCGACGGCGTCGACCACATCCGTACCGCCTGCTCGGCCGGGACGACCCGGACCTGCGGGCCCTGCTCGTAGTCCAGGAGCGTCGTGATGGAGACGCCCAGCGCGTCGGCCAGCTTGACCGTGGTCCCGACACTCGGGTTCGTCCGGGCCTGTTCGATCTGGATGATCATGCCCCGGCTGACGCCGGAGCGGGCGGCGAGTGCGTCCAGTGTGAAGCCCCGCTCCTTCCGCCAGCGTTTGAGGTTGCGGGCGAGGGACTGCGTGAGCTGATCGAGGTCCGACACATTCCGTCCAATATTATGGATGACAGAGTTCAATGGACTGCACTACGGTGTGGTGCACCCCCGTGTTCACCGCACTGTACTGCGAGGCCGTCATGACCGTTCTGTTCGCCCTGTCCACCAGCCTGCTGTGGGGGCTGGCCGACTTCGGCGGCGGCCTCCTCACCCGGCGCACGCCCGCCCTCACCGTCGTCGTGGTCTCGCAGACCATCGCCGTCGCCGTCCTCGGCGCGGTCGTGCTGGCGACCGGGGCCTTCAGCGAGGCCGGGCCGCGGCTCTGGTTCGCGGTCGCGGCGGGCGTGCTCGGCCCGGTGGCGATGCTGGCGTTCTACAAGGCGCTGGCCATGGGCCCGATGGGCGTGGTCTCGCCGCTGGGCTCGGTCGGTGTCGTCGTCCCCGTGTCGGCCGGGCTGCTGCTCGGCGACCGGCCGGGGCCGCTCCAGCTCGCCGGGGTCGCCGTGGCCGTCGTCGGTGTGGTGTTGGCGGGCGGGCCGGAGCTGCGCGGGGCGCCCGTCCAGCGGCGGACGGTCCTGCTCACGCTGGTCGCGGCGTTCGGGTTCGGTGGCGTGATGGCGTTCATCGCCGAGGCGTCGACGACGGTGACGGGCCTGTTCCTGGCGCTGTTCGTGCAGCGGGTCACCAATGTCGCGGTCGGCGGGGCGGCGCTGTTCGTGTCCGTACGGCGCGGTGGGCGTGCGCTGCCAGAGGACGGCGGGATACGGGTGGTGTGGGCCGCCCTGCCCGCGCTGGCGTTCGTCGGCCTGGCGGACGTCGCGGCCAACGGAACGTACGCGATCGCCGCCCGGCTCGGGCCGGTGACCATGGCCGCGGTCCTCGCGAGCCTGTACCCGGTGGTGACGGCGCTCGCCGCGCGCGGGGTGCTCAAGGAACGGCTGAGGGCGGTGCAGGCGGCCGGCGCGGGCCTGGCCCTGGCGGGCTCGGTGCTGCTCGCGGCGGGCTGACGGGGGCGGGGCGGGGAGCGGGGGCCGGTCGGCGTCCCGTGCCTCAGTTGCTCTCCCACCGCGCCAGCGCCGCGAGCTGCGCCGCCGTGACGTGCTCCGGTATCGGTACGGGCGGGGGCGTACGCAGCGGGGGCTCCCAGCCGTTGTCGGGGTCCCAGCGGCGTACGACGCGGGCCGGCGCCCCGGCGACCACCGCGTGGTCGGGCACCTCGCCCCGTACGACGGCACCGGCCGCGACCACGACGTTGCGGCCGATCCGGGCGCCCGGCAGGATCACCGCGCCCGTACCCAGCCAGCAGCCGGGCCCGATCTCCACGGGCGCCGAGCGCGGCCACTGGCGGCCGACCGGCTCGTGCGGATCGTCGTAACTGTGGTTGGTCGAGGTGATGTAGACGTACGGCCCGCAGAACGTGTCGGAGCCGATCGTCACCGGCGCGTCGGCGACGACATGGCTGCCGCGCCCGAGCACGACGCCGTTGCCGAGGGTGACCACCGGGTCCGGCCCCAGGTCGAGGCCCGGCAGCATGCCGGCGCTGAGCGTGACCTGCTCGCCGATGATGCAGCACTCGCCCAGCTCGATCCACTCCTCGCCGAACACCGCGCCCTGCGGGAAGGCCAGCTTGGTGCCCGCCCCGATCCGGCGGAACCGCAGCGGCCCCGGGCGCTCGGCGCTGACGGCCCCGGCCTCCTGCACCCACCGCCACCCGCGGTGCACCGCACGGGACAGCACACGGCGGCGCCAGGCGGCGAGGGAGGAGAACGTGTTTCTGTTCCTGGGCACCCGGACACGGTAGTGGCCGCGATCATCGCTGGTCAGGGCGCGGCGCTGTGATGTTCGCCCCACCGTCGGGGCGGCGGAGGACGTGGCATACGGTTCCGGAGGCGCGACGACGAGGGAGCTGAAGATGACGGAGCGACCATTGATCACCACGGTGGGCGGCAAGGAACCGCGCCTGGACGCGACCGCCTTCGCCGCGCCGACGTCCGTCGTGGTCGGCGAGGTGACGATGGGTCCGGGGGCGAGCGTCTGGTACCACGCCGTGCTGCGCGCGGACTGCGGGCCGATCGTCCTGGGCGCGGACAGCAACATCCAGGACAACTGCACGGTCCATGTCGACCCGGGCTTCCCGGTGACCGTGGGCGAGCGGGTGTCCGTCGGACACAACGCGGTCCTGCACGGCTGCACGGTCGAGGACGACGTCCTGGTCGGCATGGGCGCGACGGTCCTGAACGGCGCCCACATCGGCGCGGGTTCGCTGATCGCCGCGCAGGCGCTCGTCCCGCAGGGGATGCGGGTCCCGCCGGGCTCGCTGGTGGCGGGCGTACCGGCGAAGGTGAAGCGGGAGCTGACGGACGAGGAGCGCGAGGGCATCCGGCTGAACGCCGCGATGTACCTGGAGCTCGCGGGCGCCCACCGCGAGGCCCACGCCAAGGAGTCCTGAGTCCTGAGTCCGGACCCGTGACCGGCACCCCGGTGAAACGCGCTGCCCGCCCGGCCGAGGCGTCGTCCGGCGGGCGGGCAGCGTGGTGTCGGTGGGTGGTGTCGGCCGACCGGGTCAGTCGGCCGCGGCCGCCGCGGCGACGGACTCCTTCCGCGGCGCGGCTTCGACCGACGCGGCGGCGGGCTCGGCGGCCGGCTTCGCTGCGCCCGTCTCCGCCACGGCCGGCTTGGCCGCTGTGCGCTCGGCCTCGGACTTCTCCGTCGCCTTCTTGGCGCGGTGCTTCAGGACCAGCATCGACGTGACGCCGACCGCCACCGCCAGGACGAGCCCCAGCCACGAGAACCGCTTCAGCCACGCCTCGGCCACGACACCCACCGAGTAGACGACGGCCGTCGTGCCGCCCGCCCACAGGATGCCGCCGAAGACGTTGGCGATGAGGAACTTCCAGTACGGCATGCGCAGCACACCCGCGAGCGGCCCGGCGAAGATCCGCAGCAGCGCCACGAACCGGCCGAAGAAGACGGCCCACATGCCCCACTTCTCGAAGGACCGCTCCGCCATGGCGATGTTGGCTTCGCTGAAGTGCTTGGGGAACTTGCCGCCCAGCCAGGTGAGCAGCGGCCTGCCGCCCCTGCGGCCGATGGCGTAGCCGATCGAGTCGCCGATGATGGCGCCCGCCGTGGCGCACGCGCCGAGCACGTACGGGTTGATATCGCCGTGCTGGGACGCGAGGAGCGCGGAGCTGACGAGGACGATCTCGCCCGGCAGCGGGATGCCGAGACTTTCCAGCCCGATCACCACACCCACCAGGATGTAGATGCTGACCGCGGGAACGGTCTCGAGCCACTCCTGGACGTGCAACGCCGGTTCCTCCGTATTTCGACGAGTGACCTCTGGGGCCAGGGCAGCCTACCGGGTCACGTGGGGAGCACCTCGCCACGTGTGCCGAGCCGCTGATCACGGGAGGAGACGCCCGGACGGCCCGTCCGGTTGCCTCCCCGTACGCGGCCGCCCCCGCACCCGGAGCGGGGTGCGGGGGCGGCCGGAGATCAGGTCAGGCGTTGGGGCGCAGGGTCCAGGTGATCGTCATCTCGCCCGTCACCGCGCCGTCCTCGCGCGTGATGGCGATGTGCACGGGGAACTCGGGGCGCTGTCCGGCGTCGAGCTCGGCGATGACCTCGTCGCGGGTGCGGCCGAGGGTGGCGGTCGCGGTGACGACGCCCATGGCGAGCTTCTTGTAGCCGATCTCGGCCTTGACGGCGAGCGGTACGGCCCGGCCCATCTGGTCGCCGAAGGCGCCGATGACGATGGCGCCGCTCGCGGACTCGCCCAGCGTGAACATCGCGCCCGCGTGCGGGCCGCCGACGTGGTTGTGGAAGTCCTTCTGGTCGGGCAGGCGCAGCACCGCGCGGTCGGCGGTCGCCTCGACGACCTCCAGGTTCAGGGTCTTGGCCATGGGAACGGTGGCCAGCAGCATCTCGCCGATGTTCGGCAGCGTCTCGGACATACCCCGAAGTTACCAGGCAGTAGCTTCGCCGGGAAGCCTGCCGGGAAGCCGGTGCGCGCCCCCTGCGAGCGGCCCGCACCGGGGCGGCCGTGGCACCCGTGACCCCGTCCCTCTATGGTTACTGGCCATGTGGCCAGGACAGCAGCCGCCCGGGGGCGAGCAGAACCCGCAGGACCCGAACACGCCGAATCCCTATCAGCAGCCGGGGTATCAGCCGAATCCGTACCAGCAGCAGCCCGGCCAGCCGGGGCAGCCGCCGCAGCCCGGGCAGCAGCAGGGGTACGGCTATCCGCAGCAGCAGCCCGGGTACGGGCAGCCCAACCCGTACCAGCAGCCGACCGCGCCGCAGTACGCCGTTCCCGGGCAGCCGCCCGGCCCGGCCGTGCCGCCGCCGTCGTCGGGTGACCGGCGTACGACGATGATCGTGGCGATCGCCGCGAGCGTCGCCGTCCTGGCCGCCGCCGGTGTGACCGGGTATCTCGTCCTCGGCGACGACGAGAAGGAGCCGGTCGCGCAGAGCAGCCCGTCGCCGTCGCAGGCCGCGTCCGCGCCCGCGTCGCCCTCCACCGACGCCACGCCGTCGCCGGCCGAGAACCCGCGCGGCGGCTCCGGTGCCGCACAGCCGACGATCGCCGGCTGGAAGGTCGTCTACAACCCCAAGTACGGCACGCTGTTCGACATCCCCGCGGACTGGGAGGTGCTCGGTTCGGGCATGCTCACGGGCTTCGAGGACGAGAAGGCGGGCGACGGCACCCCCGTCGTCTCCATGACCGCGCCCGGCCGCTACAAGAGCGAGTGGTGCACGTTCGACGACGACAAGGACGGCACCGCCGACAAGTGGAGCCTCGCCACGGCCGGTACGAAGGGCGGCCAGGGCGCGAAGGACACCGCCGAGGCCGCGTACAACGAGGCCGGCAACTGGGTGTGGGCGGCGTACGCGCAGACCGAGCCGAAGGGCACCGTCAAGATCACCAAGGCGGTCCCGTACACCACGAAGTCGGGCCTCTCCGGCCACCTCGCCACGGCGACCGCGCTCAACACGAAGCACGAGAACAAGTGCGACACGGACGGCAAGTCCTTCGCGTTCTCCTTCAAGAACGCGAAGGGCGACTTCAGTTCCTGGGTGCTGTACGCCAACACCGGCATCAAGGACGAGCTGCCGGACGAGAAGATCAAGCAGATCCTCAGCACCGTGCGGCTGGCCGAGGACGGCGCGAGCTCCTGACGCGAAATCCGTTTGGCGGCGGGGGTGACCACCGGCGATAGTCCGGTAGGTGAGCACCCCCGCCGTCCCGGCACATCCCCGCCGCGGCCACCGCCGCCCCGAATGGGCGGGACACAACTACGTCCTGCTGACCGCCGCTGCGATCGTCACCAACCTGGGCGCCAACGGCGCGACGATCGCGGCGGCGTTCGCGGTCCTGGAGTCCGGCGGCGACGCCGGAGACGTCGGCCTCGTCGCGATGGCCCGCTTCCTGCCCCTGGTTCTCTTCCTCCTCATCGGCGGTGCGGTCGCCGACCGGCTGCCGCGGCACCGTGTGATGGTCGCCGCCAACGCCCTCAACTGCGCCTCGCAGGCGGTCTTCGCCGCACTCGTGCTGTCCGGCCACGCCACGCTGTGGCAGATGATGCTGCTCACCGGTCTGTGCGGCACCGGCCAGGCGTTCTTCAACCCGGCCGCCGAGGGCATGCTGATGTCCAGCGTCAGCGGGGAGCAGGCGAGCCGCGCCTTCGCCGTGTTCCGGGTGGCGATGCACGGCGCGAGCATCGGCGGCGCGGCGCTCGGCGGCGCGATGGTCGCCGCCCTGGGCCCCGGCTGGGTCCTCGCGTTCGACGCGGCCGCGTTCGCGGTCGCCGGAGTGCTGCGCGCGTTCCTCGACGTCAGTCACATACCGGAGCGGGAGCCGGGCGGAGGGCTGCTGGCCGATCTGCGCGAGGGCTGGCAGGAGTTCGTCGGCCGCCCGTGGCTCTGGTCGATCGTCGCCCAGTTCTCCGTCGTCGTGGCCGTGATCGGCGCGGTGGACGCCGTGTACGGGCCGCTGGTCGCCCGCGACACGCTGGGCGGCGCCCGGCCGTGGGGCCTGGCGCTCGCGGCGTTCGGCGTGGGCACGCTCGGCGGTGCCCTGCTGATGATGCGCTGGAAACCGCGGCGCATGCTGCTCGTGGGCACGCTGTGCGTGTTCCCGCTGGCGCTGCCGTCGGCGGCGCTGGCGGTGCCGCTTCCGGTGTGGGGCCTGGTGGCGGCGATGTTCGTGTCCGGTGTGACGATCGAGGTGTTCGGTGTGGCGTGGATGACGGCGCTGCACCAGGAGATCCCCGAGGAGAAGCTGTCGCGGGTCTCGGCGTACGACTGGTTCGGCTCGACGGCGATGCTGCCGCTGTCCACGGCCCTGGCCGGCCCCGCGGAGAGCGCGTTCGGGCGGCCGCAGGCGCTGTGGGGGTGCGCGGCGCTGGTGATCGTGGTGACGGCGCTGGTGCTGCTCGTTCCGGACGTACGGAATCTGACGCGGCGTACGAAGGAGGTGTCGGCCGGTCCCGCGTCCGCCGGGGCCGCGCCGTCAGCCGATGCCGAAGGCCCCGTCGGGCGGCTCGGGTGACGCCACGGCGTCCACGTCCCGCACGAGCGCGGCGCCGCCGACGAGCCGGGCCAGCGACGTGCCGTGCTCGACCCGCGCCGGGAACGGGTCGGCGGCCGTACGGCGGGCCAGCACGGCCGTGTCCACCGGGGCGTGCGACGCCACGAGCAGCACGTTGCCGAACCGCCGCCCGCGCAGCACGGCGGGTTCCGCGATCAGCGCCAGCTCCGCGAACACGGCGGCGAGCGTGGCGAGTTGGGAGCGGAGGAATGTGAAGGGCGCCCCGTCCGCCAGGTTGGCGGCGTAGGTCCCGTCCGGGCGCAGCACCCGCTCCACCTCGCGCGCGTACTCGACGGACGTCAGATGCGCGGGTGTCCGCGAGCCGCCGAACACATCGCCGACGACGAGGTCGGCCGAGTCCGCCGGCGCAGCTTCCAGCCACGCCCGCGCGTCCGCCCCGTGCACGGCGATCCCGGAGCCCTCCGGCACCGGCAGGTGCTCGGTGACCAGCGCCAGCAGCCCCAGGTCCGCCTCCACGACGTCCTGCCGCGACCCCGGCCGGGTCGCCGCGACGTACCGGGGCAGCGTGAGGGCGCCGCCGCCGAGGTGGACCGCGTCGAGCGGTGCGCCCGCGTCGGCGGCGCCGTCCACGACATGGGCGAGCCGCCGCGCGTACTCGAACTCCAGGTGCGTCGGGTCGTCGAGGTCCACGTACGACTGGGGCGCGCCGTCGACGGTCAGCAGCCAGGCCCGCCGCCGGTCGATGTCCGGCATGAGCTTGGCGGTGCCGCCGTCGACGGCGCGGAGTACGGGAGTGGCCTCGTTCACCCCTCCATTGTCCCCGTGGGCAGCGGCATGTCGCCCACGGGGACGGCGGTCACAGACCTCGGTCAGAGCACCTCGGTCAGAGCACTCGGTCAGAGCACCTCGGTCACGGTGCCCGCGCCGACCGTGCGGCCGCCTTCGCGGATCGCGAAGCCGAGGCCCGCCTCCAGCGGGACGTCGCGGCCCAGCTCGACCGTCATGGTGACCGTCTCACCCGGCCGGGCCACGGCCGCGTCGCCCAGGTCGATGTCGCCGACCACGTCCGCGGTGCGGATGTAGAACTGCGGCCGGTAGCCGGTCGACACGGGCGTGGCGCGTCCGCCCTCGCGTCCCGACAGCACGTACACCTGCGCCGTGAAGCGGCGGCGCGGTACGACGCTGCCGGGCTCGGCCACGACGTGCCCGCGGCGGACCGCGTCGCGCGGCACACCGCGCAGCAGCAGCGCGACGTTGTCGCCGGCCTGCGCGGAGTCCATCGGCTTGCCGAAGGTCTCCAGACCGGTGACGACGGTCTCCAGGCCGTCGGCGCCCAGCACCTGCACGCGGTCCCCGATCCGCACCGTGCCGCGCTCCACGGCGCCGGTGACGACGGTGCCGCGCCCGGTGATGGTGAGGACGTTCTCGACGGACATGAGGAACGGCGCGTCCACATACCGCACGGGCATCGGCACATACGTGTCGACCGCGTCGAGCAGCGCCTCGACGGCGCCGGTCCAGCGCGGGTCGCCCTCCAGGGCCTTGAGCCCGGAGACCCGTACGACGGGGACGGTGTCGCCGCCGTAGCCGTGGGCGGTGAGCAGCTCGCGCACCTCCAGCTCGACGAGGTCGGTGAGCTCGTCGTCGCCCGCGTCGGCCTTGTTGAGGGCCACGACGATGTGGTCGACGCCGACCTGGCGGGCGAGCAGCACGTGCTCGGCGGTCTGGGGCATGATCCCGTCGAGCGCGGAGACGACGAGGATCGCCCCGTCGAGCTGGGCCGCGCCCGTCACCATGTTCTTGACGTAGTCGGCGTGGCCGGGCATGTCCACGTGCGCGTAGTGGCGGGTGTCGGTCTCGTACTCGACGTGCGCGATGTTGATGGTGATGCCGCGCCGCGCCTCCTCGGGGGCCCGGTCGATCCGGTCGAAGGGGACGAAGGCGCCGCTGCCGCGCTCGCTGAGGACCTTGGTGATGGCGGCGGTGAGCGTGGTCTTGCCGTGGTCGACATGACCCATGGTGCCGATGTTGAGGTGCGGCTTGGTGCGGACGTATGCCGTCTTGGACATGGCTGGGCTGGTTCCTTCCGGAACTCGAAGCGTGGGGGACCCCTCGGCCTTGCCGACCCTCCCCGTACGGGGTCCGCCGGACGATCGATCCGGGAAGGGTCAGCTTCGGGCGCCGTCCAGGACGATGGCGGCAGCCTTCGGCGCGTCCGCGACTGCGGACGGCGCTGCGAGGAAGGCGTACCGGAACATGGCAACGATCCTGCCGTGCCGGACGGTGGGGCGTCGAACGGTTTTCGCGGTGGTCGTCACGGCGATCACACGCCCGTGTCGGTTACTCTCCCCGGATGTTCGAGCCCGTCACCCGGCCCCCGGCCGCCGGCCTCGCCCCGCGCTGCTCGCGGGTGCTCCTGTCACCGTGGTCCCGGCTGTCCCTGCTCGTCGTGATGCTCGCGGCGGGCGCGGCGGCCGTCCTCGCGTACGAGCCGCAGCGGCTGCTCGCGGGCGGCGCCTGGCCGCCGCACATCGGCGGCGGGGCGGCCGCGGCGGTGCTGTTCGGGCTCGCGTACGGGGTGTGCACGGCGGCCTTCGTGCCGCGTCCGGTGCTCAACCTGGCGGCGGGCGCGCTGTTCGGGACGCAGGCGGGGCTCGCGGCGGCGGTCGGCGGGACGGTGCTGGGGGCGGGCATCGCGTTCACGCTCGGCCGGGTGCTGGGACAGGACGCGCTGCGGCCGCTGCTGCGCGGGCGGTTCCTGGAACTGGCGGACGGTCAGCTCAGCAGGCACGGGTTCCGGTCGACGCTCGCGATCCGGCTGTTCCCGGGGGTGCCGTTCGCGGCGGCCAACTACTGCGCGGCGGTCTCGCGGATGGGCTACACGCCGTTCCTGGTGGGCACGGGGCTGGGCTGCGTGCCAAACACGGCGGCGTACGTGGTCGCGGGCAGCCAGGCCGGGTCGCCGACGTCCCCGGCCTTCCTCCTGTCGACGGCCTTCATCGTCGTGAGCGCGCTGGCGGCTTCGGTGGTCGCCTGGCGCAAGCGCGACCGGCTCCGCGGCCGCGTCCGGGGCGAGGGCCGGGTCCGGGGCGAGGTGACACCGCTGGGCGACACCGGATGATCACCGTCCGTTCACCCTGAGGCGATACGCTGCACCGACTCAACGACCGCACACGCACATTTCGGGACGGCCCTGGCCCCATGAATTGGTTCGAATCGCTCATCCTCGGACTCGTCCAGGGGCTTACGGAGTTCCTCCCGATCTCCTCCAGCGCCCATCTGCGTCTCACCGCCGCCTTCGCCGGCTGGCAGGACCCGGGCGCCGCGTTCACCGCGATCACTCAAATCGGCACCGAGACCGCCGTCCTCATCTACTTCCGCAAGGACATCGCGCGGATCCTGACGGCCTGGTTCCGGTCGCTGACGGACAAGGCGATGCGCTCCGACCAGGACGCCCGCATGGGCTGGCTGGTGATCGTCGGCTCCATTCCGATCGGTGTGCTCGGCGTGACCTTCAAGGACCAGATCGAGGGCCCGTTCCGCGATCTGCGGCTGATCGCGACCACGCTCATCGTGCTGGGCATCGTGCTCGGTGTGGCCGACTGGCTGGCGTCGCGCGGACGGGCGGGCGGCCGGCACCGTGCGGCACAGGACCGCAAGACGCTCCAGGACCTCGGTATCAAGGACGGTCTGATCTTCGGCATGTGCCAGGCGATGGCCCTGATCCCGGGCGTCTCCCGGTCGGGCGCCACCATCAGCGGCGGTCTGCTGATGAACTACACGCGCGAGGCCGCCGCCCGCTATTCGTTCCTCCTCGCGATCCCCGCCGTCATGGCGTCGGGCCTCTTCGAGCTGAAGGAGGTCAGCGAGGCGGCGCACGTGGCCTGGGGGCCGACCCTCTTCGCCACGGTCATCGCCTTCGGCGTGGGATACGCGGTCATCGCCTGGTTCATGAAGTTCATCACGACGAAGAGCTTCATGCCGTTCGTGATCTACCGGGTAGCGCTCGGGCTCGTGCTGTTCGCGCTGATCTGGCTGGGCGTCCTCAGCCCGGACGCCGGCCAACCCACGCACTGAGACGGCGGGGGGCCGCCGGCGGGGGGGATGACCGGCGGCCCATGGTCCCGGGGGTTCGTTCCGGCCCGGATCCGTACCCATGAGAGTGCCGCAGAACGGACCGCCCGCGCGAGGGTGTACGCCGCATATATGCACGTGCGGGTTTCACACCCCGTGTGAAGGCCACGCGCCCCGCCCGTCTCCCCCGGCCCGCACAGGCTGCGATCTTCCGCCCGGCGGCGCACGCTGGAGGCATGCCGTGGCAGGCCCCCGTCGTCGTGCACCGGCCGACCGCCGGTGGCGGGCGGCGCGTGACCGTGCGCGGCCGGATCGTGGGCCTCGCCCACAATGACGCGGACCTCATCGAGTTCCTGCGGCGCGCCGGCCTGGAGGAGGCCGACATCGATCTCGACGACCCTCACCTCGTCGAGTGGCGCGGCGGACGCGCGCACCACTGGGAAGCCGCATGACGGCCTGGGCGTCGCCACGCGGAAGCGTCGTGCACAGGGCCTGGCGCGTCGGACGGGGCGGGCGGACACTGGTGCGATGACGCAGCGCGTGGACCTGGCCACCGTGATGGACCGGCTGGCCATCGACGAGTTGATCAGCGGATACGCCGTGGCCGTCGACGACGCCGACTGGGACGCGTACCGGCGGCTGTTCACATCGGACGGCCACGCCGACTACCGGGCCGCCGGCGGCATCGCCGGACCGTGCGGCGAGGTGGCCGACTGGCTGGCGGAGTCGATGCGGCGGTTCCCTGTGCGCCAGCACCTGATCGTCAACCGGCGGGTGCGGCTGGAGGACCTCGGCGGCTATCCGGGCGACAGCGCCGACGCGCTGGCCGACTACGTGACCCCGATGTACGCCGCTGCGGAACCGGACGCGGACGGCTTCACAGCGGGCGGGCGCTGCCGCTTCGCGCTGCGGCGCACCGCGGACGGCTGGCGGCTGCGCTCGGTCGAGATGCGCGAGAAGTGGCGCCGTACCGGCCCCGGCGTACTGTCCGTGGAGTGATCTCCTCCGCCACACTGGAGTTCCCACACTCCTGTGGCGAGGAGGGCACATGCGGATGCCCGCCGGTCGGAGCCGGCGCGCGGAACGGATCCTCGCGTCACGGTGGGGGCGCGGCCCGGTCGCGGCCGTCGCCGGGGCGCTGCCGGCGCTCGCGTTCCCGGAGCCCTCCCTGTGGTGGCTCGCCTACGGCGCGCTCGTGCCGTGGATGCTGCTGATCCGTACGGCGCGGAGCGGCCGGCGTGCGGCGTTCGACGGGTGGGCGGGCGGCCTGGGGTTCATGCTGGCCGTGCACCACTGGCTGATGCCGAACCTCCATGTCTTCATCCTGGTGCTGGCGGCGCTGCTGGGGCTGCTCTGGGCGCCGTGGGGGTGGCTGGTGCACCGGCTGCTCGGCGGTGCGCCGTCGGCGTGGCGCGCTGTGGCGGCGCTGGCGCTGGTGCCGTCGGGCTGGCTGATGGTGGAGCTGGTCCGTTCGTGGGAGGGGCTCGGCGGCCCGTGGGGGCTGCTGGGTGCGAGCCAGTGGCAGGTGCCGCCGGCGCTGCGCGTGGCGTCGCTGGGCGGGGTGTGGCTGGTGACGCTGCTGGTGGTGGCGGTCAACACGGCGCTGGTGCTGCTCGTGGCGGCGCCGCGCTCCCCCGCCCGTGCCTCGGGCTCTATGTCCGGCCGTGCCCCCGCTCGCACCCGGGTGCGTACGGTGGCGGTGGCCGCACTCGCGCTGTGCGCCGGCTCCGTGGGTGCGGCGTGGGCGTGGGTGACGCCGCCGGAGGTCACCGGGCGGGCGCGGGTCGCGGTCGTCCAGCCGGGCGTGATCGGCGGCCCCGACAGCGCTGATCGGCGCTTCGCGCGGGGCGAGGAGCTGACGCGCCGGCTCGCCGGGCGGGACGTGGACCTGGTGGTGTGGGGCGAGAGCAGCGTCGGCGCCGACCTGACGGCGCGGCCGGACCTCGCGCGGCGGCTGACGGAGCTGTCCGGCGCGGTGGGCGCGGAGATCCTGGTGAACGTGGACGCGCGGCGCTCGGACCAGCCCGGCATCTACAAGAGCAGCATCCTCATCGGCCCGGGCGGCCCGACGGGCGACCGGTACGACAAGATGCGGCTCGTGCCGTTCGGCGAGTACGTCCCGGCGCGGTCCGTGCTGGGCTGGGTGACGTCGGTGGGCCGTGCGGCGGAAGAGGACCGGCGACGGGGCGAGCACCCGGTCGTGATGACGGCCGGCGCCGGCGCGGAAGGTACCGACGGCGTGCTGCGTCTCGGCCCGCTGGTCTGCTTCGAGACCGCGTTCCCGGACATGAGCCGCCGGCTGGTGCGGGACGGCGCCGGACTGCTGGTCGCGCAGTCGTCGACGTCCACGTTCCAGGAGAGCTGGGCCCCCGAGCAGCACGCCACGCTGGCGGCGCTGCGGGCGGCCGAGACCGGGCGCCCCATGGTGCACGCGACGCTGACCGGCGTGAGCGCCGTGTTCGGGCCGGACGGTGACCGCGTCGGCGCCCCGCTCGGTACGGACCGCAGCGCGGCCGCCGTGTACGACGTACCGCAGGCGACCGCCGAGACCCTGTACGCACGGTTCGGCGACTGGCCCGTCTGGGCAGCGCTCGCGCTGCTGGTGGGGGCGGCGGGCGCGGCGGGTGTGCGGGCGGTCAGGCGGCGGACTGCTCCAGGGCGTCCCGCACGACCCGCTCGCACAGCTCGTGGGTCCGCAGGGCGTCCCGGGCACTGAGCGTCTTGCCCGCCCGTACGGCGTCGAGGAAGGCCAGCACGGTCTGCTCGATGCCGCGCTGCCTGGCCACGGACACCCAGTCGCCGCGCCGGCGCACGGTCGGCTGGCCCTTGTGGTCGATCACCTCGGAGAGGTTGACGACCTGCCGCTTGGTGTCCTGCCCCGAGACTTCGAGGATCTCCTCGGTGGAGCCGTTCATCCGGTTCATCATGCCGATGGCGGTGAAGCCGTCGCCGGAGAGCTGGAGCACGACGTGCTCCAGCAGTCCGCCCCGCACCCGGGCGCGCACGTCGGTGTGGTCGACGGGTCCTGGCAGCAGGAAGCGCAGCGTGTCGACGACGTGGATGAAGTCGTCGAAGACCAGGGTGCGCGGGTCCTCGGGCAGTCCGACACGGTTCTTCTGCATGAGGATGAGGTCGCGCGGATGGTCCGCGCACTGCGCGTAGGCGGGCGCGAAGCGGCGGTTGAAGCCGACGGCGAGGCTGGTGCCCTGCCGCTCGGCGAGGTCCACGAGGCGCCGGGACGCGTCGAGTTCGTACGCGAGGGGCTTGTCGACGTACGTGGGGATCCCGGCCTCCAGGAGCCGTGTGACGATCGCGGGGTGCGCCGGCGTCGGCGCGTGCACGAACGCGGCGTCGATGCCGGCGGCGAGCAGCCCGTCGAGGTCGGTGTGGCGGTGCTGCGCGGGGATGCGGTGGGCGACGCCGACCCGGTCCAGCGTCGCGGGCGTACGGGTCTGGAGGTGCGGTTCGACGCCGGGCAGTGTGGTGAGCACCGGCAGATACGCCTTCCGCGCGATGTCGCCGAGTCCGATGCAGCCCACCTTCACGGGGGTCTCCTCTCCGCTTCCTCTCCCGCCCGGCCGCCCTTCAACAGCCTGTGCGGTGAATACCGTTGGCACACGGCGGGGCCGGTGGGCGAGGATGCGGGGCATGACTGCTGACGAACGCAAGCTACCCGATGGTGCGGCCGGCGAGCGAGAGATGCTGGAGGGCTGGCTGGAGTTCCACCGCGCGACGCTCGCCGTCAAGTGCCAGGGCCTGGACGAGCAGCAGGTGCGGGAGGCGTCCGTGCCGCCCTCCGACCTGACCCTCCTCGGGCTCGTACGGCACATGGCGGAGGTGGAGCGCGGCTGGTTCCGCAAGGTCATGACCGGTGAGGACGCCGGCCCGATCTACTACACGGATGAGGACCGCGACCGCGACTTCCACCCGCGTGAGGACGAGACCTGGGAGGAGGCCTATGCGACATGGCAGGCCGAGATCGCCCGCAGCAGGGAGATCGCGACCGCGTCCCTCGACGACCTGGCCGTGGGGAAGCACCGCCTGAGCGAGACGTTCAACCTGCGGTGGATCTACACGCACATGATCGAGGAGTACGCGCGCCACAACGGCCACGCCGACCTGATCCGGGAGCGGATCGACGGAGCGACGGAGGCCTGACCCGACTTCCGGCGGGTTCACCCGTGCGGGCCATAACCGCCGGTAGCGGCTGTACGGGGCGTGGCGGGCCCCCACAGTGGCCGGGTGCGAGGAACGAGAAGGCCCGGGTTACGGGTACTGGGGTGGGTGGCGCTGGTGGTGACGGCTGCGGCCGGGTGTGTGACGGTGCAGGAGCACTCGGCGCCGTCCCACGCCCCGGCGGCGGACCAGCCGGCGTACGGGACCGAGCCGCTGATCGCCGTCCCCCCGGTGGTGGAGCCCCGGCCNNNGTCCAGGGCCTCGGCGCGGCCGCGACAGGGTCAGGGCCACGGCGGGAAGGTGAAGAGGCGGCAGTACGCGACGCCGAAGAAGCCCCGGCAGCGTCAACGCTCCTCGTACGGCAAGACCCGCTCGCACCCGCCCGTCACGTCCCCCGCCCGCCGCCGTGTCCAGGTGTCCGTGCCCGTCCCGGCGCCCGTCACCGTGCCGGACGTGTGCGGCCTGGCCGAGCGGTACGGCGGGTGGCGGCCCGGCAGCCGGGAGGCCCGCGCCTGCCGGGAGGCGGCCCGCCGCTGAGGCCGGCCTCACCGGGCACGCCTGACGGACCGGCTCCCGCCCGGCCGCCCGGCCGGTCGGCTCAGCCGTCGCGCAGCCGCTGGTCGAGCCGGTCGATGGCGGCCCGTACGCCGTTGCCGTACCCGTCGTCGCCGAGAGCGTCGCACGCGCCGCGTGCCCGGTCGAGGTGGACGCGCGCGTCGTCCGGCCGCCGCAGCTTCACGTAGTCGGCGGCGAGGTTGAGGTGGAGCGACGGGTGGAGGGCCCGGAGCGCGACGGCCGAGTCGTGGCGGGCGAGCCGCGCCTCGTCGAGGGACTGCGCGGCGGTCAGCGCACGCAGGTCCCAGGCGAGTTCGGCGTCGGGATCGTCCTGCGCGTCGGCCATGTAGTGGGCCAGGGTGCAGCGGTGCAGCGGGTCGCCGTCCTCACCGATCTGCGCCCACAGATCCTGGAAGCGGTTGCGGGCCTCCTCGCGGTCTCCCGCGTGGAGCAGCATCGTCGTCTGCCCGATCCTGGTCATGACGGCGTCGTCGGCCGCACTCCCCTGCTGCTCCACCACGTGGCCTCCCTCGTCGTCACTGCTCCGACGCTACCGCCGCCCGCCACCACCGGCACGACGCGTCCGCCGCCCGGCACCACCCGGCACGACGCGGCCGCCCACACCATCCACCGGTCTAGGTCGTGTCCGGCCGTAGGGCCCGGAGGCCCCGGGGCGCCGCCGCCGTAGCCGCCGGCAACCGATTTCGGCGCCGCCCGGCGCGCAGGCCGGCAAGCGCACAGCCGCCGACGACGAGGGCTGGCCCGCCTCTGTACGCGCCGTGGCGGGTCCCCGACGCGTCGGCGTGCGTCAGCCGAGGTCGGGGATGCGCCAGTCGATCGGCTCGTGTCCCTGGTCGGCGATGGCCTTGTCGATCTGCGTGAACGGCCGGGAGCCGAAGAACTTCTTCGCGGACAGCGGCGACGGGTGGGCGCCCTTGACCACGACGTGCCGTGTCTCGTCGATGAGCGGCAGCTTCTTCTGGGCGTAGTTGCCCCACAGGACGAACACGGCCGGGTCCGGACGGGAGGCCACCGCGCTGATCACCGCGTCCGTGAACTTCTCCCAGCCCTTGCCCTTGTGGGAGTTGGCCTCACCGGCCCGCACCGTCAGCACCGCGTTGAGCAGCAGGACGCCCTGCTCGGCCCACGGCATGAGATAGCCGTTGTCCGGGACGGGGTGGCCCAGCTCCTCCCGCAGCTCCTTGTAGATGTTCCGCAGCGACGGCGGGGTCTTGACGCCCGGCCGCACGGAGAAGCACAGTCCGTGGCCCTGGCCTTCTCCGTGGTAGGGGTCCTGGCCCAGGACGAGGACCTTGACCTTGTCGTACGGAGTGGCGGCGAGCGCGGCGAACACCTCGTCCCGCGGCGGGTAGACCGGCCCCTTGGCCCGCTCCTCATCGACGAACTCGGTGAGCAGCTTGAAGTACGGCTTCTGCAGCTCGTCGCCGAGGACGCCGCGCCAGGACTCGGGCAGCATGGCGGTGTCGGTCACGTCAACAACCTCCGGAGTGGGATCTCTTGTCGATCACAGAACCTACCTGCGGGCACTGACAACCGGCCCCGCCTCCGGTCCCGCGAAGGACGCGCGTTCATGCCCGCGGGCCGGTGACCAGGNCCGGCCCGCGGGCGCCGAGCCTCCTGCTCCTACCAGCTGGTCTTGCGGTGCAGTTCCCACAGCTGCATGACCGTCTGCGGGTCGAGAGCGCGCTCGCCGCCGCCGATCTCCTCACTGGCGGCGAGGTGCAGCTTGCCCTGCCACAGCGGCAGCAGCCGTACGTCGTCGACGAGGATCTCCTGCGCCTTCTCGAACTGGCTGGTCACCGCGGCGCGGTCGGACTTGCGGCGCGACTCCGGCAGCAGCTGCTCGGTGATCTCGGGCTGCTCGTACGGCGCGGCGTGCACGTTGTTCTTGCCCACGAACGGCGCGATGAAGTTGTCCGGGTCCGGGAAGTCAGGAGCCCAGCCACGGCCGAAGACCTGGTACGTGCCCTTCTGGTAAGCGGGCTGGAACTCCTTCCACGGCTTGCCCTCGAGAGTCACCTCGAAGAGCCCGGTGGCGTCGAGCTGCCGCTTGATCTCGGCGAACTCGGCCGCCGTGGAGGAGCCGTACCGGTCGGTGGTGTAGCCGAAGGTCAGCTTGACCGGCTCGGTGATGTCGGCCTTGCGCAGCAGGGCGCGCGCCTTGTCGACGTCCGGGTCGCCGAACTTGTCGAAGAACTTGGTCGTGTGGCCGGCGATGCCCTTGGGGACCATGGAGTAGAGCGGCTCCGCGGTGCCCCGGTAGACCTTGGCGACCAGCGCCTCACGGTCGATGACCTGGGCGATCGCCTTGCGGACCGCGGCCTCGCCGGCTGCCTTGTCCTCGGCGTTGAAGACCAGGTAGTGGATGGTGGCGCCGGTGGACTCGATGAGCTGGAGCCCCTCGTTCTCGGGCTTCTTCTCGCGCAGATCGACGATCTCCTCGGCGGTCAGACCGCGGTAGGTGATGTCGATCTCCTTCTTCTTCAGCGCCGTGACCATGGCCTCGGACTCGCTGAAGTAGCGGATCGTGACGGCGGTGTTCTTACGGTCGGCGAAGCCCTTGTAGGAGGGGTTCTTGAGCAGCTCTGCCTCGACGCCCTCGGTGTACTTCTCGAGGGTGTACGGGCCGGAGCCGACGATCTTGCCGTCGGTGCGGAGCTGGTCCGCCGGGTACGAGGCGGGGTCGACGAGCGACATGGCGGGCGTGGCCAGCACGAACGGGAACGTGGCGTCCGACTCCTTGAGCCGGAAGACCACCGTCTTGTCGCCGCTCGTCTCGATCTTGTCGAGGGAGCCGAGGAGACCGTTCGGGCCGCCTTCCGCGTCGATCGTGCGGATGCGCTCGATGGAGTGCTTGACGGCGGCGGCGTCGATCTTGTTGCCGTTGGAGAATTGCAGCCCGTCGTGGAGGTCGCACTGGTAGACCTTGCTGACGGTGTCCGTGAACTTGCAGTCCGCGGCGTCCGGCTGGGGCGTCGTGCTTCCCGTGGGAAAGCTCATCAGCGTCTGGAACACATTCCTGTACAGCTCCCAGGAGCTGTCCCAGGCGGCAGCGGGGTCGAGGGTGGTCGGAGAACTGGTCGTCCCTACGACGATCTTGTTTCCCGCCTCCGCCTCGTCCTCACCGAAGAGACTGCATCCCGTCAGCAGGGATATGGACGCAAGGGCTGCAGCTGCCTGCAGACTGGTCCGGTTGAACACGTGCACACGCTCCTCGTTCAGCCACGGTCGGCCGACCATACCGCAGCGCCCCGCCAGGTCAATCAGGGAGGACCGGCGGGGCACTTGAGGCATTCAGCGGCCAATCAGGCGTAATCCACCTCAGCCGACTCCGGCATTGAGGAAAATTCCCCCATCCACGACCAGGGTTTGCCCGGTGATCCAGCCTGATTCATCGGATGTGAGGAATGCGGCCGCTCCTCCGATATCGGACGGGGCGCCCAGCCGGCCGAGCGGATAGGCGGAGACGACCTCCGCCTCACGGCCCTCGTAGAGCGCTTCGGCGAATTTCGTCTTCACGACGGCCGGGGCAATCGCGTTGACCCGGACAATCGGGGCGAATTCATGGGCGAGCTGCAGCGTGAGGTTGATCATCGCCGCCTTGCTCATTCCGTACGCGCCGACGAACGGCGACGCGGCGACGCCGGCGACCGACGCGATGTTCACGATCGCGCCGCCGTTGTCCTTCTGCCACGCCTTCCAGGTCTGCTGGGCGAACCCGAGGGCAGAGATGACGTTGGTCTCGTACACCTTCCGGGCCACGTTGAGGTCCAGCTCGGCCATCGGGCCGAAGACCGGGTTGGTACCGGCGTTGTTGATCAGGTAGTCGACGCGGCCGAAGGCCTCCATGGTGCGCTCGACGGCGGCCGCCTGGTGGGCCTCGTCATGCGCCTTTCCCGCCACGTAGGTGACCCGGTCGGGGCCCAGCCGCTCCACGGCCTCCTTGAGCGCGTCCTCGCCGCGTCCGGTGATGCAGACGCGGTCGCCGCGCGCGACGTGCGCCTCCGCGATGCCGTAGCCGATGCCGCGGCTGCCGCCCGTGACAAGGGCGACCTTGCCGGTCGGCTCCGGCAGTTCCCTGCTGCTCATGTCGTCGTCCGCCTTCCGCGTCAGTTGAGGGGGCCACCGGCCACGTACATGACCTGGCCGGAGACGAAGCCGGCGTCGTCGCCGGTGAAGAAGGCGATGGCGTTGGCGACGTCCTCGGGGCGGCCGACGCGCTGGACGGGGATCTGGGTGGCGGCGGCCGCCTGGAACTCCTCGAAGCCCATGCCGACGCGGGCCGCGGTCTGCGCGGTCATCTCGGTGACGATGAAGCCGGGCGCGACGGCGTTGGCGGTGATGCCGAACTTGCCGAGCTCCTTGGCGAGGGTCTTGGTGAAGCCCTGGAGGCCTGCCTTGACGGCGGCGTAGTTGGCCTGGCCGCGGTTGCCGAGCGCGGAGGACGAGGAGAGGCTGACGATCCGGCCGAAGCCCGCGTCGACCATGTGCGCCTGGCAGGCCTTGGCCATCAGGAACGCGCCCTTGAGGTGCACGTTCATCACGATGTCCCAGTCGGACTCGCTCATCTTGAAGAGCAGGTTGTCGCGCAGGACGCCGGCGTTGTTGACGAGGATGGTCGGGGCGCCGAGCTCGGCGGCCACGCGCGCGACGGCGGCCTCCACCTGCGCGCTGTCGGAGACGTCGCAGCCGACCGCGAGCGCGGTGCCGCCCGCCGCGGTGATGGTGTCGACGGTGTCCTTGCACGCGGCCTCGTCGAGGTCGAGGACGGCGACGGCGCGCCCCTCCGCCGCGAGTCGTACGGCGGTGGCGGCGCCGATGCCGCGCGCCCCTCCGGTCACGACGGCCACGCGCTGCTGGGTGGTGGACATGCTGGTTCTCCTCGCCCTTGAGTCCCTGGCCGCCGTGCCCGTCCCCTAACCGGCGAGGGCGGTGAGCGACCGCTTAGTACCTTCAGCTGGACGAGACGCTAGAAGCCCTGGCACCCGGTGTCAACGGCCCGCCGAGTGCCAGGGATCACGTGCACCTGCTCAGCGCACCAGAAGGTCGAGGAGCCGTTCGACCTCGGCCTCCGGGTCCGTGGTCAGCCCGGTGTGCACGGGACCGGGCTGCACGACCGTGGACCGGGGGGCGATCAGCCAGCGGAACCGCCGTCCCACGTCCTCACGGGCGGCCTGGCCGGCGTCCTCGCCACCCCGGCAGACGCCCTCGACGGCGCGCAGGGCGGCGCGTACGCCGACGACGTCGGCCTGGGGGTCGAGCACCGTCAGCTTGTTCTCGTCCAGGTGGGTGCGCGCCGCCACGAAGGCCCGGGCGCGGCAGTAGACGACCACGCCCGCGTTGAAGCACTCGCCGCGGTCGACGCGCGGTACGACGCGCAGCAGCGCGTATTCGAAGACGTCCCGCTCACTCACTCGCCGCTGTCCTTCTGCTTGCTGTGCTGCTTGCTCTGCTGCTTGCTCTGCTGCTCGTTCTCGGTGCTCTTGGTGGCGTGGGGCCAGGGTGCCAGGTGGTCGGTGAGCCAGCCGGGTGCCCGGGACGGCCGGTGTCCGGTCCGCTCGCCGACCGTGATGCGCTCGTGGATGGTCGCGGCGCGCGGCAGCAGCGCCTCCACGTAGGCGCGGCGTACGGCGTCGGCGGAGTCGAAACCGGGCTCGTCGACCAGCCACTCGTCCGGTACGTCGGCGGCCACCTCGGTCAGCAGCTCATCCGTCACCTTCGGGGCCAGTTCGGCGGCCGCGGCCGCGATGTCCGGACCGAAGGTGGCCAGGACGTGGTCGGACGCGTCGTACGGCTTGGCCGCGGAGGCCTGGGCGCCGGGCCAGTTGTGGTGCCAGATCATCGTGGCGCCGTGGTCGATCAGCCAGGGGTCGCCGTGCCAGACGAGCATGTTGGGGTTGCGCCAGGAGCGGTCGACGTTGTTGATGAGGGCGTCGAACCAGACGACCCGGCCGGCCTCCTCGGGGTCCATTTCGTACGCGAGCGGGTCGAAGCCGAGGGAGCCGGGGAGGTAGTCCATGCCGAGGTTCAGGCCGCCGCTCGCCTTGAGCAGCTCCTGCACCTCCTGGTCGGGCTCGCCCAGGCCGATGACCGGGTCGAGCTGGATGGCGACGAGTTCCGGGACGCGCAGCCCGAGGCGGCGGCCGAGCTGCCCGCAGATGACTTCGGCGACGAGCGTCTTGCGCCCCTGTCCGGCGCCGGTGAACTTCATGACGTATGTGCCGAGATCGTCGGCCTCGACGATCCCGGGGAGCGAACCGCCCTCACGCAAAGGCGTGACATAGCGGGTTGCTACGACCTCCTGCAACACTTTCCCAGGCCACCCATCTCTTCAGCCTTACAATCCACGGACGACTTCTACGGGGCGTAGAGGCAGGAATCACCGGTCAACGGCGCTGGGGAGAATCTGGGGAGTTTCGGCTGGCGAGCCGGTCCCCCCGCTCCCCAAGCAGACGGTCGATGGTGCCGCGCCCCTTGCTGCCAGCCTCCGGCATGAAGTGAGCATAGTAACCGAGTGTGATCGTCGGCGAGGAGTGTCCGAGCCATCGAGCCAGAGGCACGACGGACTCTCCGGCTCCCAACATGACCGAGGCGTAGGTGTACTGAAGCACACGGATGGGCGCCGCCACCACGGCCGCCCTTCTCCGCGACCGGATGCCACAAGGGCCCCACCCTGCCCTTGCGTACTGCTGCGGCGATGGGGATCGTGCTCGCCCGCCATCTGAAGCGCGGTGCACTCGGCCACGTCCGGCGTCTTCCGCGCGCGGTCCGTGGTGTCGACAGCCGTCGAGGCGGGTCGCATACTGACAGTTAAGGGGCAGCTTGGGAGGGCCGGGAGGTGCTGCGCATGGACTGGTGGATCTGGGCCGTCATCGTGGTGGTGGTCGTTGCCCTGTGTGCCGTTTCCGCGCTCGCGGTACAGGCGCGCCGCCGGACGGGCGGGGTCATCGCGGGCAGGCGTTCTCCGCGAGGTGAAGGCAGGCCGAAGCCATGACCGCGTACATGCGGGCGAGTGAGATCGCCAAACTGCCCGTGGTGACCCTGGAGGGTGAGGACGTCGCCCAGGTCAAGGACATCGTCTTCGACATCGCCCGCGGCAGCGTCCGCTGCTTCACACTGAGCGGGCGCGGTTTGTTCGCCGGCCCCCTCAAACGGGACCTGCCGTGGAGCCGGGTACATGCCCTCGGTCCGGACGCGGTGATGATCCGGGACGAGAACGCGCTCGCCGAAGACGATCAGACGACCAAGGACGCCACGGCCTCCGGAGGAGGGAACGTCCTCGGTGCCCGGGCGATGACCGAGGGGGGCACCGACCTCGGCAAGGTCGTCGACGTGATCATCGAGGCCGGCCGGAAGCCGGTCGTGGTCGGCTACGAGATCGAAGCCCCAGGGCGCGGCCACCACAGTGTGCTGCTGCCGGTGATCAAGCCTGTGGCCGTCTCAGGCGAGATGGTCCTTGTTCCCGAAGCTGCCGGCGAGTTCACCGCCGGTGATCTGGCCGGGTTCCCTGAAGCACTCCGTGGGCTGCGCACCCGCCTCGAACAGGAGACGTGACGATGCCGCTGTTCAGTCAGGCGAAGGGCCGCAGCGTCGTCGCCCTGGCCACCGCCGAGACCCTCGCCACCGTCACCGGTCTCGCCATCGCGGCCTCACCCGCCCGCGTCGCCGCCCTCCGGCTCAAATCGACAGGTCACGGCACCCTCGTGACCTGGAACCACGTACAGACGTTCGGTCCTGACGCGGTCACCGTGCGTTCGGCCGAGGACATCCAGACCGAGGCGGACGCCTCGATCCGGGCGGACAAGCACCTCGATCCCCTCGGCAAGCGTGTCCTGACCGAAGCCGGACAAGACCTCGGCCCAGTAGAGGACGTGGAGTTCGACGACACCACCGGGCACATCCAGCGCCTCATCCTCGCCGGCCAGGAAGTCCACGGCGACCGGCTCATGGGCGCCGGCAGCTACGCCGTCATCGTCACTGCTCCCTGACCCAGGCCACTCCTCGGCTTCCATACGCGGGCACGACGGACGATCGGGAACCTCTCCCCATCCGATCGTGTGGAACGCGACACGGGTTCTCGAACCGGCGGGCCATGGTTCGTGGTCGCTGCTTCCCTCACGCTCCGTTGGAGATATCGCGGGTGTGAGACGCGCTGGTCCGGTCGCTGTGCTGGTCGGTCGGCGCGACGCCTCCGCCGGGCGGGCAGTGCTCGGCCGGGTGGGGAGGGTCCGATCCCACCGCGGGAGCTGTCTGTGCGGGCATCGGCGGTGAGCCGGCGACCGGCAGACGCGGAGGGTCTGGTACGGCTTGGTTGACGGTGCCGGACCAGCGTTCGTGCGGCGCGGGGCTGTCGCGGCGCAGCAGGGCCGTCAGTGCGGGCCAGCCCCACAGGACGGTGGCGGCGAGGGTGGCGGCGTAGGGGACGAGCGGGCCTGCGGGTGTGGGGAGGAGGGCGTCTCGGGTGTGCTGGGCGGCCGCGAGCCAGACCAGGGCCAGGGGAGCGTACGCGGTCCAGGTGCGCATGGTGACGCGGAAGAACCCGGCCCGGGTGCCGTCCGGGCGGACGATGCGCAGGTGCACGGCTCGTTTGCCGGGGCTGGAAGCGCAGAAGGCGGGCAGTAGCCAGAACCAGACCAGGCCGAGCGCACTGCCGAGGACGAGAGCGTGACGGCGGCCGGTGGGCGCGTCGGTGGCGACTGCCAGGAGACCGGCGGTCAGGGTCCAGGTGATCAGCCACCCGGCCAGATCAATGACGAGGGCCAGAAGGCGGCGCGTGAAGGTGACGCGGCCGCCGTAACGGAGGCGCTCGCGATCGGGGTCGTTGACGGGGAGCAGCCGGATGACGGGACCGGCGACGATCCAGCCCAGGACTGCGCCGCCGGTGTTGAGGATCAGATCGTCCACGTTGAACTGCCGGTAGGGGCAGGTGTAGACGAACCACAGGCCGGTGTACTGGGTCATCTCGAAGAACAGTGAGGTGGCGAAGGCCAACGCGGTCGCGGGAGGCAGCCTTTGGCGCAGGTAGTAGCGCAGGTAGATGCCAAGTGGGAAGAGCAGCAGCGCGTTGAGCACGGTGGTCCAGGTGACGGCGAGCCCGGCCAGGGTGCCCACCGACCAGTCTCCGCCGGAGGCGGAGGCGAGGCGAGGGTAGAAGTCGAAGGGTTCGAGTTGTGGGCTCTCGGCGTAGCGGGCGGTGGAGCAGAAGGCGCTGGTGTGGGCGGGCAGCGGCATCACGGTCTGCAGCAGAGCCGCTAGCAGGTAGAAGACGAAACTGTAGAAGACAAGGACCGGCCAGCCGCCGGCCCGTCCGCGCCGGCGGTAGCCGTGGACAGCGGCAGGCACCATGATCAGCGCGGTGACGAGAGGGAACAGCGTCACCGCTACCTGCACCGGCAGCAGATACGTACGGAACACGGCAGGCACTCTCTGTCCGCGGCATGCGCCGCCCCCGAGCCGCGGGACCGGGCGGGCCGCGCGGCATCCCCATGGTCGCTCGGGTCCTCCCGAGACCGACCAGAATAGGCTCGCGCTCAGTCGCCGTCCTCCCGTTGCCGGAGAAGCTCTTCGCGCTTCGCCGAGGAAGGGGCACGTCGTGACGCGCGCCCCGGACGTCCGCGACGGCTGCGGCCCGCTCGCGTGTCACGGGAAGGCGATGGTGACGGTGAGTCCACCGTCTTTGTTGGCGTGTGCTGTGGCGTGGGCGTGGTGGGCATGGGCGATGGAGGCGACGATGGCCAGGCCGAGGCCGGCGCCTTCGCCTGGGGTGTGAGTGCGTTCGGTGAGGCGGCGGAAGGGCTCGAAGAGCTGGGGGGCGATGTGGGAGGGGATCAGCGGGCCGGTGTTGGAGACGCGTAGCGTCCGGTCGGTGAGCGAGATGTGGACGTGGCCGCCGGGGTGGTTGTAGGCGAGGGCGTTGGCGAGCAGGTTGCGGATCAAGTGGCGGAGCAGGACGGGATCACCGGTGATGGTGGTCGGTTCCAGGGCGAGGTGGAGGCTGATCTCCTTCTGCTGGGCCTGACCTGAGAGGCCGGTGGTCGCGCCGGCGGTGATCTCGTCGAGTGCGACGGGTTCCCGCCGCTGGAGGCCCTGGTCCGTGGAGGCGAGCAGGAGCAGTGAGTCGATCAGTTTCTCACTGTGGTCGGCGGCTTCGAGGAGCTCGCTGCGGATCCAGCGGACGCGTTCGGGTTCGGGGTCGGCGAGGCCGATTTCGGCTGCGGCGCGCTGGATGGCGAGTGGGGTGCGCAGTTCGTGGGCGGCGTTGGCGGCGAACCGCTGCTGGGCTGTGACGAGCCGCTCCAGGCGGTCGAGCATCTCATCGAAGGTGTCGGCGAGGTCTTTGAGTTCGCCCGGCGGGGCTTTGAGGTCGATGCGCTGGTGGAGGTTCTGGCCGGAGAGTCTGCGGGCGGTGGCGGTGATGATGCCGACCGGGCGCAGGACGCGGCCGGCCATCCACCAGGCGAGGAAGAGGGAGAGGAGCGTGTAGAGGGCGAAGGCGATGGCGCAGACGGTCAACAGCCGGCTCAGTGTGGTGGCGGTGACCGCCTCGACCGCGACGGTCTGGGCGTAGTTGCCGGCCCGCTCGGGCGGGACGATGTCGCCGGGAACCGGGTGGGGCGTGGAAACGGGCCGGTCGGGGGCTGTATGGGTGAAGGCGTGCTGGATGCGGTTGTCGAGGCCGTCCTGGACCATCAGGTAGATGACGGTGATCAGGAGGCAGCCGGCCAGCGACAGCAGGCCGCCGTACAGGGCGGTCAGGCGGGCCCGCTCGGTGGTCGGCGAGAGGCGGGGGATCATTTCCCTGCCTCCCCGGCTTCGGCGGGCCGCTCGCCCTCCGGGACGGTGGGGATGCGGTAGCCGGCGCCGGGTACGGTTTCGATCACGGGCGGGTCGCCGAGCTTGGCGCGCAGCCGGCTGAGGGTGACGCGCACCGGGTTGGTGTCGTACCCGGCGCTTTCGTCCCAGACCTTCTCGATGAGGTCCTCGCCGCTGACGACCGCTCCGTTCGCGCGCATCAGCGTCTCCAGGACAGCGAACTCCTTACGCGACAAGGACAGCGGTGTGCCGCCCCGGAGGGCCTGGCGGCGCGCGGTGTCCAGGCTGATGCCGCCGCGTTCGATCACGGGCGGCAGCGCGGGCTGCGCGCGCCGTCCGAGAGCGAGGACGCGGGCGAGGAGTTCGTCGTACGCGAACGGTTTGGTCAGGTAGTCGTCCGCCCCCAGACCGAGGCCCTCGACGCGGTCGGGGACGGTGGTGGAGGCGGTGAGCATCAGCACCCGCGTGAGCAGTTGCTGGGCCACGCCCCGGCGGCAGACCTCGTCCCCGTGCAGGCCGGGCAGATCCCGGTCGAGGACGACCACGTCGTAATCGCCGAACTGCAGCTTGCGCAGAGCGGTCAGACCGTCGAGGGCCACGTCGACCGTGATCGCGTCACGGCGCAGCCCGTCGGCGATCATCGCGGCCAGGAACGCCTTGTCTTCCACCACCAGTACACGCATGCCTCCTGTGTACCTGGCCTGCGCCTTTCGCCGCTGTTACACACCCGGGGAGCAGCGGAGCGAAGACCGTCGGCGGAGCATTCAGACGGTTGTAAGGGAAATGAAACAGCCCCCTTGGCCACGATGCCCTCGTCCGCAGTCAGGCGGGCTGCCGGCGCAGCGTTGTGGCGGTGGCCCCTTCGCGAAGAGACATGACCATGACCTTGAGGAATCACAAGATCGCCCTGGCTTTGATGTCGGCGCTGACGGGGGTGGCGTTGTTCGCCACCGGCTGCTCCCAGTCCTCCGACAGCCCCGGACCGAGCGAGTCCACGTCCGGATCGGGCGGGTCGGACGGGTCGGGGCCGGACACGGCCGCGTTCGACAAGGCGCAGGCTCTGCGTACGTGCCTGCGGGACAAGGGCATGGATGTGCCCGACCTTCAGCCGGGCGAGAACCCCTACTCCACGATGCTCGCTCCGCCGCAGGGCACGGACCCGGCGAAGTGGACCCAGGCTCTGGAGGACTGCGGCTCGGGCGCGGGCGGGTCCGGCGGTGGCGGGGACGCCGGTGGTCAGCAGGCGCTGGACCAGCAGGTCAAGATCGCTGAGTGCCTGCGCGGCAAGGGCTTCGACATGCCCGACCCGAAGGCCGGACCGGACGGCTCTCGCAACGCCTGGCAGGTCCCCCAGGGTGCGGACCCGGACAAGTTCTTGACGGCGCTGAACGAGTGTGCGGCATGAAGCGCAACACCTTGATCGTCTCGGTCACCGTCGCCGCCGTCCTGGCCGGCGGCTTCGCCGCCACCACTCTGACCGGACCGGACACAGCCGATGCCGGGCAAACGCAGGCGCGTCTGCCCACCGCGACCGAACCGATCGTCCAGGGCGACCTGGTGAGCAGCACCAGTGTGGACGGCACCCTCGGCTACGCGAAGCAGCGCAAGATCAACTCTGGTACCGGCGGCACCCTGACCTGGGTCGGCGCGAGCGGTGCGGAGGTCGAGCGGAACGGGAAGCTGTACGCGGTCGACGGCACACCGGTGCGCCTGTGGTTCGGCACGGAGCCGATGTACCGGAAGCTGAAGAACGGTGACACCGGTACGGACGTCAAGCAGGTGAAGCAGAACCTGATCGCGCTTGGCTACGGCGCCGGTCTGGCAGCCGACGACACATTCACAGACGGCACCACCAAGGGCGTCAAACGCTGGCAGAAGGATCACGGACTGAAACAGACCGGAGAGATCGGGCCGGAGACGATCGCTTTCGCGCCGGGCCCGGTGAGAGTGGCGAGCGCGGAGGCGTCGGTGGGTGACCGCACGGCCCCGGGGCAGCAGGTGCTGACGACCACCAGCGCGGACCGGGTCGTGCGGCTCAAGGTCAAGGTCTCCCAGGCAGCCCTGGCGAAGCCGGACAGCAAGGTGGAAGTCCAACTGCCCGACAACACCACCACCAGCGGCACCGTCGCCTCCGTCGGCGCCGTCGCCAAGAGCGGCGACAGCCCGGACGACAGGACGCCCCGGATCGACGTGACGGTCACCTTCGACGATCCGGAGAAGGTCTCCGGCATCGACCAGGCCCCCGCGACGGTGAAGCTCACCGGGCAGACTCGCAAGAATGTCCTCTCCGTCCCGGTCGGAGCCCTCCTCGCGCTCAAGGACGGTTCCTTCGGCGTCCAGGTCGTCGATGGCGGCCAGGTGCGCGAGGTCAAGGTGACCCTCGGCATGTTCGCCCAGGGTCGCGTCGAGATCACCGGGGACGGCCTGCGGGCCGGCATGCGCGTCGGGGTGCCGTCGGTATGAACAACACCGCCCCCGTTCCCGCGGCTGCCGGCGGACGCACCGCCCCGGCCGGCCCGGTGGTAGAGCTGGCCGGCGTGTCCAAGACCTACCCGGGGGAGGTCCACGCCCTGCAGGGTGTGGACCTGACCATCGACCGCGGGGAACTCCTCGCGATCGTCGGCACCTCCGGGTCCGGCAAGTCCACCCTGTTGCATATCGTCGGTACCCTCGACCCGGCCACCGCCGGCTCGGTACGGATAGCCGGCCACGACACCGCCGCCCTCACCGACCGGCAGCTTTCCGCGCTGCGGGCCCAGCACATCGGGTTCGTCTTCCAGGCGTTCCACCTGGTGCCCGGCATGAGCGCGCTGGACAACGTCGCCGAGGGCCTGCTGTACTCCGGCCTTCCCCGCGCGCAGCGCCGCCGCCGCGCCGCCGAGGCACTGGAACGCGTCGGCCTCGCGGACCGCGGGAAGCACCGGCCGCACGAGCTGTCCGGCGGGCAGAAGCAACGGGTCGCCATCGCCCGGGCCGTCGTCGGCGAGCCCGACCTGCTGCTCGCCGACGAGCCGACCGGAGCCCTGGACACCGCCTCCGGCCAGACCGTCATGCGGCTCATCCACCAGCTCAACCAGGAGGGCGCCACCATCGCCGTCATCACCCACGACACCGAGATCGCCGACCGGCTGCCCCGCCAGGTCCGTATCCGCGACGGCCGCGTCGTCCAGGACACCGCCGGCAAGCACACGATCGGGCACGAGCGGTGAGCCGCCGCCGGCCGGCACTGAAACCGGCTCGTCTGGCCCTGCGGGACATCCTGCACACCGGCTCCGCCGGGATACGCGCCCGCCCGATGCGGATCGTCCTTTCGGCGCTGGGCATCGCCATCGGGATCGCCACCATGATCTCCGTGGTGGGCATCTCGGCCTCCAGCAAGGAAAAGCTCCTCCAGGAGCTCGACAAGCTCGGCACCAACATGCTCGTCATCACCCCTGGCACCGACCTCCTCACCGGCAAGAAGATCCCGCTCGCCGAGGACGCCGTCAGCCGGGTCGCCCGCGTCGACGGCGTCGAGCACACCGGAGCCACCGGCCTGCTGCCGCACACAGTGCGCCGTACGGAGAAGATCGCCGACACCATCACCGGCGGCATCACCGTCCAGGCCGCCACCGACGACCTGCCCGCCACCCTGCGCGCCACCCTGCGCTCGGGCACCTGGCTCAACGCGGCCACCGGCAAGTACCCGGCGGTCGTCCTCGGCGATGTCGCCGCCCAGCGCCTGGGCATCACCGAACCCGGTCAGCAGGTCTACATCAACCAGAGGTACTTCACCGTGATCGGCATCCTCGATCCACTCCCCCTGGCCCCCGAGATCGCCCGCTCCGCACTCGTCGGCTGGAACATCGCCACCAGCCAGCTCGGCTTCGACGCCCGGCCCACCACCGTCTACGAACGCTCCGCCGACAACAAGGTCGGGGAAGTCCACCAGCTCATCCCACGCGCCGTCGACCCCCAGACACCACGCAACGTCAACGTCTCCGACCCCTCAGCAGCCCTCCAGGCCAAAGCCGCGACCGAAGGAGCCTTCAGCAACCTCCTTCTCGGTCTGGGCGGTGTCGCCCTTCTCGTCGGTGGCGTCGGCGTCGCCAACACCATGATCATCTCCGTCCTCGAACGCCGCCACGAGATCGGCCTGCGCCGCTCCCTCGGCGCCACCCGCGGCCAGATCCGAGGCCAGTTCGTCACCGAATCCCTCCTGCTGTCCACCATCGGCGGCGCCGCCGGCATCCTTCTCGGCGCCGCAGCCACCGCCGCCTACGCCCTGGCCAGCCACATCCCCTGGGTCGTCCCCCTGTGGGCCGTCGGAGGCGGCTTCGCCGCCACCCTCGCCATCGGCACCCTCGCCGGCCTCTACCCCGCCGTCCGCGCCGCCCGCATCTCCCCCACGCTCGCCCTCCACTCCGCATAGCAGCGGCACGGGCACGGCGCGGGACGTGTGCTGCGGCCGACGGCTGCCTAGTGCGAACACTTCAACGGTCGCGACGATCGTCCGTCGGCCAGGGCCTGTTCGACCGGCCATGTGACTGCCGCTCAACCCGGCCGTTGATGTAGACATGGGGTGAGGCGATCTGACGGACGGGCGCCGAGCAGGAACGGGGTGCACCGGCATGCCCCGCCCGAACGGCTCGGGTCGCGGAAGGCCGTCCACGAGCACCGTCGCCTACGGCCGGTGACGGAACCCGGGAGCATCCGCCCCAGCAGGCCGAGCTGAGGCCGGTGCCACGGGCGAGATCGACCAGGACACCTCGTCGATCCCCGCCGTCTGCGCTCACCAGCAGGCGGCCCGCGCCCACACCGGCCCGCCGAGGTGGCACAGGAAGTGAGGTCCCGGGCCACTCGCGTAGGGGGTTGGGCGCGGCGGCCCGC
>NZ_JABWDV010000416.1:0-1545 GCF_013362995.1 Streptomyces sp. TRM64462 | reverse complement strand
GCGGGCCGACTGCACTCCGTTCAGGCTGGTGCCGGAGGAGACGCGGGTTCTTCGGCCCGGACCGGGTCGGTCTCGCAAGACACCGGACAGCATCGGTCGCAGAGGCGCAAACACCGTCGAGCGGGCGGTCAACCGTGGAAGCGGCACCGGTCCGAATCCGCATGCGGACACTCGGATCGCCCTGGAAGTCGGCATGTACATTGTCTCGTCGTGATCGAAAGTGTGGGCGGGCGAGTCGTCGCAGACAGGTACGTACTCGCCGACCGGCTGGGCAGCGGCGGTATGGGCACGGTGTGGCGTGCCTGGGACCATCTGTTGCAGCGGACGGTGGCCGTCAAGGAGCTTCACGCCGTGGGCGGCGGGTACGAGCAGCAGGCGGCGATGCGGCGTGTGCTCTCGGAGGCGCGGGCAATCGCCCGGGTGACGCACGCTCATGTCATCGACATCTACGATCTGGTGGAGTTCGACGGCGGTCTGTGGATCGTCATGGAACTGGTGCCGGGTGGCTCGCTGAGCGAGCGAGTGTGGTCGAGCGGGCTCCTGTCACCGGTGGAGACGGCCCACGTCGGCCTGGAGATCCTGTCCGCGTTGGAGGCGGTCCACGCCGCCGGTGCGCTGCACCGTGACGTGAAACCGGCCAACGTGCTGCTGCGCGCGGACGGCAGCAGCGTGCTCACCGACTTCGGTATCGCCGCCCTGTCCGGTCACACGGGTCTCACCGGCACGGGGGGCGTGGTCGGATCGGCCGAGTACATGGCCCCGGAACGCCTGCGCGATCAGCCCGCCGGACCGGCCAGCGATCTGTTCTCCCTCGGCGTCACCCTGTGCTTCCTCGCCTCCGGGCGGACCCCCTTCGCCCGCAGGGACTTCACAGCCACCTCGTTCGCCGTCGCCTTCGAACCTCCCTCCGTCCACGTCCCCGGCCCGCTGGGCGACGTCATCGAGCAGTTGCTGGACAAGGACCCGGCCAGGCGCCCATCGGGCACGCAGCTCGCGGACGCGCTGCGGTCGATCGTCGACGGCGTTCCCCGAACGGCGCACGCGACACTGCGGCAGCCGGCGCCGCCCGCACGCGCGAACCGGCGCCGCACGGCGATCACCGGGGTGATCGCCGTGGTGGTGCTCCTTGCCGGAGCGGGCGTGACCGCGTACGTCGCCGGAGACGACCCCGGCTCTGGTGCGCCCCACCGGCCCGGGCCGACGTCCACCGGTGCCCATGCAGGCTCGCGTGTGGATGCGGTGATGCCGGTTCCGGGTGTGCGGGGCAGGTTCTGGGTGTTCTCCGGCAGCCGGTACATGGTCGTCGAGACGGGTGCGGACCCGGCGTCGGCGCGGCGGGTGAGCGGGCCCGCCCCGATCGCGCAGTGGCGCAAGACGTTCGGCGGACTTGACCGCTTCACCAACAAGATCGACGCAGTCCTGCCCGATCCCCGCGACGACCACCGCTTCTGGGTCTTCTCCGGCGACCAGTACCTGCTCGTCCACACCGCCGGCGACCGCTCCGGCAAAGGCCGCCTCCAAGAACCACGCCCCCTCACCGACTGG
>NZ_JABWDV010000415.1 GCF_013362995.1 Streptomyces sp. TRM64462 | reverse complement strand
AAGGGTGAGGTCAAGGACGTCCTGCTCCTCGACGTGACCCCGCTGTCCCTCGGTATCGAGACCAAGGGCGGCATCATGACGAAGCTCATCGAGCGCAACACCACGATCCCGACGAAGCGCTCCGAGATCTTCACGACGGCCGAGGACAACCAGCCGTCGGTGCAGATCCAGGTCTACCAGGGCGAGCGCGAGATCGCCGCGTACAACAAGAAGCTCGGCATGTTCGAGCTGACCGGTCTGCCGCCGGCGCCCCGTGGCGTCCCGCAGATCGAGGTCGCCTTCGACATCGACGCCAACGGCATCATGCACGTGACCGCGAAGGACCTGGGCACGGGCAAGGAGCAGAGGATGACCGTCACCGGCGGGTCCTCGCTGCCGAAGGACGACATCGACCGCATGATCCGCGAGGCGGAGCGGCACGCCGACGAGGACCGCCGCCGCAAGGAGTCCGCCGAGACCCGGAACCAGGCCGAGCAGCTCGCCTACCAGACCGAGAAGTTCCTCAAGGACAACGAGGACAAGATCCCCGCCGAGACGACGGGCGACGTGCGGTCGGCGGTCGACGAGCTGAAGGAGAAGCTGAAGGGCGAGGACACCGCGGCGATCCGCACCGCGACGGAGAAGGTCGCGGCGGTCTCGCAGAAGATGGGCCAGGCCATGTACGCGCAGGCGCAGTCGGCCGAGGCCGGGGCCGACGGCGGTGGCGGTGCCGCTGGCGGGCAGGCCGGGGCTCAGGGCCAGGGTGCGGGGCCATCGGAGGACGAGGTCGTCGACGCCGAGATCGTCGACGACGAGCGGCGGGAGGGAGGCCGGGAATGAGGCGTGGCAGCCACGATCTGACCCAGGTCCCCACGCGCGCGGGTCCCCCGCCGATGCTGCTCCCGGCACCCCAGGAGTCCCGGCCGCCCGCGGCGCCGGCCGACGAGAAGGCCGCCGAGGCACCCCGCCAGGGCACGCACCGGCAGCCTGTACGGGACACCCGTCCCCCGGCCGCCCACGAAGACGCGCCCCGCGCCGAGCGGCCCGAGCGCGACGCGGACCGGCCGGCCCCGGGCGCCGCGCCGCACCCCGGTACCGCGCCCCGGGGCCCGGACCGGAAGGCGCGGCAGGCCCGCGACGCCCGGGAGGGGCGGAACGCCCGGGAGACGGGGAACGCCCAGGAGGGGCGCGACGAGCGGGAAGCGCTTGAGGCCCGGGAAGCGCGGGAGGTCCGGGACGTCCACGAGGGTCCGGACGGCCGGGAGGTCCGGCACGCGCGGGATACGCGGCAGGGGCAGGAGCTCCGGGAGGCGCGGGAGCCCCGAGAGGCACGGGACGTCCACGAGGGTCCAGACGGCCGGGACGTCCGGCACGCGCGAGATGCCCGGCAGGGGCAGCACCTCCAGGAGGCCCGGGAGCCCCGAGAGGCACGGGACGTCCACGAGGGTCCAGACGGCCGGAAGGTCCGGCACGCGCGAGATGCCCGGCAGGGGCAGCACCTCCAGGAGGCCCGGGACGGGCAGGAGGGGCGGGATGGGCAGGAGGCCCGGGATGGGCAGGACGCGCGGGAGCAACCGGTGCCCGGTGCTGTGGCGTTGGGGGTGGCCCTCGCGGAGCGGACCGCGGATCTGCGGCGCGTGAAGGCCGAGTTCGACAACTACCGGGCCCGCGTGCACCGGGACCGCCTCGCGGTCGGGGAGGTCGCCGTGGCGAACGTGCTGCGGCGGCTGCTCCCGGTCCTCGACGCGGTCCGGGAGGCGGGCAGGCACGGTGAACTGACGGACGGGTTCCTGCGGGTCGCGGACATGCTGGAGGACGAGCTGGCGGCGCTGGGCCTGACGACGTTCGGCGCGGCGGGCGAGCCCTTCGACCCGCGCGTCCACACGGCCGTGGCGTACCTGTCGTCGCCCGCGTACGACCGCCCGGTGTGCACGGAGGTCATCCGGCCGGGCCACCGCGTGGGCGACCACCTGCTGCGTCCCGCCGAGGTGACGGTCACGGGGCCGCCGGCCGCGCGGTGATGCGGGGCGGGACCGCGCGGGGGACGATGGGGCGACGCTGCCGTGCCGCGGAAGGGGCTGTCGGGTGAACGCGACCGGTTCCCGCCCGCCGGACGAGCCCGCCGGCGGCGCGTACAGGACGTCGGCTCCGGGCGGGCTGCTCGACGTCCTGAAGGTCGCGGCCGTGGTCCTCGACGACCGGGGCCGGATCGTGCTGTGGAGCCCGCAGGCCGAGGAGGTCTTCGGCTACAGCGCGCAGGAGGCGCTCGGCCGGTTCGCCGCCCGGCTGCTGGTGCGCGAGGAGCACGTGGACCTGGTCACCGGCCTGTTCGCGCAGGTCATGCAGGAGGGCCTGAGCTGGGCCGGGGTGTTCCCCGTCCGGCACAAGGACGGCAGCACGCGGCTGCTGGAGTTCCGCAACATGCGGCTGCGCGGCGAGAGCGGCGACCTGTACGCGCTGGGGCTCGCCACCGAGTCGTCGACGCTGCGCAGGCTGGAGCGGGACGTGGCGCTGTCGAGCCGGCTGGTCGCGCAGTCGCCGATCGGCCTGGCGGTGCTGGACCCGGGACTGCGCTTCATGACGATCAACCCGGCGCTGGCGCGGATCACCGGCAGGCCGGCCGACGAGCTGACCGGCCGTCCGCTGCGCGACGGTCTGGCGTTCCTGGACGTCGAGCTGGTCGAGACGGCGGTGCGGCAGGTGCTGAAGACGGGCGCGCCGCTGGTCGACCAGAACGTGGTGGGCCGTACGCCGGCCGAGCCGGGGCAGGTGCACGCCTGGTCGGTGTCGTACCACCGACTGGAGGCGGGCGACGGCCGCGTCCTGGGCCTCGCCCTGTCGGCCGTCGACGTCACCGACCGGCACCGCGCGGCGACGGAGGCCGCGCACGCACGCCGCCGCCTCGCCATGATCGCGGACGCGTCGGTACGGGTCGGGACGACGCTCGACGTGGAGCAGACGGCCCGGGAGCTGGCCGGGCTGGTGGTGCCGGACCTCGCGGACGCGGCCACCGTCGACCTGCTCGACGCGGCGCTCCGGTCCCCCGGGACGCCGGGCGCGCCGCCGGCGCGCCGACGGTTCTTCCGCACGCTGGCGGTGGCGGATGCGGATGCGGATGCGGAAGGCACGGGGCCGGTGACGGCGGCCGGGAGATCGTACGAGGCGGACGCGGACAGCCCGGTGGCGCGCTGCGTCCGCGAGGGGAGGCCGGTCCTGGTGGCCCGGGTCGGCGAGGAGGACCGGCGCCACGTCGCACGCACCGCGCACGGCACCGGCCGTCCGGAACCGCACTCGTACATGGCGGTCCCGCTCATCGCGCGCGGCAGCGTGCTGGGGGCGCTGCATCTGGCGCGGACGCGGCACGCGGAGCCGTTCGACGAGGACGACGTGGTGCTGGCGCGGGAGCTCGCGGGGCGCGCGGCCGTGTCGATCGACAACGCGCGCTGGTACCAGCGGGAGCACGACACGGCGCTGACCCTCCAGCGGTCCCTGCTCCCCCACCGCCCGGAGCCCCGGCCCGGCCTGGAGCTGGCGTACCGCTACCAGCCGGCGGGCGCGCCCGGGGACGTGGGCGGCGACTGGTTCGACGTGATCCCGCTCGCGGACGACCGGACGGCGCTGGTCGTCGGGGACGTCATGGGCAGCGGAGTCACGGCGGCCGCCACGATGGGGCAGCTCCGCAACACCACGCGCGCCCTCGCGGACCTGGACCTGGACCCGGCCGAGATCCTGCGCCACGTCGACCGCAGCACCACGGGCCTCGAACAGTCGACGGCGACGTGCGTGTACGCGGTGTACGACCCCCACCGCCACGCATGCCTGGTGGCCAACGCCGGCCACCTGCCGCCCGTGCGCATCCCGGCGGGCGGCGCGCCGGAGCTGCTCCGCCTGCCGACCGGGGTGCCGCTCGGCGTCGGCGGCGTACCGTTCGCCAACCGCACGGTGCCGCTCCGCCCGGGCGACCGCCTGGTCCTGTACACGGACGGCCTGGTCGAGGTGCGGGGCGAGTCCATCGACACACGCCTGGACCAGCTCCTCGCCCTGCTCGCGGACGCCACGGACGCCACGGACGCCGGGAACGGCCACCTGGACCGCGTCTGCGACCGGGTGCTCCGCACGATGCGCGACCCGGCGGGCCACGACGACGTGGCCCTGCTGATCGCCCGCGTACCCCCGCACCACGCCTGACGGCGCAGCCTGCACTGATACACCGTGTCGGGCGACCCCGAACCGCCGGTAAATGCAACGTCATTGACTAATTGGCGACCATGGTGTGGGTCCCGGTGGGCGTGTTAATTTGCGCCCGTGGCCCATGCGACCTGGGAATCAATGCCGCTGACCTTCGACACCACCGGGTTCGAACACCTCGACGGAACGCGGTGGTTCGACCCGAACACCCGCGACGTCGTGGTGCTGAGCATGCAGCAGGCCCTGCCCCGCAGCCCCGTGTGGCTGTACGAGATCGACGTGCTGCGCCGGGAGCTCGCGCGGACCCACGCCGCTCGCGTGTTACCAGGCCCGTCGCCCGGCATCTCGCCGGTACCCACCGCGACCCTGCTCGAAGCGGACGCCGTCTTGCTGGGCGGCTCCATGGCCCTGTACACGCTGGTGGCCGAGAAGCTGCCCAAATCCCCGACGGGCCGCCTGTTCCGCGCCTCGTTCGTGCTCGCCAAGGCGGACCGCACCGCCGTGCTGACCGGCCAGTTCGAGGAGTGGCAGGTCAGCGGCATCCGCGAGTCGCTGGTCCACATCAACAGGGGCGGGCCCTCCAAGAAGGACGGCGGGCACCCGTACGACCCTCAGCTGCCGTACGAACCGAGTGACGACCCCGCCTGGGACGCCCAGTTCCCCCACCATCCGCTGACGAAGGCGCGGGCGTGGGTACGGACCGTGCGCGAAAGCGCCGTGGTCCACCGCGAGTTCGCGGCGCTGCCCGGCCTCCGGGCTCGCTGAGGTGCCGGTCTGGGAGCCGCGAACACCGGTGGTGTGGGAGGTCGGCGACGTCGTCGCCGGTCAGTACGAGGTGACAGGCGTACACACGGACGGTGGGATGGGCCTGGTCTACCGGGTGCGGCACCGGGAGTGGGACACGGACCTGGCCGTGAAGTGCCCACGGCCCGAGCTGTTCAGAACTCCCGAGCAGCAACGGCTGTTCGTACGCGAGGCCGAGACATGGGTGTCCATCGGGCTGCATCCGAACGTGTGCGGCTGCCATTACGTACGCGTTCTGGGCGGTATCCCGCGGGTGTTCGCCGAGTACGTGCCGGGTGGCAGTCTGCGGGACTGGATCCGCGACCGGCGGCTGTACGCGGGAGCTCCGGCGCAGGTCCTCGCCCGCATCATGGACCTGGCGATCCAGACCGCCTGGGGCCTCCAGCACGCCCATGAGCGCGGACTCGTCCACCAGGATGTGAAGCCCGCCAATGTGCTGCTCGACAGTGACGGGACGGCCAAGGTCACCGATTTCGGCATCGCCAGGGCGCGTGCGGCCGGAGGCGATGAGCTGGTGTCCGGCGGCGGGATGACCATGGCGTACGCCTCGCCCGAGCAGGCCGTGGGGGCGCCGCTGAGCCGTCGTACCGACATCTACAGCTTCGCGGTGTCGGTGTTCGAGATGTTCACCGGCGAGGTGAGCTGGCTGATGGGGCCGGTGGTGGGCGAGGCGCTCGCGGCGTTCCGGACCGAGGGCCCGAGGCAGGGCCCGCACCCGGAGGAACTGGTCGAACTGCCGGCCGCCGTCGCCGACCTGCTCGCTCGCTGCCTGTACGAGGATCCGGCGCGAAGGCCGGAGTCGATGGCCGCGGTCGCGGACGAACTCGTCCTGATGTACGGGGAGCTGACGGGGCACGTCTTCCCGAGACCGCGGCCATATGCCGCGGAGCTGCGCGCCGACGAACTCAACAACCGGGCCCTGTCCCTCCTCGACCTGGGCCGCACGACGGAGGCCGGTGAGACCTTCGAGGCGGCCCTCAAGGTCGATCCGCGTCACCCGGAAGCCACCTACAACGCGGGCCTGGCGCGCTGGAGGCAGGCCGCCGCCACCGACGAAGACCTGATCTCCGCGCTCGAAGCCGCCCGCGCCGACGCGCAGGACGCCGAGCGGGTGCGCCCGCTCCTTGACGAGGTGCACCGGGAGCGGGGCGCGGTCGGCCCCGGTGCCGTCGGCGACGTACGGGACGTGCCCTGGTACCCGTACCGGAAGCCCGACATCGAGATCCGGCTCACTCGCGACGGGCGCCGTGCGCTGACGGCCTTCGACGGCATGGTCCGCCTGTGGGACCTGGACACCGGCCGCTGCCTGCGTGAACTGGACGGAATGCGCGGCCCCGTGGATCTCGGCGCCGACGGGCGGCAGGCCGTGGGCGTGGGCTCCGACGGCCTGGTCCGCCTGTGGGACCTCACCGACGGCCGCTGTCTGCAGACCTTCACGCCGGACTATCGCTCCGGTGACACCGCCGTCCGCGGGCTCCGGCTCCTCCCGGAGCCGGGCCTGGTGGTCGCGGGCACCAGTGACGGCACGGTCCTCGGCTGGGACGTCACCACGGGCCGGGTCCGCTACACCCTGGAGGGCTTCCACAGCGGGCCCGTGCAGGCGACCTCCGACGGCCGACGGCTGCTGTTCCACGGGGGCGAGGGCATGGTGTTCCTGTGTGACCCGGACGGGGCGCGCGAGCAGACGGTCATGCCGGTGCGGAACCTGTTCGGCTCTCCCCTCTGCCTCACCGCGGACGGACGCACCGCGGCTGCCGCCGCCCCCTTCGGCGGCGGCATCCATGTGTGGGACCCGCACACCGGTGAACTCCTGCGCTCCTTCGACGCCCCGGCCACGTGCCTCGACCTGAGCCCCGACGGCCGGCTCCTGGCGGGGGCGAGCCGGGACGGCGCTGTCCGGCTGTGGGACGCCGCCACCGGCCGCACCCTGCGGACCTTCCGCGGACACCGGGGAGAGGTCGAGTCCGTGGTGTTCCTCGACGACGGCCGGCACCTGCTCTCCGCCGGGCGGGACAACACCGCGCGCCGATGGCTGCTGCCCGAGCCGTACACGGCGGCGATACGGCTCAGCCGCCCCCGCCGGCACGCCGAACTGAGCAGCCTGGACGGCAGGGTGGCCGCCCTGGTCGAGGCGGCGGAACAGGCGCGGCTGGCCGGCCGCGGCGCCGTCGCCCTGGACCTGCTCACCCAGGCGCGCACCGTCCCCGGCCACGAGCGGGCCCCGCGGGCACTCGCCGCCTGGCGGGCCCTGGCCCGCGACCGGCGCGTCACCCGCACGGGGCTGCGCGCGGCCTGGCCGACGAGGGCCCTGGCCCGGTTCGACTCCGAGGCGGCGACCCTGGCGCTGTCGCCGGACGGCCGGACGGCGGCGGTCCGGCTCGCCCACACCCTCCACGTCCTCGACGCGGAGTCCGGCGAGCGCGGGCCGGTGATCGAGGGTCTGCCGGACAGCCACGGAATGAACGTCCTCAAAGGCGTCCAGTTCACCGCCGACGGACGTATGGTGCTGACCGCGAACGCCGACGGCTCACTGGACGCCTGGTCCGTGGCCACCGGCACGCGTCAGGCCGAGCTCCGTCTCACCCTGGGCGCGGCCGCTGCCCGGTTCACCGCCGACGGGCAGCGCGCCCTGGTGTGGGGTGCCGACCACCGCGTACGCCTCTGGGAGATGGCGAGCGGGAAATGTCTGCGAACACTCGACGGGGACCACGGCCGGTCGCCGGAACTGTGGCTCGCCCCGGACGGCCGGACCGCCGCGACCTGCGGGGCGGGGAACGCCGTCCAGCTGTGGGACCTGGACACCGGCCGCTGCCTGCGGGTACTGCGCGGCCACACCGCCCCGGCGGAGGCGATCTGCGCGGCCACCGAGCGACGGCTGCTGGTGTCCTGCGGCGGCCCTGGCGACGCCCGGATCCGGCTGTGGGACACCGAAACCGGTGCCTGCCTGCGGGTGCTCGACGAGCAGCCGGGACACGCCCGGGCCGTAGGGCTGACTCCCGACGGCCGCTTCGCGCTCTCCCGCGGCACCGATGGGGCCCTGCGGCTGTGGGAGCTCGCCACCGGCCGCTGCCTGCGGGTGCTCGACGGCCCGAAGGGCGGGTTCCAGGACGCCTTGTTCGCCCCGGACGCCTGCTCGGCGCTGTCCGCCGGCGCCGACGGGATCGTACGAGTATGGGAACTCGACTGGGAGTTGGCCGCCTGCGATCCGCCAAGCGGTTCACCGGGATCGACGACGACCGAGACGACGGAGACGACGAAAGGGGCCGCCGTGTTCGGCCGAAAGCGGGACCAGCACACCGCCGCGGGCGCTGCCGGGGCAATGGAGCCGTTGCTCCAGGCGATCGTACAGATGACCGGCAATCCGGAGCTGGACACCTGGGACGCCCGGCACCGCCGAGGCGCCCGGTCCGGCGACACCGATGCCATGATCCACCTGGGTGCCTCGCTGCTCGACCAGGGCCGTACGGCGGACGCCGCGCAGCAGTTCCGCCGCGCGGCGGAACTCGGCAGCCCGATGGCGATGCACAACCTCTCCGTGGTGCTGAAGAGGATGGGGCAGGAGGGCGAGGCCGCCCAATGGGAGCGGCGCGCCGCCGAGCAGGGATACGCCCGCGCCATGGTCCAGGAGGGTTTCCGCGCTTTCAGGGGCAACCGGATGGACGAGGCGGAGCGGTGGCTTCGCGGTGCGGCTGAGCAGGGCGAGGCGGAAGGGATGCTGGTGCTGGGAATGATGCTGGGGGAAAGAGGGCGCACGGCGGAGGCCGAGAAATGGCTGCGCGCCGCCGCCGACAAGGGTGATCCATCGGCCATGTTCAGCCTGGCCGGTCTGGTGGAGCGGGCCGGGCGGCAGGCGGAGGCCGAGCAGTGGTACCGGCGGGCCGCAGACAAGGGGAATCCACAGGCCATGAACAACCTTGGCAACATCCTCCGGCACAGCGACCGTGCCGCGGACGCCGAGCGGTGGTACCGCCGCTCGGCGGAGGCGGGCGAGCCCATGGGCATGCTCAACCTCGGTGAGATGCTCGAACGTTCGCGCCCGCAGGAGGCCGTGCAGTGGTATCGGCAGGCCGCCGCGCAGGGCTCGGCGAAGGCCGCGGCGCATCTGCGTCGTCTGCAAGCGGGCGGGCGCGCCTGACAGGCGCCCCGCGTGGACGGCGGCTTGACAGGGCATAGGAGCAGGGGGACTCGACGGTGTTCATACGCGCATTCCAGGTGCCCGAAGTGCGACGGCGGCTGCTTGTCACACTGCTCGTCATCACACTGTTCCGACTCGGCCAGACTGTGCCACTGCCCGGGGTCGACAGCACAGCGCTGGCGGCGACCGATCCGGCGACCGGGCAACTGCTGGGACTCCTCGACCTGCTCAGCGGCGGCGGACTGGCGAAGCTCTCGGTGCTCGCGCTCGGGGTCTTGCCGGTCATCGCCGCGCACTACGTCGTGGGGCTCGGCGGCCTGCTGATCCCCGGCCTGCGGGCACTGGCGGAGGCGGACCAGGCCGCTCACGCCAGGCTCGCGCGCTCCACCCGGTGCGTCGCCGTCCTGGTGAGCGCGGCGCTCGCCACCGTGGTGGTGAGGATGACGGCCGACGGCCGCCCCCCGCTCGCCGGCACCTCGACCGCCGCGGCGGATGCGAGTGTCCTGTACGGCACCGGCGCCCTCGCGCAGATCACCATGGTGGTCTGCATGACAGGGGGCACAGCTGTGGTCATGTGGCTGAGCGCGATCATCACCGACCGTGGATTGGGTGAGGGCCTGTCGATTCTCCTTCTCGCCCAGGTCGCGGCGGTCTTTCCGGGGCAGGTGTGGAACGCGGCGCGGAAGCGGGGCGACGGCCTGGCCGGCATGTCGGCTCCGCTGGTCCTCCTCGTCGCCCTGGCGCTCGTCACAGCCCTGTTCGTCACCGTCCGCCAGAGCGAGCGGCGGGTCCCGGTCCAGTACGCCAAGCGGATGATCGGCCGCCGGTCGTACGGCGGCAGCGCGGCCTATGTCCCGGTCCGCGGCGGCCAGGGCGGCTTCGCGGTGATGATCCCCGCCTCCCTGCTGTTTCTGCTGCCCGCGCCACCGGCTCCGTGGATCCTGGCGGCCTACGTCCTGCTCGTTTTCGCGTACGCGTTCCTCCGCGGGGTCATCGCGTTCGACGCCGACGAGGTCGCGGGCGACCTGCAGCGCGGTGGGGGTTTCGTCCCGGGTATCCGGCAGGGGCGGCAGACCGTCGAGTACCTCGCCTACATCCGGGTGCGGATCGTCCTGGCCGCAGCGCTCGGCATGACGGTGGTCGCGCTGATACCGGTGGCGGCGCTCGCCCTGCCCGGCCTGTACACGGACAACGCCGTCCTCGGCGTCACGGCGCTGCTCATCGTCGCGCGCGTCGTCCTCGGCACCGCACTGCCCCTCACCCGGCAGATCGAGTCCTGGCTGCTGAAGCCCGGCTACTTTGGGCGGGTCTCGTCGGTCAGGTAGCCGTTGTTCTGATCACGATGAGTCGGGGGGATCTGACGGACGCCGAGTGGGCACCGGAGTCCGGAGTGCAGTGGCGCGAGCTGCCGGGAGCGTTTCGGTCCATGGAAAACCGTCCACAAACGGCATGCGCCGTGGTCGAGGAAGACGGCGCCGACGCTGTCGCCGCCGTCGGTCTCGTTCAGCGTGGGGCCGTCGGTGAGCCGGGGCGTCCAGCCCAGCAGGTGTTGGGCGGAGCCGTGCAGCAACAGGCGGCAGCTGGCGCCTCCACCGCCGCCGGAGCCCGGCCCGGAGTCGACGAAGAGCAGCCGCGTGTCCACGTCGACACCGACGCCGAACGGTATGGACAGGCGCACCGCCCCGGCACGGGGCGCGCGGCGGGGCTCCGGCAAGAACTGCTGCAACTTGCCCCGAGTCCGGCCGCTCCGCCCTGCTGGTACGCGAGAGCCTTGGCTTCCACCACATGGGCCGCAAGGCAAGGCACCGGACCGGCCTGAATTCACCAAGAGGGCCGGTGGGTGATAGTGGCCAGTTGGTGGGGAGAGATCTGGCCGCCAGTGGTCACCAGCGTTGCGGCTGTCGATGGTGCGGCGGCTCAGACCTGCTGGTTGTCGGGGCCGACCGGCTCGTGGCCAGTTCGATGTATCTCCTGCGGAACTTCGCCAAAGAGCGTGCGGTGCCCGCGGGCTGTGTCGGCGTACTCACGGACCCGGTGGATCAACCCGTCCCGGAGTTCGAAGACGAAGCAGTAGTCGTTGCTGTAGTGGTGTCCGTTGGCGAGCGTCGCCGTCATGGTGACCTCTGCCACCCCCCGTCCGGGATCGGCGTGCAGACCGAGGAAGGTGACGGTGACGTCACGCACGAAGACACGAGGGAAGTCCTCGGTGAAGAAGCGCGCGATGGCGTTCCTGCCGACCATGTGGTTGGTCGCCCCGAGCGCGGTGGCGGTGGCGTTACCGGGGGGCGACAGCCACTCGGCGTCCTCGGTGAAGACCGCGGAGATCCGGTCGTGGTCATAACTGGCCAACGCCTGGAAGGCGTTCTGGATGATGATGTCGCTCATGAGCCCACTGTCACCGCCCGCGCGCTCGAGTGTCTTGGACGAATGTTCCCGATCGGTCTCCCCGTAGCATGGGGTGATGCGATCCGCCCTGCGTGAGCGTGAGGCTGTGGCCAGGTGGGAGGTCGCGCGGCCACCGTGGCACAGCCGGACAAGCGGTGTCAGCCTGGCCGGATTCCGCGATCGGGGCACGGGTCCCGTCGACCTGCCGGTGATCCGGCGCCCGGCCCTCACCCTGGTCGTCGAGTTCGGCGAAGGTCCGCTGATCGTGGGCGACGCCGTCGGCCGGCAACAGCGCGGAAGCCTCGTCGCCGGGCTTGCCTCCGGTGCAGTGCGTATGCGGGGAGAGAACGTCGCATGCGTGGAGGTACACCTGTCTCCGGTGGTCACGCACACCGTGCTGGGGGTCGGCCCGGCGGACCTGGACCATACCGTGGTTCCCCTCGACGACCTGTGGGGCCGGGACGCGGCACGGCTGCGGGAGCAACTCGGTGAGGCCCCGTCCTGGGAGGACCGTTTCGCGTTGACGGACACCTTCCTCGCCCGCCGCCGCGGGATGGGGCCACCGGTGGACCCGGAGGTGGTCTGGGCCTGGAACCAGATCGCTGTCAGCCGCGGCCTGGTCAGGGTCGAAGATCTGGCAGCGGAGGTCGGCTGGAGCCGCAGGCGCCTGTGGTCCCGGTTCCGGTCACAGATCGGCCTGCCTCCCAAGCGCGCCGGGACACTGGTCCGCTTCCACCATGCGGCCCATCACTTGACCGCAGGCGGCAGTGCGGCCCGCGTCGCGACGGAGTGCGGTTACGCCGACCAGTCCCATCTCCACCGCGAGGTCATGGCATTCGCCGGGATGACTCCCGCGACACTGGCCCGTGACCCGGGCCTGGCAGTGGACGACATCGCATGGGCGGGGCACAACACCGGCGAGACGCGCTGATCACCTGCCCCACGCAGTACACACCGCTCGCCACGGGCGCAGGGTAGCGTCCACCCGTGGAGCGCACGCTGCCCGCGCCGTCCCTCCGGACACCGTCCCCGTGATCGTGATCGGTTCCACTCGCGCGTACGGGGACGGCCTCCGTGAGCCCGTCAGGCTCGTGAAGTCGAAGAGGATCGCGTGTCCGAGGTCGGGCAGCTCGCCCTTGTGCGCGACGACCTCGGCCGACTGTTCGCCGACTTCGACGAGGGGACGAGGCCTGCGGCGATGCCGTGAACCGGGCCGAAGGCGGCCCTTCCGGCAGCGCACATAGGAGGGGCCGCATCCCGGTGCGCGACACCCGGACACCGATGAGCCCCGCCCCGCGCGGCCATCGGTCAGTCGCCGGCCGGGACCGAGTGCTGTCGCGCCGGCGGGTACGGTTCCCGCGACGCAGCGGAAGGGGCCGGGGAAGTGGTCCGCCGACCCGGGTTCCGACGGTGGCGTCGGTGGAGATGCGCGCCGGTCAGGGCCAGGGCTGCGGACAGGGCTCCGGAGGTGAGGAGTTGGGGGCGGGTGGCGGAGGACAAGGCCATCAGCACCATGAGGACGGCGATGGCACCGATCACCGCGCGCGTGGTGGCCGGGAAGCCGCGGGTGCGGAGCACCAGACGGCCGGCGCGTTCCAGAGACCGGCGCAGGACCAGGTGGGAGCAGGCCAGCGCCAGCCACATGAACAGCATCGCCGCGCCCATCGCCTTGGCCAGCAGCGGGAGGGCCGCGCCCGGGGCCAGGGCCTCCGGGACGACCGCGGCGAAGCCGACGGCCGAGGCGGCGGCCACCGCGCGGGCCGGCACCCGGCGCCCGGTCCGGCGGGCCAGTGCCCGGGGTGCCTCGCCGCGCTCGGCGAGCGAGTGCAGCATGCGCGAGGTGCCGTACAGGTTGGCGTTGAGGGCCGAGAGCAGGGCCACGAGGATCACCGCCTGGGTGATCACGTCGGCGTGCGGGATGCCGAGGCGGACGAGCGCGGCGACGTACGGGCTCTCGCCGGGGCGCGCCGACCGCCAGGGCAGGAGCAGCACGAGGACGAGAACCGACCCGAGGTAGAACAGGGCGATCCGCCAGATCGCGGTACGGACCGCGGTGCGGATGCTGCGGCCCGGGTCGTGCGACTCGGCCGCCGCCATGCCGATGACCTCCATGCCGCCGAAGGCGAACACCACTCCCAGGAGCGCCGTCACGATGCCGGACAGGCCGTGCGGGGCGAATCCCCCGTCGCCGGCGAGGTGCGCCAGTCCCGGTGAGTGGGTGCCGGGCAGCAGTCCGAGGAGGGCCGCGGCGCCCAGCGCGATGAAGGCGAGGACCGCCAGGACCTTCAGCGAGGCGAACCAGAACTCGGCCTCACCGAAGGTCCGTACGTCTGCCATGTTCACCATAGTGAAGATCGTCATCGCGGCGAGCGTGAAGGCCCACGAAGGCACGGACGGCCACCACGTGTGCAGGATCGCCGCGCCGGCCAGGGCCTCCACCGCGATGGCGACCGCTGTGACCCACGTGTACAGCCAGCCGGTCGTGAACCCCGCCCACGGCCCCAGCGCCCGGCGCGCGTAGACCGAGAAGGACCCCGACTCCGGCAGGGCGGCGGCCAGTTCGCCCAGCATGCGCATGATCGCCAGGGCGAGCGCTGCGGCCAGCAGGTACGAGACGAGCACCGCGGGCCCGGCGGCGGCGAGCCCGGCGCCGGTGCCGACGAACAGTCCGGCGCCTATGACGCCGCCGAGGGCGAGCATCGCCAAATGGCGGGAACGGAGCGCTGCTTGGGCGGTGCGGCAGGGCGGTGGCGTCACGGTTTTCCCTTGTGCAAGCGGTTTGTTGACGGGGTCTCGGTTGACCAGTGTGGCGCAATCTGTGTTAGAAAAGCTATCAGCGTTCACAAGTCGCGCTAGCGTTTAGGCGGCAACAGGATTCGCACTACCGTGCGAAGGGGGAGTCATGCCTGCACCATCCATCACCCATGCCCGCGGCACGACCGCGGGCCGCGCGCCCGCGGATCTGCGGGACGTCATGCGCCGCTATCCCACCGGGGTGACCGTCCTCAGCAGCGGCAGCGACGAGTCCGCCGTGGCCATGACCGTCAACGCGTTCACCTCGGTCTCGCTCGACCCGCCACGCGTCCTGGTCTCCGTCATGAAGACCGCACGCGCGCACCCCGTCATCGCCGCCAGCGGCCGGCTCGGGATCCACCTGCTCGCCGCCCACCAAGGCGATGTGGCACGCCTGTTCGCCTCCCGGGAGAAGCCGTCCGGGCACACCCTGGGGGCCTTCCTCGACCGCTCGGCCGAGGGGCACGACGTGCTGCCCGGGGCCCTCGCCTCGCTCGCCTGCGAGGTCGAGGAGACCTACCCGGGCGGGGACCACAGCCTCTTCCTGGCCCGGGTCCTGCACACCACATGCTCCGAGGAGCCGCAGGACGCCCTGGTGTTCCACCAGGGGCGCTTCACCTCCGCCGCCGCGGACGGGAGTTGAGCCCGGAAGCGGGCCCGCGCGCCACTCCGGCGGCGGGTCCCGGGACGACGCCGCCGGCCGTCGCGGGCGGACGGACGGGAGCCCGGACGCCCGACGGCACGTCCACGGCCGCCGGCCTCGCCGCCGTGCGCGGCGCCATCGCCGTGGCCGACGACACCGCGCCGGCCATCGCCCGTGCCACCCACGACCTGCTCGCCGCGCTCCTGGCGGCCAACCGCCTCGAACGGGCCGACCTGCTCAGCCTGATGTTCACCCAGACCCCGGACCTCACCGCCACCAACCCGGCGCTCGTCCTGCACGAGGCGGGCTGGGACCTGCCCGCACTCTGCGCGCAGGACGCCGCCTTCGACGGGGCACCCGCCCGCACACTGCGGGTGCTGGCCCACCTCCGCTGGGACCGGCCCGGTCGGCCCGTACCGGCCTACCTCGCCGGCGCGGCCCCGACCCGGCCCGGCACCTGAGCCCTGATCCGAGCCGGGTCCCCGCCCGATTCCACGTCCGACCGAGGCACAGCCCCGGCCCGCCACCCGAGCTCAACGCACCACGTGAGCCCGAGCCCGGTATCCGAGCCCGGCACCTGAGCCCGGCATCCGAGCCGCCCGGCGGCCCGAGCCGGCCCTGCGCCTCCTTCCCTCCCACCACGTTCCGTACGCCGTCGTCCGCGTACGCACCTCCGAGGATTCGCCATGCCCGAAACCGCCACCCGCCCCGACCTCCCCGCGGCCCAGGACGGCGCCGCGGGGACCGCCCCCGCTCCCGTCCTCGACACGGTCCTGGACACCGTCGCCGCCGTCCTCGGCCCCGATCACGTGATCCGCTCCGACGGCGGCGCCGCCGGTCCGCTGCCCGCCGAGGCGAACGTCTCCGCCTTCGCCGCCCGCCCGCTGCACGGCGTCCTGCGTCCCGGAAGCACCGAGGACGTACGGCTCGTCGTCCGCGCCTTCGACGCCCACGGCGGCACCCGCGCCGGCCTGCCCGGCCTGCACGCCGTCTCCACCGGCCGCAACTGGGGCCTGGGCTCGAAGGAGCCGGCCGCCGGACCCGTGGTCCGCCTCGAACTCGACCGCCTCGACGCCGTGCGCGCCCTCGACACCGACGCCGGGTACGCCGTCGTCGAGCCCGGCGTCACCCAGGCCGCCCTCGCCGCCCGGCTCGCCGGCACCGACCGCATGCTCAACGTCACCGCCTCCTCCGGCCACACCTCCCTCGTCGGCAACCTCGTCGACCGGGGCGTGGGCCTGCGTCGCCAGCGCACCGAAGACCTGCTCGGCCTGGAGGCCGTGCTCCCCGACGGCCGCCTGGTGCGCACCGGCTGGTGGCCGGGCACCACCGCGGGCGCCGCCGCCAACCCGTACGGCCTCGGCCCCAGCACCCTGCACCTGTTCACACAGTCCCCGCTGGCCGTCGTCACCGCCGCGGTGGTCCGGCTGCTGCCGCGCCCCGAGGCCCAGCGCGTGGTCCGGCTCTCCTTCGGCCGCGAGCGGCTGTCCGAAGCCGTGGACCTGATACACCGCTGGCGGGCCGGCAACGTGGTCTCCGGCGTCGTGAAGATCTACGACACCGCCTCCACCGCCACGTACGGCGGCGAGCGCGGCCACGGTTACCTCGCCCACCTGTGCGTGGACGCCACCGCCGGCACCCTCGACGCCCTGGTCGGCGCGCTCGTCGAAGAGGCCCGTGCCACCGGCCTGTTCGACCGGATCACGGCCGGAGAGGAGCCCGCGGCCGACGACACCGTCTCCAAGGTCGTCCAGGCGGCCTACGCAGGCTCGGTCGAGTTCAACGAGGACATGCTCGCCTCCGCGACCGGCACCCGCGCCGACCTCGTCGACACCGAGGGCAACGGCTGGCTGTTCTTCCTGCCGCTGATCCCCTTCACCGGCACCGACACCTCCCGCGCCCTGGCCCTGCTCGACACCGTCCACGCCGAGACCGGCATCCGGCCCGGCGCCACCGTCAACGCCCTCGACGCCGACGTCATCGACCTGGTCGTCTCCTTCCCCTTCGACCGGACCACCCAGGCCGAGGCCGCGCACCGCGCGCTCGACCGGGCGTACGCGCTCTTCGCCGACTCCGGCTGGGCGCCGTACCGCCTGGACGCCGCGCACGGCGGCTGGGGCCGCACCCACGCCCCGGACGCCGCCGACGCCGAGCTGGTCCGTGACATCGCCACGCTCGTCGACCCGCGCCGCACGCTCGCGCCCGGCCGCTACCTCTGACCACCCAGCTCACCGAAGGACCCAGCCATGACCGCGACCACCGAAGCCACCCCCGCGCAGATCCCCGACACCGCGGAGGCGATCCTCGCGCACGCCCGCACCCTGGTGCCGCTGCTGCGCGAGGCCGGACCCCGCATCGAGGCCAACCGCACCCTGCCCGATGACATCGTCGCCCTGCTGCGCGACGGCGGCGTCTTCCGTGCCGCCATGCCCAAGACGTGGGGCGGCCCGGAACTCACCTCCATGCAGCAGTGCGAGCTGATCGAGACCCTCGCCACCGGCGACGCCTCCACCGCCTGGTGCGCGATGATCGGCATGGATTCCGGCATCTACTCCGGCTACCTCGACGACGAGGTCGCCCGCCGGATGTACCCCTCGCTCGACCTGGCCAACTCCGGCTGGATCTATCCGCAGGGCCGCGCCGTGCGCACCGAGGGCGGCTACCGGCTCACCGGCCGCTGGAAGTTCGGCTCCGGCTCCGCCCACTGCGACTGGCTCGGCGCCGGCTGCCTGATCGTGGACGAGGACGGCAACCCGGAGCCGGACCCGGTCACCGGCGAGCCCACGCACTGGCGGGTGCTGATCTCGCGGCCGGACGCCTACACCTTCCACGACACCTGGCACACCACGGGCCTGGCCGGCTCCGGCAGCCAGGACTACTCCTGCGAGGACCTGTTCGTCCCCGAGGAGCGCTCCTTCAGCTTCTCCGGCCCGCGCCGCACCGGCCCCCTGCATGCCAGCCCCGACGCGATCCTGCGCAAGATGTCCGGCATCCCGCTGGGCGTGGCGCGCGCCGCGCTGGATCACGTGCGGGAGCTGGCCCGGCACCGCACCGACCGCGAGACCGGCACCCCCTGGACCCAGGACCACCGCGTCCAGAGCACCATCGCCCGGCTGGAGGGCGAACTCCTCGCCGCCCGCTCCGGGGTGTACGCCAGCCTGACCCGCCAGTGGGACGCACTGGCCGGCGGCACCGAGCTGACCGACGACGCCCGGGTGGCCACCGCCATCGCCCGCCGGCACGCCTTCCGCACCGGCCGCGACATCGTCCAGACCCTCTTCGACCTGGTCGGTGGCTCCTCCGTCTACAAGCCCTCGCCGCTGGACCGCTGGCTGCGCGACGCCTGGACGATGAACCAGCACGCGGTCGCCCAGGACTCGATCCTCCAGCTCACCGGCAACGTGCTGCTCGGCGGGAAGTCGACCAGCCCCTTCTTCTAGACCGGCCCGTTCCCGTCCGTTCCAGAGAAAGGTTTCCCGACCCATGGCTCCCACGGCCCCCACGGATCCCGCGGGCCGCATACGCGTCGTGCTGTTCTCGGAGGTCAACTCCAAGCTCGGCTCGCCGTTCCTGAGCATGCTCCACGGCCACCCGCAGGTCGACCTGGCCGCGGTGGTGACCTCTCCGCAGGGCAAGCGCTGCTCGTACTTCACCGACGACCCCGAGCAGGTCGACCTGGTCACCCAGGGCGCCGCGCTCGGCGTGCCGGTGCTGCGGCCCGCCTCGGTCAACCGGCCGGCCTTCATCGAGGAGTTGGCGGACTACGGCGCCGACTACTTCATCGTCGCGAACTTCCAGCAGATCATGCGCGAGCGGCTGCTGTCGGTACCCCGGGTCACGGCGGTCAACTTCCACCCCTCGCCGCTGCCCGCCTTCGCCGGCCTCTCGCCCTTCTACTGGATGATCCGCGAGGGCGCGACCGAGTCCGCCGTCTCCGCCATCGAGATGGCGCCCGTCCTGGACAGCGGCGACCTGATCATGCAGCACCAGGTGCCGCTCACCGGCCGCGAGACCGCGATCGAGCTGCGCACCGCCCAGGAGCGCGCCAACGTCCTGATGCTGCTGGAGCTCATTCCGCAGCTCGTCGACCGAAGCTACCGCCCGATCCCGCAGGACCCGTCGCTGCGCTCGTACTTCGGCCGCCCCTCGGACGCCGACCTGCGCCTGGACTTCCGGTCGCCCGCCGCCGTCGTGGCACGGCACGTCCGGGCCGGCTACCGCTCGCCCGGCGCCTGGACGGCCGACGAGGCGGGCCGCCGGGTGCGGATCCTGTCCGCCGATCCGGAGCCCGCCGGCGCCCCCGGCCAGCCGCCGGTGCCGGGCCTCGTCGTGCACGGCGCGGCGGGCCGGGTCTTCGCCGGCTGCGCCGACGGCTGGCTGGAAGTGCTCACCACCGAGTGCGACGGCCGGGAGGCCGCGGCCGGCGGCACCGGCCAGCTGCCCGACGGCACCCGCCTGGTCTCGCCGCACACCCCCGCCCCTGCCGGCCCGGCCCCCGTACCGGGCCCGGCTCCCGTACCCGTACCCGTCCCCGCCCCCTGAGGTCCGTATCCCATGTCACTGAACGAACAACTCCACGGCGAGCACCCGCCGGCCCTAGGCAAGGTGCTGCACATCCCCGCCGGCCAAGGCCCCTCGGTCTGGCTCAACGGCGACGTCTACACCGTCAAGGTCGACACCGCGCAGTCCGGCGGCACCATCACGCTGCTGGAGGCCTCCGTGCCGCCCGGCGGCGGCCCGCCCGCCCACGACCACCGCAACGAGGACGAGGCCTTCTACCTCCTCGAGGGCGAGCTGGAGTTCTACGCCGACGGGCAGACCTACGACGTCCGGGCCGGCGACTTCGTCTTCGTCCCCAAGGGCACCGTGCACCGCTTCCGCAACAAGGGCCTGCACGCCGCCAAGCAGTTGCTGATCTTCACCCCGAGCGGCTTCGAGGAGTTCTTCCTCCAGGCCGGCACCGAGGCCCGCCCCGGCGAGCCGATCCCCGTCTTCGACCCGGCGGACAACCCCCGGGCCAAGGAGATCGCCGAGACGCTCGGCTCGTACCAGTACGAGGAGTCACCCCGGGCCCCGCTGTCCGGCCCCTCTCTCACGGACGGGGTCTGAGCCGTGCCCTTCGCCATCTACGTCCTGGGCCTGGGCATCTTCACGATGGTCACCAGCGAGTTCCTGGTGGCCGGGCTCATGCCCCAGCTCTCCGAGGACCTGGGCGCCGGCATCCCGCAGATCGGCTACCTGGTCTCCGTCTACGCCGCGGCCATGGCCGTGGGCGGACCCCTGCTGACCGCCGTCCTGCTGAAGCTGCGCCAGAAGACCGCCCTGGTCTGCCTGTACGTCCTCTTCCTCGCCGGCCAGGCGCTCGGCGCCCTCGCCACCGGCTACGCCCTGATGGTCGCCGCCCGCCTGGTCACCGGAGCCGCCTCCGGCGCGTTCTTCGGCGTCGCGCTCGCCGTCTGCGTCCGCGTCACAGGGCCCGAGGTGCGCGGCCGTGCCACCTCCATCGTGCTCGGCGGCCTGATGGTCGGGACCGTGCTCGGCCTGCCGCTCTCGCAGCTGGCCGGGGAGCACTACGGCTGGCGGTTCGCCTTCTGGGCGGTCGCCGCCCTGGCCGCGCTGGCCCTCGCCGTCACCTGCGGCGCGGTCCCGGCCCTGGCCAAGGAGGAGACCGGCGCCGCCGGCGGCTCGGTCCGGGCCGAGCTGGGCGCGTTCCGCAACGCCCGGCTGTGGGCCGCCTTCGCCACCAGCATGCTCATCATCGGCGCCACCTTCGCCGCCTTCTCCTACTTCGTGCCGATCCTCACCGACGTCACCGGTTTCGCAGCGGGCACGGTCCCGCTGCTGCTGGTGCTCTACGGCGCCGCCACCGTCCTCGGCAACGCCGTGGTGGGCCGGCTCGCCGACCGGTACACCCTGGCGGTGCTCGGCACCGGCCTGGCGCTGAACACCGTGTTCCTGACGGTGTTCGCGCTCGGCGCGGGGAACGCGGCCACGGCGCTCGTCGCAATGACCGGCATCGGACTGGTCGGCGTGACCATGAACCCGGCGATGGTGACCCGGGTGATGCGCACAGCCAACGACCGCCCTCTGGTCAACACCGTCCACACCTCCTTCATCACTCTCGGCGTGGTCGTCGGGTCCTGGGTCGGCGGCATCGGCGTCGCGCACTGGGGCCTGCGCGCCCCGCTGTGGACGGGGGCGGCCATGGCCGTGCTCGGGCTGCTGACGCTGCTGCCCGAAGTCCTGCGCCGGAACACCCCCTCCGCACCCGCCGCCGCGGACTCCCCGCTCCCGACCACCGAAAGGCTGACCCGTGTCTGACCCCACCACGCCGTCCCCCGCGCAGGACCGGGTCGCCCTGGTCACCGGCGCCAGCCGCGGCATCGGCGCCGGAATCGCCCGCCGGCTGGCGGCCGACGGGATCCGGGTGGCCCTCACCTACACCCGCGCCGCCGCGGCGGCCGACGAGGTGGTCGCCGAGATCGAGCAGGCGGGCGGCAAGGCCCTCGCGATCCGGGCCGACGCCGCCGGCCACGAGGGCCCGGCCGCTGCCGTGGAGGCCGCCGTCGCCCACTTCGGCCGCCTCGACATCCTGGTCAACAACGCCGGCTTCATGGACCTCAGCGGCGCCGAACTGACCGACGTGACCCCCGAGGTGGTCGACCGCACCCTGCACGTCAACGTGCGCGGCGCGCTCCTCACCGCGCAGGCCGCGGCCCGCCACCTGCCCGAGGGCGGCCGGATCGTGAACATCGGCTCCTGCCTCGGCGAGCGGGTCCCGGGCGGCGGGATGACCCCGTACGCGGTCAGCAAGGCCGCGATCCTGGGTCTGACCCGGGGACTGGCGCGGGACCTGGGCCCGCGCGGGATCACCGTCAACCAGGTCAGCCCCGGTCCGATCGACACCGACATGAACCCGGCGGACGGCCCCTCGGCCGACTTCCAGCGGGCCGGCACCGCGCTCGGCCGCTACGGCGCCCCGGCCGACATCGCCGAGGCGGTCGCCTATCTCGTCTCGCCCGGCGCCGCGTTCGTCACCGGCGCCACGCTCGCGGTGGACGGCGGGGCCACCGCCTGACCTTCGTGCCCCTGCGAGGGGCCGGGCCGTCGTGGGACGGCCCGGCCCTTTTCGCGCAGTCGGGGACTCGGGACCGCGCACGCGCCTGCGGAGACCGCGGTGTTGGATTTACGTGAAGGGTAAACTGTCATCGAATTACTACCCACCCCTCCGGCATCTGTCTGCAATTCGTAGGCAATTACTCGCTGAGGCCTAGCATTTCAATGATCGCTTCAACTTCGCGGCGATACACCTGGGACGGGTCGACGATCTGCTGACCGAGGTGGCCGAACACCTCCAGCATCACCGGTCCGTACATCCGTCCCCAGATCCGCAGCGTCAGTCCGAGCGCCTGCGGCGGCAGGTGCGGGAACTGCTCCCGGGCGGGGGTGACCAGCGACTCCTGGAAGTCCGACCACTCCGCCTCGTCCTCACGGATCGCCGCCGGCGCGTGCTCCCAGGCGCCCGCGACCACGTCCAGCAGCGCCATGCAGCAGCGCCGCGCCGCCTCCGTGACGTCCGCCGGCGGGCTGAAGCCGGGCAGGCCGTCACCGTAGATCAACCGGAAGGCCGCCGGGTTCGCGACCGACCAGGTGCGGAACGTGTCGCACACCGCGCGCACCCGGCGGCCCGCCTCCTCGGGCGGGAGCGCGGCCAGGGCGGCCTCGTGGGAGTCGGCCAGCTCGTTGTAGGCGTCCGCCGCGAGCGTGGAGATCAGCTGGTCGCGGGTGTCGAAGTAGCCGTACAGCGCCGCCGCCGTCATGCCCAGCTCGCGGGCGATCCCTCGCAGCGTGATGCCCGCAGGGCCCGACTCCGCCAACGCCTTCAGGGCGGCTTCCTTGATCTCCGCGATCGTCTGCTGGCGGAGCCGCGCGCGACGGGTGGGCTTGGTTTCCATGCTGTTGTCCTTCAGGTCGGGGGCAGAACCATACGGCGTTTGGTTCGCAGCGTACTCCTGGCACAGTAAACGCCGTTAATAAACTGATTGCCGATCAGTACTGTTTTTCCGCACCCGCGCTATGTGTCCCGCTTTAACCCTCCGAGGCGAGTGCGCCCCCGCCGGGCGGCCCTGACGCCGGTACCCATGCTCTGACAGCGAGGGAGGCAACAGCCGGTCCAGGCCGACGCGGCGAGTCACGTACATGCCGTGGTTCGCCAACGCGCCCGCCCTCGCTCCAAAGGCGTCGCCATCGGCGTTTCGGCCAACCACCGTGCGAGCGAGCTCCGTTGTGAGACGCGGGTCGGTGCATCCTCCACGCTCCGACACGCGCCGAATCCCGGGGATCCGACGGAGTCCGAAAGACACCAGTTCGATATCTCGGCGGGGTCGTTGAGCTTCACGACCCGCGCCGGACGACCGCTCAGGAGGACCCGCCGTTGACCTCGACGCCCATGAACGAGCAGCCGACCACGCCGCCTCCACCCCCGCCCGCGGAGATCACCTATAGCGGCCCTTACGCGATCAACCCGCTCGCCGAGGTCTCCTTCCGCCGCATGTGCGCACAGATCCCCGCCGTCCTGGGCCGCATCGCGAGGCTCTCGTGGCGGACCGACCGGCGCGCCGTGCAGCTGCTCGTCGGCTGCCAGCTGGTCACGGGCGTCTCCGCCGCCGTGCTCCTGACGGCCACCGCCCGGGCCATGGAGCCCGTCCTCGGCACCGGTTCCGCCGGGGAGCGGCTGCGGAGCGCGCTGCCGGCGCTGCTGGTGGTGGCGCTCGCCGCCGCGCTGGCTCGTACGGCCGGGGCGGTGGCCTCGTACGCGGAGCGGCGGGTCACGCCACGTCTGACGACGGAGACGGACTCGGCGCTGGTCGAGTCGGTGTGCCGGGTCGAGGCGGTGGCGTACGCGGAAGACGGGTTCGCGGACCGGCGCGAAGCGGCCGAGATGGGAGTGATGCGGACCCATGTGATGGTGACCGACGCGCAGCGGTTCGTGTCGGCGGTGATCCGCATGGTCACCGCTGCAGGCGTTCTGTCGGTGCTGAACCCGCTGATGCTGCCGCTGCTCCTGCTCGCCGTCCTCCCCGCCGGTGTCGGAGCCGTGCTGAGCGCGCGGGTCGACTACGAGATCCACTACGCGAACGTGGCGGACCGCAACGTGAGGGGGATGATGCGCTGGTGGGCGACCGAGTCCCGGTACAGCGACGAGGTCCGCGCGAACTCGATGACCGACTACCTCGTCTACTGGTACCGGGCGCTGTCCGACCGGTGTGACCGGCGCAGCCTGGCCGCCGCGCCACGGACCCTGCGGATCGCTCTGCTGTCGGCGCTGGCCGGCGGCGTCTTCCTGCTGGCGACGTGGGGTGTTCTGGCGTGGCTGGCCGTGTCCGGCCGGGTCGATCTCGCGGTCGCCGCGACGGCCGTGATCGCCGTGCAGACCACGCTGGCCGCGCTGTCCCAGGTGGTCATCGGCGCCGCTGCGGTCTTCCACACCAGCCTGTACCTCGGCGACATGCAGTCCTTCCTCGACGACGCCGCCGCCCGCGCGCCCCGCCGGGGGCCGGACCTTCTCGCCGGACCGGTCGACGAGATCCGCCTGGAGGAGGTCGTCTACCGGTACCCGGGCAAGGACAAGCCCGCCGTCGACGGGGTCTCGCTGACGCTGCGGCGCGGTCAGATCCTCGCGATCGTCGGGGCGAACGGCTCGGGGAAGTCGACCCTCACCCGTCTGCTGACCGGGGTCTATCTGCCGGACAAGGGCACCGTCTCGTGGAACGGCACCGACCTTGCCGGGGCGGACCCCGCCACCGTGTGGGCGCTCACCGGTCTGGTGCCGCAGATCTTCGCGCAGTGGCCGCTGCGCGTCCGCGAGAACGTGACCCTCGGCCAGCCCCGCACCCACGACGACGCCCCGGTGTGGGAGGCCGTCGACGCGGTCGGTCTGCGCGACGCCGTCGAAGACCTCCCCGCCGGTCTCGACACCCTCCTCGCCAGGGACCTCTGGGGCGGCACGGAGCTCTCCGGCGGTCAGTGGCAGCGCATCGCGTGCTCCAGGGCCTTGTACCGCCGGCCCGAGCTGCTGATCCTCGACGAGCCCACCTCCCAGATGGATCCCCGGGGCGAGCATCAGATCTTCGAGCAGATCAAGGCCATCTCCGCCGACCGCATCACCCTCGTGGTCACCCACCGCCTGGAGAACACCAGGATCGCCGACCACATCATCGTGATGGAGCACGGCCGGATCACCGAACAGGGCCGGTACGACGACCTCGCCCACGGCGGCGGGACCTTCGCCGAACTCCTGGCACTCTCCCAGGACCGCTGACCGACCTGGTCTCGCCCCTTGTCCCGCCCCGGCGGGCTGAGCCCGTCAAGGACGCCCCGTGCCCCCATCCCCCGCCGCTGCCGGCGCCTTCGCCTCCCGCTCCTCGTACGCTTCCAGGCTCCCGCTGACCGGCCAGGAGCGGCTTGGTCCCCAAGTGGTCTCCAAAAACGGTCAAGGGGCCGTTCCAGATTTCTCTGAAACGGCCCCTGACCTGCGACTTTCTCAAGTCGGGACGACAGGATTTGAACCTGCGACCCCTTGACCCCCAGTCAAGTGCGCTACCAAGCTGCGCCACGTCCCGATGCCCGTCTGACCTGGGGTTTCCCCCGGCCCGGCGTGCACGAGAACAATACCGCACTCCGGGCGTTGATCACTAACCGCTTCCGCGGCGCGCTCAGAGGCGGCCGTCCTCGCGGCGGTGGATCTGGGCCACCAGCTCCGCCGCCATGGACTTGATCGTCTCAAGGCCCGCCCGGCCCCACGGCCGGGGCTCGGTGTCCACGACGCAGACGGTGCCGAGCGCGGTGCCCGTACGGTCGATCAGCGGCGCGCCGAGGTAGGACCGGATGCCGATCTCGTCCACGACCGGGTTGCCGGCGAACCGGGGGTAGTCGCAGACGTCCTCCAGGACCAGCGCCTTGCGGCGGACCACCACGTGCGGGCAGTAGCCGTGGTCGCGGGCCATGTAGCGGCCGGCCCCGCCGGCGGCTGCGCCGAGGCCCGTACCGGAGTGTGTGCCCGTCGGGGTGTGCAGGCCCGCGAAGAACTGGCGGTTCTCGTCGATGAAGTTGACCATCGCGTAGGGCGCCGCCGTCACCTCGGCGAGCCTGCGGGCGAACGCGTCGAAGGCGGGGTCGGGCCGCTCCCCCAGGCCCAGCTGGCGCAGCCGTCGCACACGCAGCGGGGCCTCCTGGTCGACGGGGGTCAGCAGGAGGCGTCCGGTCGGTTCGTACGTCATCGAGGTGCTCCATGGCTCGGCGCCGGTGCCGGGGCCGGATCGGTGGCCAGCAGATGCCGGACCAGGGTGACCAGGGTCTGGATCCCGGAGGCGGCGATCCGGGCGTCGCACAGCACGACCGGCACCTCCGGCTTGAGGTCGATGGCGGCCCGCACCTCGCCGGGTGCGTAGCGGTACGAGCCGTCGAACTCGTTGACGGCGACGACGAACCGGATGCCGCGCCGCTCGAAGAAGTCCACGGCCGAGAACGAGTCCTGGAGGCGCCGGGTGTCGGCGAGGACGACCGCTCCGAGCGCGCCCTCGGACAGCTCGTCCCACAGGAACCAGAAACGCTCCTGGCCGGGGGTGCCGAAGAGGTACAGGACGTGCCGTGCGTCGAGGGTGATCCGGCCGAAGTCCATGGCGACCGTGGTGGTGGTCTTGGACTCGACGCCCTCCAGGCTGTCGGTGGCGGCGCTCACCTGCGTGAGCAGCTCCTCCGTGCTGAGCGGTTCGATCTCGCTCACGGCGCCGACGAAGGTCGTCTTGCCCACGCCGAATCCGCCCGCGACGAGGATTTTCAGGGCGGTGGGGAAGACGTCCCCGTTCTCGGCGTTCTCGGGGTTCTCGGCCCGGCTCTCCCGGCGTTCAGAGCCGTCGTCGTAGGCCATCGAGCACTGCCTCCAGCAGGGAACGGTCGGTGGTGTCGTCGTGGTGGCGGGGCGCCCGTGCGGTGAGTGCTCCGCACTCCACGAGGTCCGAGAGCAGCACCTTGGTGACGACCGCGGGCAGCCGTAAGTGCGCCGCGACCTCGGCCACCGAGGTCGGCGCGTCGCACAGCCCGAGGGCCAGGCTGTGCTCGGGCCCGAGCGGTGCCGGGGGCACCGTTCCCGTGGCCATCACCAGGGAGAGCAGGTCCAGCGTGGCCGTGGGCCGGGTGCGGCCGCCGCTCACCGTGTAGGGGCGGACGAGGCGGCCGGCCGCGTCGTCGAGCCAGGGCCGGTCCTGCCGGGGCGGCACGGTCAGCGCCCCGGCACGCCCGGGGCGGCCGCCGCGTGCCTGGGGGGTGTCACGAGGTACGGCCGTACGCTCTTGACCAGCATCGCCATCTCGTAGCCGAGGACGGCGGCGTCGGCCTCGCGGCCGGCGACGACGGCGAGGCAGGTGCCGGAGCCGGCGGTGGAGACGAACAGCAGGGTGGTGTCGAGTTCGACGACCACCTGGCGTACCTCGCCGCCGTCGCCGAACCGGGCGCCGGCGCTGCGTCCGAGGGAGTAGAGACCGGACGACAGGGCCGCCATGTGGTCGGCGCTGTCGGGGTCCAGGCCGTGCACCGATTTCACCAGGCCGTCCGAGGAGAGCAGAACCGCGCTGCGGGTGTACGGAACGCGCTGGACCAGTCCGGTCAGCAGCCAGTCGAGATCCGAGGAACGGACGGTCGGCACATCGCTCGCCATGGTGCATCTACTCCTTGTGCGCTTCGTCGTGTCGCTGCGGTGCGGTGGGGTCTTCGCCGTCGTCGGCGGCTTGCGGCCCGTGCTCGGAATGCGGTGGCGGCATTGACTCGGCGAGGCCGATGCCGCGCTGGAAGGCCGCCATGAGTCCGGGGTCGTGCAGGACGTGGTCGTGGTCGTCGCCGAGGCGGCGAACGGGCTCGTCGCGCAGTTGCGGGACGAGGTGCTCCTGGGCACGCCGCTTGGGCAGCCGGGGACGGTCCTCGGGGGCCCGGCCGGTGCCGTCCGGGGGAAGGTGGGCCGGCGCGGGCGGCTGCACCGGCGCGGGCGGCTGCACCGGCGCGGGCGGCT
>NZ_JABWDV010000414.1 GCF_013362995.1 Streptomyces sp. TRM64462 | reverse complement strand
CCGGTCAGGGTGGAGACGACGGGGATCTCCGGGGCGCGGTAGTCGAGCTCCTTGGCGACCGTACGGAACTCCTCCAGCATCCCGTCCATCAACGGCGAGTGGAACGCGTGCGAAACGGTCAGCCGCCGCACCCTCCTGCCCTGCCCGGTGAGGTGGCCGACGGCCTCCTCGACGGCGCTCTCCACACCGGAGATCACCACGGCGTTCGGGCCGTTGACAGCGGCCACACCCACCTCGCTCTCGCGACCGGCCAGCAACTCGGCGACCTCGTCCTCCGTCGCCTCGACGGCGACCATCACACCGCCGTCCGGCAACGCCTCCATCAACCCCGCACGCGCCGCCACCAGACGACACGCATCCCCAAGCCCCAGCACACCCGCCACATGAGCCGCCGCCAACTCACCCACCGAATGACCCACCACAAAACCGGGCCGCACGCCCCACGACTCCACCAGCCGGAACAACGCCACCTCGAACGCGAACAGCGCCGGCTGCGTCCACCCCGTACGATCCAACAACCCCGCCTCGACCGAACCCTCCCCCGCGAACATCACCGACCTCAGCGTCAGCTCGCGACCGAGCACCCGATCCAGCGCCTCGCACACCTCGTCCAGCGCGGTCGCGAACACCGGATACGCGGCATACAACTCACGCCCCATCCCCGCACGCTGAGCACCCTGACCCGAGAACAGGAACCCGACACCGCCGGGTGTCCGGGCGGTGGTGGGCGTGGTGCCGGTGCCGGCGTCCGTGTCCGTGTCCGTGTCGGCGAGCGTCCGGAGCGCGGCCTCCAGTTCGGTGCGGTCGGCGCCGGTGACGGCGGTCCGGTGGTCGTGCAGGGTGCGGTGGGTGGCCAGGGAGTACGCGATGTCGGCCGCGCTCAGGCCGGGGTGCTCGGCCAGGTGCGCGAGCAGCCGTGCGGCCTGGGCGCGCAGGGCCTGGGCCGAGCGCGCGGAGACGAACCAGGGCACGACGGCGAGGGATGCCTCCGCGCCGTCGGGCGCGGGGTCCTGGGTCTCGGTGGCCGCCGGGGCTTCCAGGATGACGTGGGCGTTGGTGCCGCTGACGCCGAACGCGGAGACGGCGGCGCGGCGCGGCCGTCCCTCCTCCCGGACGGGCCATGGCCGTGCCTCGGTGAGGAGTTCGACGGAGCCCGCCGACCAGTCGACCATGGGGGTCGGCTCGTCCACGTGCAGCGTCTTCGGCAGGACTCCGTGGTGCATGGCCTGGATCATCTTGATGACGCCGCCGACGCCGGCCGCGGCGACGGTGTGGCCGATGTTGGACTTCAACGAGCCCAGGTACAGCGGCTCTTCGCGCTCCTGCCCGTACGTGGCCAGCAGCGCCTGCGCCTCGATCGGGTCCCCTAGGCGCGTGCCTGTGCCGTGGGCCTCGACGGCGTCCACGTCGGCGGGCCGCAGGCCCGCGCTCCGCAGCGCCTGACGGATCACACGCTCCTGGGACGGACCGTTCGGAGCCGTCAGGCCGTTGCTCGCGCCGTCCTGATTCACGGCGCTTCCCCGGACCACGGCAAGGACCTGGTGCCCGTTGCGGCGCGCGTCCGACAGCCGCTCAACGACGAGCACGCCGACGCCCTCCGACCAGGACGTGCCGTCGGCGGCGGCCGCGAACGACTTGATGCGGCCGTCCGGGGCGAGGCCCTTCTGGCGGGAGAAGTCGACGAAACCGCCGGGCGTCGCCGTGACCGTGGCCCCGCCCGCCAGCGCGAGCGTGGACTCCCCGCGCCGTACGGACTCGACGGCCAGGTGCAGGGCGACCAGCGACGACGAGCACGCCGTGTCGACGGACAGCGCCGGGCCCTCCAGACCGAGGGCGTAGGCGACCCTGCCGGAGGCGACGCTGCTGAGCTTGCCGGTCATCAGGTAGCCCTCAAGCTCCTCGGGCCCTTCGAGACCGAGGTAACTCTGCTCCACCACCCCGGCGAACACGCCGGTCCTGGAGCCCTTGAGGGCCACCGGGTCGATGCCGGCGTGCTCCAGCGCCTCCCACGCGGTCTCCAGCAGGACCCGCTGCTGCGGGTCCATGGCCAGGGCCTCGCGGGGCGAGATGCCGAAGAAGTCGGCGTCGAAGAGGCCCGCCCCTTCCAGGAACCCGGCCTCGCGGGTGTAGGAGGTGCCGGGGGCGTCGGCGTCGGGGCTGTAGAGGGCGTCGAGGTCCCAGCCGCGGTCGGTGGGGAAGGCGCTGATGGCGTCCGTGCCGTCGGCGACCAGCCGCCACAGCCCGTCGGGCGAGGAGACACCGCCGGGGAAGCGGCAGGCCATGCCCACGATGGCGACCGGCTCGGCGGCGGCAGACTCCAGTTCGGTGATCCTCTGCCGTGCCTTCTGCAGGTCCGCGGTGACCCACTTCAGGTAGTCGACCAGCTTCTCTTCCTTGGACTTCTTCTCATCGGGGCCTGGACTGGCGCTGGTGGCGGACATGCGGGATCGCTCTCTCCTTGGGCCTGGGGTGTGGTGCACCGGGGGTCTGCGTGCGGGTCGGTTCAGTCCGCCGCCCGGCCGAGCCGGCTGTCGATGAAGGCGAAGATGTCGTCCGCCGACGCGTCCTCGGCGAGCTCCGGCACGTCGGGGCCTGCGCGGTCGGCCGGCGCGGGGGAACCGCCGTCGGTCAGCGTGTCCAGCAGGCTCCGCAGCCGGGCCGCGACGGTGGCGCGCGCCTCCTCGTCGCTCTCCCGAGTACGGAGCGACGCGACGGCCTCCTCGATCCGGTCGAGGCCGTCCAGTGCGGCGCTGGCCGGGTCGGCGGGCGCGGGCGCGGCCGCCTCCTTGACGTACGCGGCGAGCGCGGCCGGTGTCGGGTGGTCGAAGACCACCGTGGCGGGGAGCGTGAGCCCGGTGGCCGCACCCAGCCGGTTGCGCAGCTCGACGCCGGTGAGGGAGTCGAAGCCGAGCTCCTGGAAGGGCCGGTCGGGGGCGACACCGGAGGTGTCCGGGTGCCGGAGCACCGCCGCGACCAGCGTGGTCACCAGCTGGAGCAGATACTGGTCCCGCTGGACTCCGGTGAGGCCCGCGAGCCGTTCCGGCAGCGGTACGGCGTCGGGGGCGGCGGCCGCCTCCCGCTCCGTACCGCCGTCGTGGCCGGCGGCAGGTGCCGGGGTGGCGGTGGTGCGCCAGTCGGCGGCTCCGCCGTCCTCGGGCGTGCGCGGGTGCAGCCAGTAGGACTGGTGCTGGAAGGGGTACGTGGGGAGGGGCACGCGGCGGGCGCCGGATCCAGCGAAGAACGCCTCCCAGTCGACGGTGACACCGCGGTTGTGGAGCGCGCCCAGCGCCCTGACCAGGGACTCCGGTTCGGGCGTGCCGGTGCGGAGCGTCGCGGTGGCGACCGTGGCGTCGGGGTCGCGGACGGACTGGGCGGCGAGCGCGGTGAGGACGGCGCCGGGGCCGATCTCCAGCAGGGTGCGGACGCCCTCGGACTCCAGGGTGGTGACGGCGTCCGCGTACCGCACGGCCTCTCGCACCTGCCGTGCCCAGTAGTCGGCGCCGCGCAGGTCGTCGCCGGTGGCGAGCCGACCGGTCAGGGTGGAGACGACGGGGATCTCCGGGGCGCGGTAGTCGAGCTCCTTGGCGACCGTA
>NZ_JABWDV010000413.1 GCF_013362995.1 Streptomyces sp. TRM64462 | reverse complement strand
CCGCAGTTCGCGCTCACGGACGGCGCCCTGACCGTGCCGCGCCTCACCCGGGGCAGCACGACCGCCACCGGAGAGCTGGAGGTCTTCCGTCCGGACGGCACCGTCCTCATCACCGGAGGCACCGGCTCCCTCGGCGCCCTGTTCGCCCGCCACCTCGTCACCGCCCACGGCGTGACCTCCCTCGTCCTCACCAGCCGACGCGGCCCCGCCGCCGAAGGCGCGGACGCCCTCGCCGCCGAACTGAAGGAGCTGGGCGCCCGCAGCGTGGCCGTGGAGGCCTGCGACACGAGCGACCGCGCCGCCCTCGCCGCGCTGTTCGACCGCCACCGGGTCACCGCCGTCATCCACACGGCCGGTGTACTCGACGACGGCACCCTGGTGTCGCTCACCCCTGAGCGCCTGGACACCGTCCTCGCCCCCAAGGCCGACGGCGCCTGGCACCTCCACGAGCTGACCACCGAACGCGGCATCGACCTGGACACGTTCGTCCTGTTCTCGTCCGTCACGGGCACGCTCGGCAACCGCGGCCAGGCGAACTACGGAGCCGCAAACGCGTTCCTGGACGAACTGGCCCGCCACCGCCGCACCCTCGGCCTCCCGGCGACCTCGCTCGCCTGGGGCCTGTGGGAGCAGACCGGCGGCATGGCGTCCACGCTGGCCGACGAGACCGGCCGGCGGGCCAAGCGGGACGGTATGCGCGCCCTCACCGCCGAGCAGGGCCTCGCCCTGTTCGACACGGCGCTCACGGCCGCGCAGCCCGCGCTCGTACCGGCGAAGCTGGACCTCGCCGCGTACGCGCAGCACCAGCCCGTGCCGGTCCTGCTGCACGGGCTGGTACGGCCCGCCCGCAAGCAGGCCGCCGACACGGCCGTGGCATCGGCCCGGACGTTCACCGACCGGCTCGCGGCGCTGGGCCCGGAGGAGCGGCAGCGCGAGGTGCTGACCCTCGTACGCACCGAGGCGGCGGCCGCGCTGGGGCACTCCGGAGCGGAGGCCGTGAAGGCGGGCCAGGCGTTCAAGGAGGTCGGGTTCGACTCGCTGGCCGCAGTGGAGCTGCGCAACCGGCTGACCACGGCGACCGGCATCAAGCTGCCCGCCACGCTCGTCTTCGACTATCCGAACCCGGCCGCGCTCGCCGGGCACCTGCTGGCGACGCTCACGCCCGGCCTGCCCGCCGGCGCGGACGGCGCGGGCGACGCGGGCGCCGACCTGCCGGGCGCGGCCGCGCGGGAGGAGGCGATCCGGCGGTTCCTGGCGAGCGCCCCGCTGGCGCGGCTGGGCGAACTCGGCGTCATCGAGCGGGTGCTGCCGCACCTGGACGGGGGCGGCGACGACGCGGCCTCCCACGAGGCGGACGTCCTCGTACCGGCCGGTACCGCTGCCGCTGCCGCTGGCGCTGGCGCTGGCGCTGGCGCTGGCGAAGAGCCCGCCGCATCCGAACTCATCGGCGCCATGAGCGTCGACAGTCTGCTCGCGCTCGCCCTGGGCGGCGAGTCCAAGTGACCGAGTCCCACACGGAGGAAGCAATGACCGCATCAGAGGACAGGACCGCCCAGCTCGTCGAGGCGCTGCGGGCCTCGCTCATCGAGAACGAGCGGCTCAAGCGGGAGCGCGCCAGGGCGGAGGCCGAGGCGAAGGAGCCCCTCGCGATCGTCGGCATGGCGTGCCGGCTGCCCGGCGGTGTGAACACGCCGGAGGAGCTGTGGCGGCTGGTCGCCGACGGCACCGACGCCATCAGCGAGTTCCCCGCCGACCGCGGCTGGAACACGGACGAGCTGTACGACCCGGACCCGGAGGCCTCGGGCAAGTCGTACGTCCGCGAGGGCGGCTTCCTGCACGACGCGGACGAGTTCGACGCCGGCTTCTTCGGCATCGCGCCGCGTGAGGCGCTGGCGACGGACCCGCAGCAGCGGATCCTGCTGGAGACGGCGTGGGAGACGTTCGAGCGGGCCGGGATCGCGCCGAGCGCGCTGCGCGGCAGCAGCGTCGGCGTGTACGCGGGCGTGATGTACCACGACTACGCGGGGCGCCTTCAGCAGATACCCAAGGACGTGGAGGGGCTGCTGGGCATCGGCAACTCGGGCAGTGTGGCGTCGGGCCGCATCTCGTACACGTTCGGATTCGAGGGTCCCTCGGTGACCCTGGACACGGCGTGCTCGTCGTCGCTGGTGGCGATCCACCTGGCGGCGCAGGCGCTGCGCAGCGGCGAGTGCTCGATGGCGCTGGCGGGCGGGGTGGCCGTGATGGCGTCGCCGGGCGTGTTCGTGGAGTTCTCGCGGCAGCGCGGGCTGGCCCCTGACGGGCGCTGCAAGGCGTTCGCGGCCGGGGCGGACGGCACGGGCTGGTCCGAGGGCGCGGGCCTGATCCTGCTGGAGCGGCTGTCGGACGCCCGCCGCAACGGCCACCCGGTCCTGGCGGTCATCCGGGGCACGGCGGTCAACCAGGACGGCGCGTCCAACGGGCTGACCGCCCCCAACGGCCCCTCCCAGCAGCGCGTCATCCGCCAGGCCCTGGCGAGCGCCGGCCTGACGACTCGGGACGTGGACGCGGTCGAGGCGCACGGTACGGGCACAAAGCTGGGCGACCCGATCGAGGCGCAGGCCCTCATCGCGACGTACGGCCAGGACCGGCCCGCCGACCGGCCGCTCTGGCTCGGCTCCCTCAAGTCCAACATCGGGCACGCGCAGTCGGCAGCCGGTGTCGCCGGGGTCATCAAGATGGTCGAGGCCATCCGTAACGGCGTGCTGCCCAAGACCCTCCACATCGACGAGCCGACCCCGCACGTCGACTGGTCCGACGGCGGTGTCGAACTGCTCGCCGAGAGCCGGCCGTGGCCCGAGACCGGGCGTCCGCGCCGTGCGGGTGTCTCGTCGTTCGGGGTGTCCGGCACGAACGCGCACGTCATCGTCGAACAGGCCCCGGAGCAGGAGCACACGGGCGCGGGCACGGACGCGGGCACGGGCGCGGACGCGGGCCCTGACGCCGAGGTCCCCGCGTCCGCCGGGCGCGTGACCCCGCCCGTCGTGCCGTGGGTGCTGTCCGCCCGTTCCGCGCAGGCCCTGCGCGGCCAGGCGGCGCGGCTGCACGACCACCTCGTGGCCCGCCCCGACCTGGAACTCGTCGACGTGGCGCACTCGTTGCTGACGACCCGTGAGGCGATGGAGCGCCGGGCGGTCGTCCTGGCGGCGAGCCGCGCGGACGCCCTGGAGGCGCTGAGCGGGCTCGCCGCGGGCGAGTCCCCCGACGGGGTCGTGCGGGGTACGGCGGACACGGACGGCCGGGTCGTGTTCGTGTTCCCGGGGCAGGGCTCGCAGTGGGCGGGCATGGGCGGGCGGCTGCTCGACGAGTCGCCGGTGTTCGCGGCCCGTATCGCGGAGATCGAGAAGGCGTTCGCGCCGTACGTCGACTGGTCGCTCACCGATGTGCTGCGGCAGACCGAGGGCGCGGCCTCGCTGGAGCGCGTGGACGTCGTGCAGCCGGTGTCGTTCGCGATGATGGTGGCGCTGGCCGAGGTGTGGCGTGCGTACGGCATCGAGCCGGACGCGGTGGTCGGCCACTCGCAGGGCGAGATCGCGGCGGCCGCCGTCAGCGGCGCGCTGTCCCTGGCGGACGCGGCCCGGGTGGTGACGCTGCGGAGCCAGGCCATCGGGGCGATCACCGGCAAGGGCGGCATGGCGACGGTGTTCCTGCCGGCCGACGAGACCGAGCGGCGCCTGGAGCCGTGGAGCGCGGACCTGGCGGTCGCGGCGGTCAACGGACCGGGCTTCACGGTCGTCGCGGGCGGCTCGGAGGCGCTGGACGCGTTCACGGCGCGGCTCACCGACGAGGGCGTGCGGGTGCGCCGTATCCCCGTGGACTACGCGTCGCACTCGCCGCACGTCGAGGACATCCAGGAGCGGCTCGCCGAGCTGCTGGCGCCGGTCGAGGGCCGCCGCCCGAGCGTGCCGATGCTGTCGACGGTGACAGGGCGCTGGATCGGCGCGGGCGACACCGACGCGGCGTACTGGTACGAGAACCTGCGCCGCACCGTGCGGTTCGCGGACGCGGCGGCGACGCTGCGCGACGAGGGCTACGGCGTGTGGGTCGAGTCGAGCCCGCACCCGGTGCTGGTGCCGGCGCTCCAGCAGGCCCTGGAGGGCGTGCCGGGCGGCGGCGTGGTCACCGGTTCGCTGCGGCGCGGCGAGGGCGGTCTGGCGACCCTGGTGGGCTCCCTGGCGCAGCTCCAGGTGCGGGGCCTGCCCGTCGACTTCGGTCCGCTGCTCGTCGGCAGCGGTGCCCGCAGGACCGACCTTCCTACGTACGCGTTCCAACACCGTAGCTACTGGCTGGAGGCTTCCATCATGATCGGCAACACCGAGCAGGCCGCGCAGGCGGCGGACATCCCGGAGGAGGGCGCCCCGGAGCCCGGCGAGGTGCTCGCGGCGCGGCTCGCGGGTCTCGGCACGGACGAGCGGATCGACGTCCTGACGCACGCCGTGCGGACGGAGGCGGCGGCCGTGCTCGGTCTCGACGACATCGAGGAGATCGAGGAGAACAGCGGCTTCTTCGACGTCGGCTTCACGTCCCTGACCGCCGTCGAACTCCGCAACCGCATCGCGGAGGCCACGGGTCTCCAGCTCCCCGCGATGCTGCTGTTCGACCAGCCGACGCCCGGCATGGTCGCGGAGTTCCTGGAGCCGCTGATCGGGGCGGGCGCCCCGGCGAACGCCTGACGCCCGGCGAACGCCTGACACGACAACCGCCGGGGGCGGGCGGAGCCGTACGGCCCTGTCCGTACGGCCCTGTCCGTACGGCCCGCCCGTCCCCGGCGACGCGGATGGATCGGAGACCATCACCATGCACACCACGCACACCACGGCCCATGAGGATGCCGACGTCCTCGTCGTGGGCTACGGCCCGGTCGGCCAGACCCTGTCCGTCCTGCTGGCCCGGCGCGGCCACCGGGTCACCGTCGTCGAGCGGTGGCCATCGGCGTACGCGATGCCGCGCGCGGTCAACTTCGACAGCGAGTCGGCGCGGATCCTGGCGGCCGCCGGCATCGGCGACGCGATCCCCTCCTTCTCGGAGCCGTCCGGCACGTACGAGTGGCTGAACGCCGAGGGGCGGACGCTGCTGCGGATCGAGGCGTCGCAGGAGGGCCGCTGCGGCTGGGCCGACTCGACGGCCATGTACCAGCCGGGCCTTGAGGCGGCCCTGGAGGCGCGGGGCGCCGAACTCCCCTCGCTGACCGTCCTGCGCGGCCAGGAGGCCGTGGACCTGCGCACGACCCCGTACGGCGTGGAGCTCACCGTACGGCCGACGGGCGACGACACGGCGCGGCCCCGCACCCTCACGGCGGGCTGGATCGTCGGCTGCGACGGCGCCAACAGCTTCGTCCGGGAGGTGATGGGCGCGACCGTCACCGACCTGGGCTTCTCGCACGACTGGCTGATCTGTGACGTCGCACCGTACGAGCAGCGCGTGTACGAGCCGAACAACCTCCAGGTGTGCGACCCGGAGCGGCCGCGCACCCATGTGTCGGCGGGGCCTGGCCACCGCCGCTGGGAGTTCATGCGGGTGGCCGGCGAGACGGTCGATGAGCTGAACACACCGCACCGCGCGTGGCAGTTGCTTGCGCGGGAGGGCATCACGCCGCAGGACGCGGTCCTGGAGCGGCACGCCGTGTACACGTTCAACGCCCGGTACACGGACCAGTGGCGGACGGGCCGGATGCTGCTGGCGGGCGACGCGGCGCACCTGATGCCGCCGTTCGCGGCGCAGGGCATGTGCTCGGGCTTCCGGGACGCGGCGAACCTGGCGTGGAAGCTGGACCTCGTCCTGACGGACCGGGCCGCGGACGACATCCTGGACAGCTACACGCTGGAGCGCCGTGCCCATGTGCAGCACGCCATCGGCATGTCGGTGAACCTGGGCCGGGTCATCTGCCAGGACGACCCGGTGGCGGCGGCCGAGCGGGACGCGACGATGCTGGCGGCCCGGGAGCGCGGCGTGGGCGCGGGCGCGCCGCGCGCGGCGATCCAGCCGCTGAAGGACGGTCTCCTGCACCGCCGGGCGGCCGGCAGGCCCCCGCGCCGCCCGTCGGGCGACCTGACGCCGCAGGGCCGGGTGTCCCGGGGCGGGGTCACGGGCCTGTTCGACGAGGTCGTGGGCCTCGGGTTCGTCCTGCTGACGGCGGACGACCCGGCGGAGCTGCTGGACGCGGCGGACCGCGCGTTCCTGGCCCGCCTGGGCACCCATGTGGTGCAGGTGCTGCCGGCGGGTTCGCGGGCCTCGGCACCGCACCAGGTGGTCGACGTGGACGGCGTGTACGAGGCCTATCTGGCGGAGTGCCGGACGCGGACGCTCCTGGTACGGCCGGACTTCTACGTGTACGGCGCTGCGGCCGACCGCGAGGAGCTGGCGCTCGTCCTGACGGGCCTGCGCGACGCCCTGGGCGCATCGGTGCCGGCCCCGGTCGGCTGAGCCGGTCGGGTGCCGTGGGACGCGGGAACGCCCGGCTGGTGACCAGCCGGGCGTTCCCGTGTGCGCGTGCGTGTCCTGAAGGGGCGGTTCAGAAGGGGCGGTTCAGGCGGCGGCGCGGGCCGTTTCGGTCCGCAGAATGTCGGCGACGAGGTCCTCGTACGCCTGCTTGTCGATGATGGTCTTGAAGGTCTCGGTGCCGTTCTCGGAGATGACGTGGCGGCGGCCGATGAGGATCTTCTGGCCGGTCTCGAAGGCGCGGCCGCGGATGACGGTGGTGGAGCTGAGCTGCTGGCCCTCCCACTCCCATTCGGCGCGGTCGGTGAGGGAGGCGGCGTAGCCGTCCCAGGCGGTCAGTTCGCGCGGCTCGTCCCGGAAGCGGAAGACTGGGATCCAGTCGCCGGTGGCGCCCTGGCGGCGCACGATGTGGTAGTCGCCGTCCTCGACGACCTGGAAGCGGAAGCCGTTCTGCTCCTGGATCTCCGGGGACACGTGCAGCGGTTCGACGAACGACGGGCCGACGTAGCCGACGTCGGCGAGGTACAGCTCGCCGTCGATGCGGACGCCGTTGAGCATGTGGTCGAGGTCGGGGCCGAACTGCTGGTCGGCGCCGCGGATGCCGGCGGACAGGATGAACACGTCGAAGCCGAGCTGGCGCAGCAGGGTGCGGAAGAGCCCGTTGAGTTCGTGGCAGACGCCGCCGTTGCGGCCGGTGATGAGGTGCTCGAAGAGCTCCTGCGGGTCGGCGCCGGCCGCCTCGTCCCACACGGCGGCGCCCTTGTGTACGTGCCGGGCGTTGTCGAACGGGACCGTCATGAGGTGCCGCTTGTGCAGGGCGCGCAGCGTCTCCAGAGTCGGCTCCAGCGGGCCCGACAGGCCCAGATGAGCAGCGTACGCCTCGATGTCGAGCATGAAGGATCGACCTTTCGGAAGCCTCGAAGAAATGACAGGGGAACACCGGCACCCTACCCGCAGACCATTTCCTGGAACTACCGCGAAAGACCCCCCTGAAACCCCCCTTGAATTCGTCCCGCAGGGATGACAGACCTGGCGGGCACGGAACCGCTTCGGCTAGCGTGCCTGCAGGAATGGCGTCCGAGACATCCCCCGCCGGACGCCATTCCTGCTTTCCCGGGCCCGCGATGCGGAATATTCACATCCGGCCAGTTCCCGATGAATTGACTCGGGATTCCCGCACACTTCCCCCTGTCACCTAGCTTTCCTTCCGGCCATGGTTCACAAAAACGGGAGGAATGGTCCAATGCTCAACCGCCGTAATTTCATCCGGGCGGGCGGCGCCGCCGCGGCCGCGGGGGCGTTCGCCGGCTACGGCACGGCCGTGTCGTTCGGCGCCGCCAAGTCCGCGTACGACTCGCTGCGCGGCAGCCTCCAGGGCGATCTGCTGCTGCCCACGGACAGCGGCTACGACCTGGCCAAGCAGATGCAGATCGCCCAGTACGACGCGGTCAGCCCGGAGGCCATCGCGTACTGCGAGACCCCGCAGGACGTCTCCCGTGTCATACGCTTCGCCGGCGCCGAGGGCCTGTCGGTCCGCACCCGCAGCGGCGGCCACAACTACTCGGGCTGGTCGACCGGTGACGGCATCGTCGTCGACGTGTCCCGCATCCGGCACGCCACCCCGAACGGCACCACGGTCCGTCTGGGCCCCGGCGCCCAGTCCATCCTGGCGATCGACGCGCTCCAGCCGTACGGCAAGCAGATCGCGACGGGTACGTGCCCGACGGTCTGCCCCGGCGGGTTCTTCCTCGGCGGCGGCATCGGCTACCAGACCCGCAAGTTCGGCACGGGCAGCGACCGGGTCGCGGCGGCCACCGTGGTCCTCGCCGACGGCAGCGTCGTCCGCGCCTCCTCGTCCTCCGACGCCGCGCTCTACTGGGGCCTGCGGGGCGGCGGTGGCGGCAACTTCGGTGTCGTCGTGGACTACGAGGTCCGCCCGGTGGACGCGCCGCGGATGGTCTACTACGAGCAGTGGTGGGACTACGACCGCGCCGCGGACGTCTTCGGCGCCTGGCAGCGGTGGATGGAGAACGGCTCCGACAGCCTCGCCGGCCAGTTCGTGCTGCTCATGCCGGACGCCGCGCCCGGCACCAAGCCGATGGTCCTGGTCACCGGCGGCTACCTGGGCCCGCAGGCGGAACTCGACGCGGCGCTGGCCCAGTTCGCGTCGCTCGCCGGGGCGCAGCCGCAGTCCTCGGTGACCGCGGACCTGTCGTACGCCGACGCGATGAAGCGCGTCTACCACTGCGACCAGTTCACCATCAACCAGTGCCAGCGGGCCGGCACGAACCCGGACGCGCAGCTCGGCCGCACCGGCCACCAGCGCGAGAGCTACCGCTTCTTCAACCGCGTCATGACCCCGTCCGAGATCGGCGCGGTGCTCGACGCCTTCGAGGCGGACCGCGCCGCGGGCCACACGCGCATCCTGCACACCATGGCCCTCGGCGGCGCCCTCGGCCGGACGAGCCGCTACGCGTCGGCGTTCTGGCACCGCGACGCCCAGTACGTCATGGGCTTCGTCGACCAGATGGCCACGTCCACCCCGTCCGCGCAGGACGTCACCCACGCCGACACGTGGACGGGCAACGGCGGCCGCGTCATCGACCCGTTCTCCAGCGGCGCGTACGTCAACTTCACCAGCAGCGAACTGCCGAACTGGCAGACCAAGTACTACGGCGGCAACTACCGCATGCTGACGGCCATCAAGAACGCCTACGACCCGACCGACTTCTTCCGCCACCCCCGCAGCATCGGCAGCTGACCCCCACGCCGCGACACGGGCCCCGACCAGAACCTGGCCGGGGCCCCGTGTCATGTGGCTGCCCGCTCGGAGCAGCAGGCGCGAAGGGCGGCCTCCGACTCCGGGCACACTGCAACCCTCATCACTCGGGAGACGCCCACACATGAAGACACCACCATCGCCCCTTGGCGCGGAGCGGACCGACGGCTCAGCCGTCCAGATCGGCGCGCTCGTTCCGCTGACCCGGCCCGGCTGGGTCGAGGCGGGCCGACACCTGCTCGCCGGCCTCGAGTTGGCCGCATCCGACGTCAATGACGCCGGCGGGATCGACGGAAGGCCACTTGAGCTGGTGGTCCGCGACACCGCTGCCGATCCGCAGCGGGCCGTGGCGGCCGTGGACGAACTGGCCCGCCTGGGCGTGGCCGCCCTGGCGGGGGAGTATCACAGCGTCGTCGCTCGCGCCGCTGCCGCCAGGGCCGACGCCCTGGGTCTGCCGTTCCTCTGCTCGTCAGCGGTTCTCGACGCGCTCACCGAACAGCCGACGGAATGGGTCGCGCGCCTCGCCCCGGCGCAGTCCCACGGCTGGCGGATCTACGCGGACTTCCTCCTCGGCGCGGGCCACAGCCGCATCGCCGTAGCGGCCGAGCCGAGTGTCTACTGGGCGTCAGGGGCCCGCATTCTGCGGGACCAACTCGCTCCACGCGGCGGTACCGTCATCGAACTCGACATGCGCGCGCTCGCCCCCACGGCCGTGTGCGACGCACTCGTCGACCATCGCGCGACAGCCCTCCTCCTTCTGGTCGGCACCCCGGAGCCGGCGGTGTCGATCGTCAGGTCCGTCCGCCGCGACCAGCGCCTCGCCGAGATCGTGATGGGTGCTCCTGCCGGGCAACCGGAGTTCGCCGAATGGGCGAGGCTGCTGGGCGGCGACGGCGCCGCGGTCCCGTTCTTGCGCTATCTTCCCGAGCGCCTCGGCCCACTCGGTGCACGAGTCGAGACGGCCCTGCGTGAGCGGCTGGCCGAGGCGCCTTCCTTCGTCGCCTTCGAGGGCTACGACACGGTCACCGTCCTCGCCGATGTGCTGCGTTCTCACGGCACGGACCGGGCGCGCACGGCCGCGTCCTGGCCGCGCGTCGCCGTCGAAGGCACCCGCGGGCAGATCCAGTTCTCCCGCTCGCCGGGCATCAGCGTGTGGCAATGGGCCTGGACGCCGGTCCACGTCGTCGACCGGGACCCGGCGGAACCCGATCGCTTTCGGATCCTCCACGCCGGCTGAGACGCCGCGCGGCCGCCTGGGGCGGGTTCCCCAAGCGGCCGGGCGGCTGCGTACTGGTACGGACTGCTGTCAGAGCGCCGTCGGGACCGGGGTCTGGTCCGCCTCGGTCTTGGCGGGCTCGCCCGCGTCCGCGCCCGCCTCCGCGGAGCCGCCCGCGTCGGCGCGCCGCAGGACGACCGCGGCCAGCAGGACGGCGGCCACGATGAAGCCGACCGCGATGGTGAAGGCAAGCCGGTAGCCGGACGTCATGTCGGCGGGCGTCGGGTCGGCACCGGCGTGGGCGGTGGCAAGCGTGTTGAGGACGGCCAGGCCGACGGCGCCGCCCACCTGCTGCGAGGTGTTGAAGACGCCCGAGATGACACCGGAGTCCTCCGGTGTCGCACCCGACAGGCCCAGCATCATCAGCGCCGGCATGGCGGCACCGAAGCCGACACCGAGCAGCAGGTTCGCCGGCAGGAAGTCCGCCAGGTAGCTGCCGTCGACGGGGATGCGCGAGAACAGCGCGAAGCCGGCGGCGATCAGCAGCAGACCGGTGATGAGGACGGCCTTGGCGCCGAACTTGGTGATGAGCTTGGCGGACAGGCCGAGCGACACCGCGGCGATCGCCACGGCGACCGGCACGAAGCCCAGACCGGTCTGCATCGGGTCGTACCCGAGCACGCGCTGCAGGTAGAGCGTGCCGAAGTACAGGAAGCCGAACATGGCGCCGATCATCAGCAGCTGGATCAGGTTGGCGCCGGTGACGTTGCGGGAGCGGAACAGCCGCATCGGCAGCAGCGGCGCGGCCGCCTTCGACTCGCGGACCAGGAACGCGACCAGGAGTACGGCGGAGAGCGCGGCGAAGCCGAGGGTGTGGCCGGACGACCAGCCGTTCTCCTCGATGCCGACGATCGTGTAGACGAGCAGCATCAGACCGGCCGTGACCAGGACGGCGCCGGGGAAGTCGGCCTTGTTGCCGAGGCCCGGGCCGCGGTCGTCGCGCAGGGTGCGCATCGCCATGAGGACGACGACGGCGCCGATCGGGATGTTGATGAAGAAGATCCAGCTCCAGTCGATGGTGTCCGTGAGGAGACCGCCGACCAGGGGGCCGATGGCGCCGCCGCCGGCCGAGGCGAAGCTGAACGCGCCGATGGCCTTCGCCTGCTCACGCGGCTCCGAGAACAGCGTCACGATCATGCCGAGGATGCCGGCCGATGTGACGGCGCCGCCGATGCCCTGGACGAACCGGGAGACGATCAGCATCTCCTGGCCGGTGGCGAGACCACAGGCCAGCGAGGCGACGGTGAACAGCGTGAGACCGGTGAGGAAGACGCGCTTGCGGCCGAGGAGGTCGCCGAGCCGGCCGGCGAGGAGCAGCAGACCGCCGAACGGGATCACATAGGCGTTGACGGTCCAGACCAGGTCCGCCGGGGAGAACCCGAGGTCGGCCTGCACGGCGGGAAGAGCGACGTTGACGATGTTCTGATCGAGAATGATCATCAGTTGTCCCGCGCAGAGCACTGCGAGGGACAGCCAGCGCGAGGCCGTCGCGGCGGGCGAGGTGCCCATGGGTATCTGCCTCCAGGAGTTCAGGAGTTGTGTGGTCGGTCGGTTGGGTGAGGGGGTTGGGCTCAAGGGGTCGTGCTGAGGGTGGGGCCGTCAGGCGCGGAGCATCTCGGCCACGAGGAACGCGAGCTCCATGGACTGCTGCGGGTTCAGGCGGGGGTCGCAGTACGTCTCGTACCGCTCGGCGAGGCCGGAGTCGTCGATGGCCTGGGCGCCGCCCACGCACTCGGTGACGTCGTCCCCGGTCAGTTCGATGTGCAGGCCGCCCGGGTGGGTGCCGAGCTGCCGGTGCACCTCGAAGAAGCCCTCGACCTCGTCCGTGATGCGGTCGAAGTGGCGGGTCTTGTAGCCGCTCGCGGCCTCGTGCGTGTTGCCGTGCATCGGGTCGCACTGCCACACGACCTGGTGGCCCGTGGCGGTGACCCGCTCCACGATCGGGGGCAGCACGTCGCGGATCTTCCCGCTGCCCATACGGCTGATGAGGGTGAGCCGCCCGGGCACCCCGTGCGGGTCGAGCCGCTCCACGTACTCGGCGGCCTGCTCGGGCGTGGTGCCCGGGCCGATCTTCAGGCCGACCGGGTTGGCGAGCAGCCCGGCGAGCGCGATGTGCGCGCCGTCGAGCTGCCGGGTGCGCTCCCCGATCCACAGGAAGTGCGAGGACAGTCCGTACAGCTTCTCGGTGCCGTCGGCCGCGGGGGCGCGGCGCAGCAGGCCGCGCTCGTACTCCAGGAGCAGCGCCTCGTGGCTGGCCCAGATCTCGGTGCTGTGCAGGGCGCGGTGGTCGACCCGGCACGCGGACATGAAGTCGAGGCCCCGGTCGATCTCGGTGGCGAGGGCCTCGTACCGCTCCCCGACCGGTGAGGTGCGCAGGAAGTCGCGGTTCCACTCGTGGACCCGGTGCAGGTCCGCGAAGCCGGAACCGGCGTACGCGCGCGTCAGGTTGAGGGCGGCGCTGGAGTGCGCGTACGCCTGGAGCATCCGCGCCGGGTCCGCGACGCGCGCCTCGGGGACCGGGTCGAAGCCGTTGACGATGTCGCCGCGGTAGACGGGCAGGCCCAGCGAGTCGGTGCTGTTGGAACGGGGCTTGGCGTACTGGCCGGCGATCCGGCCGACCTTCACGACGGGCATGCTCGCCGCGTACGTGAGGACGACGGCCATCTGGACGAGGGTTCGCAGGTTCGCGCGGACGTGCGACTCGGTGTTGCCGGCGAACGTCTCGGCGCAGTCGCCGCCCTGCAGCAGGAACGCCTTGCCCTGGGCGACCTCCGCGAGCCGTTCCTGGAGGCGGTCGACCTCCTGCGGGACGACGAGCGGGGGCAGGGTCTCCAGGGTGCCGGTCGCGCCGAGCGCGGCAACGGGGTCGGGCCACTGCGGCTGCTGGGCGGCGGGCCGGGCCAGCGCCTCGGCGAGCCGGTCCTCGATCGTGCTGCCGGTGGCCGAGGAGGGCTCGGGGAGAGGCTGGGTACGAGGGGTCGGGACAGGCGTCCGCGGTGCGATGGTCGGCTGCATGCCGTCAGGCTAGGTTCGCTCCGGGTACCGGCCGCCCACCTGACGGTAATCGCCCGCCGCCGGGGGTGTGTCGAACCCGAAGTAGGCGCGGTACAGGTCGAGTTGGCGCTCCAGCATGGGGGCGCCGGGGTGGACGGGAAGGCCCTGCGCGGCCGCCTCGCGCAGCAGGGCGGTCTCGCGGGGCTTCATGATGATGTCGGCGACGAGCGTGCCGGGCGCGAGCTTCGCCGGCTCGAACGGCAGCGGGTCGTCGGGGCGCAGGCCGAGCGGCGTCGCGTTGACGACCATGTCGGCGGCGTCCGCGTCCGTGTCGGCGTCGACCGGTGCGCCCGGTGCGCGGCACACCGTGCGGCCGGGCCAGCGTGTGTCGAGGCGGGCGGCGAGTGCGGCGGCGCGGTCGTGGTCGAGGTCGTGGAGGACCAGCCGGGCGGCGCCCGCGTCGAGCAGGGCCGGGGCGATGGCGCAGCCCGCGCCGCCGGTGCCGACCAGCACGACGCGGGCGCCCGCCGTACGGCGCCCGGCCGCGGCCAGGCCGGCGACGAAGCCGGCGCCGTCGAAGTTGTCCGCGTGCCAGCGCCCGTCGGGCTCGCGGCGCAGCGCGTTGGCGCTGCCGGACAGCTCGACGGCGGGGCTCAGGACGTCCGCGAAGCGCCGGACGGCCGCTTTGTGGGGCACGGTGACGAGCAGCCCGTCGAGGTTCCCGATGGCCTGGAGCCCCCTCACGACCTCGTCGAGCCGGTCCGCCGGAGCGTGTACGGGGACGAGCACGGCGTCCCTGCCGAGCGCCGCGAGCAGCGGGTTGACCATGGCCGGCGCCTGGACCTGCGCGACGGGGTCACCGAGCACGGCGTACAGGCGCGTCGTCCCGGAGATCCGGGACCACTCGGGGGAGCCCGACACGCCGGGCGCGCCGGGCGTGACCGACGTGCCGGGCGTGACCGACACGCCGGGCGTGGCCCGCGTGACCGGCGCGCCCGCCGCGGCCGACCTGCCGGGCGTGGCCGACGTGCCCGGCGTGCCCGACGTGCCCGGCGTAGCCGACGCGGCCGACGCGGCCGACGTGGCCGACGTGACCGGCGCGCCCGGCGTGGCCGACGTGACCGGCGCGCCCCGCGTGGCCCGCGCCGTCACAGCTCCGACCCCCCGGTGGCGCCCAGCCACTGGCCCGTCAGCCAGCGCGCGTCGTCGGAGGCGAGGAACGCGACCACATCCGCCACGTCGGCGGGCTGCCCGATCCGGTCGAAGACCGAGTACGACGCGAGGTGCGCCGCCCCTTCGGGGGTCTGCCGCAGCGGCGCGTTCATGTCCGTCTCGACGAACCCGGGCGCCACCGTGTTCACGGTGATCCCGCGCGGCCCGAGCTGCTTGGCGAGCGCGGTCGTGAACACCTCGACGGCGCCCTTCGACATCGAGTACGCGATGGCCTCGGGGAACGCGATACGGGTCACGGCGGACGTCACGTTGATGACGCGGCCCCCGTCGCGCAGCCGCTTCAGACCCTGCTGGACCAGGAAGAACGGCGCCCGTACGTTGACCGAGAACACCTCGTCGAAGTGCTCGGGCGTCACGGCGTCGATGTCCGCGAGCGGCCCGATCGCGGCGTTGTTGACGAGGATGTCCAGGCCCGGGGCCGCGCCTTCGGCGGCCAGGCCCGCGTCGAGCGCCGCGTAGAGCTGCGCCGCGGCGTCCGGTGCGGCGAGGTCGGCCCGTACGGGGAACGCCCGGCCGCCCGCCGCGCGTATCGCGTCGACCGTGGCGCGGGCAGCGGTCTCGTTGCTGCCGTAGTGGACGGCGACGAGCGCGCCGTCGCGGGCGAGCCGTTCCGCCGTGCCGCGGCCGATGCCCCGGCTCGCTCCTGTGACCAGGGCGGTCTTCTCGTTGAGTGCGCTCATGCTGGCAGTGCCCCCTTGTGTGACGGACCGTCGGATGAATCGACCGTACTTCTCGCTGCCGTGCTGTTGTGCCGGGTTGTGCTGGTTTGTTCTGGGTTGGGCTGGGTTGTTCTGAGTTGCCGCGCCGTACGGCTCCGGTTCAGCCCGCCTCGGCGATCTGCTCCCGCTGCTCGGCGAAGAGCCGGGCGCCGCGCGACGGCGCCATGTCGAGCTGCCCGAGGATCGCGGGCGTGGCGATGGCCGGCATGACCAGCGCGTACATCTGCGCGACACGCTCGTCCAGGTCGGCCATGCGGGAGAACGCCTGGGACACGAGCTGGATGCCGGTGAAGGAGCCGACCAGGGTCTGCGCCGTCGACTCGGGGTCCACGTGTGACAGCACCTCGCCGCGGTCCTTCGCCTCGGTGAGCTGACCCGCCGTCACCTTGACCCACTCGTGCCAGGGGCTGCCGAAGAAGTCCCGCTTGCCCTGGTCGGCGGCGAGCCGCGCCGACGCCCGCAACAGCGGTTCGCGCGGCAGCCGGTGCGCGAGGACCAGGCCCACGTCCACGAGACCCTGCAGCCTGACGGGCTGCTCGGGCAGCGGCTCCGTCACCGCGTGGTCGAGCACGCCCTGCGCGAGGTCCTCCTTGGAGCTGAAGTGGAAGTACAGGGCGCCCTTGGTGACACCAGCCCGTTCGAGGATGTCGGTGATGGTCGCCGCCTCGTAGCCGTGGTCGGCGAAGATCTCCGCCGCGGCCTCCAGTACCGCGTTACGCGTGCGGACGGCCCGTTGCTGCATGCCTCGCTGCTGCGTTCCCATGAACGTCCTCCCTGCTGTGTTCGTCCAGGTGGCCCCCCACCACAAGAAACCGGATGAGCCGTATCTTAACTTCGCGGTCACGGGGATTCCAACAAGATCACGCCGCTCCGACCCCATGAACCCCATTGAAATCAAACCGATGCGTCCGTATCTTTTTGGCCCGAGGCACGAGGCACACCGCGCGCATCGCATCGAGCGGTCGCGTGAGACGTCGTAACTCTTCTCTGGGGGATCGAGATGCATCCGAACGCTGTGATCAGTCCTGCTCCGCACCGCACGGCGGCTCCGCACCGCACGGCGGCTCCGCCCACCCGGCACGACGCACCTCCGGCCCGGTTCGCCCACCGCGTTTCCCAGCGCGATGTGCTGATCACGGACTGGATCCAGCTCGACGAACTGAACTTCTCGGTGCGCGTCGACTGGTCCCGCGACCACTGCTTCTTCGCTCCCGCCCCGGGGAGCGCCCACCCCCACATGCTGGTCGCGCAGACGATCCGCCAGGTCGGTCTGTCCCTGGCGCACGCCGCGTTCGAAGTCCCCACGTCGGACCAGTTCCTGATGAACGAGATGGCGTACAGCACGGTCCCGGGCCACCGCACCACCATGACGGACCCGATCCACGTCACCGCCGCCTACTCGTGGCAGGACCGGCGGAGCCTGCGGGTCGAGACGGTCATGCGCCAGCGCGGCGAGACCTTCGCGACCAGCGACTCGGTCTTCTCGTGGGTACCGCCCCGGGTGTACAGCCGGCTGCGCGGCCCGCACCTGACGGCCCGTCCGGGCGACTGCGCGTCGCCGGCCGCCCCGTACACCGTGGGCCGCATCGCCCCCGACGAGGTGGCCCTGGCGCCCACGGACCGGCCGAACCGGTGGATGCTGCGCAGCGACACCGGCCACCCGGCGCTCATGGACCACGCCGTGGACCACGCCCCGGGCCTCGTCCTGCTGGAGGCGGCGCAGCAGGCCGCGTACGCCTTCGCGGGGGCGCCGCACTTCAACCCGACGGCGGCCGCCATGTACGCGAACCGGTACGTGGAGTTCGACACGCCCTGCTGGATAGAGGCGCACTCCATATCCCCGCGGTCCGGAGCCGCCACCGCCGTCGAGGTCATCGGCCTCCAGCAGGACAGCCTGACGTTCCGCTGCGTCATCGAGGGCTTCCCCATCCGCGACTGAGCCTGGCTCGCCAACCGGTTCGCCAACCGGTCCGCCAAC
>NZ_JABWDV010000412.1 GCF_013362995.1 Streptomyces sp. TRM64462 | reverse complement strand
GATACGGGGGTCTGGGGGCGGAGCCCCCAGTTTCGGGAAGGGGCGGGACAGGGGACAGACCCGTCGGGCACGCCTAATGCGCCGTCAGCCGCGGTGCCTCCGTCGTCGCGTCGACCGCGGCCCCCTCCACCCGCCCCGCCAAGCCGCGCGCCCACGCCACCAGACCGCCCACATCGATCCCGTACGGCGCCGAAGAGGCGTACGGCTCGATCCGCTCCGCCCCGCGCAGCAGCAGCCGTCCGCCGCCCACCGCGTTGCCGCGTGCCGCGTGCGTCAAGCCCACCGCGAGCTGCGCGAGACCCCGCCACAGCTCCTCCTCGCCGTCGCGCCCCGCGTCGCGGCACGCCTTCCAGGCGTCCTCCAGCACCTCGTGCGCATGGAACGGCAGCCCCTCGTCCAGCAGCCGCTGCGCCTCCCGCAGCGCCTCCTCGGGCGTGCGCTCCACGCCCTCCGGCTGCCGCTCCACCCCCGGAGCCCCGTACGGCAGCGGGCGCCCCAGCCCGTCGCGCGGACGCGCGCTGCGGGCCCGCCCCTCGGTGTCGCGGTCCCTCGGCGTCCTGTCCACGCGCCCATTGTCACCCCTGGGCCCCCTGCCGCGTGAGCCGGGGGAGGGCCCGAAGTGTGACCCCCGACCGACGGCCCGACTAGGCTCCAACGCGACCACAGGGCGATCAACAGGCCACCCCCCGAGCCCCCTTGGAAGGAACCACGATGCTGCCGTCCCGGGCGCACGACCCGCTCCCCACACCGCTCCTGGAGCGGGAGCCGGAACTCGCCGCGGCCGCGCACGCCGTCGACGCGCTGTGCGGACCCGCCGCCACCGGCGGGCTGCTCGTCTACCGCGGCGAGGCCGGCATAGGCAAGACCGCGCTTCTCGCGGAGATCGGCCGCCGCGCCTCCGGCCGCTGCACCGTGCTGTCCGGCAAGGGCGGCGAGACCGTCACGTCCGTCCCCTTCAACGTCGTACGCCAACTCCTGCTCCCCGCCCTCCTGCCGCAGCCCGAGGACCGGCTCCGCCGCCTCTTCGGCGACCGCTTCGGCCTCACCGCGCCCGCCCTCGGCCTCGCCGCCCCGGCCGGTCCGCTGGCCGACCCGCAGGGCGTACGCGACGGACTCGACCGGGTCGTCGCGCGCCTCGCCGAACAGCAGCGCGCCCAGCCGCTCGTCGTCCTCGTCGACGACGCGCACTGGGCGGACGTCGAGTCGCTGGCCTGGCTCGCCGCCTTCGCGGACCGGCTGGCCGAACTGCCCCTGCTGATCGTCCTCGCGCACCGCGCCGACCCGCGCGGCGACGTCCGGGCGGACGTCCGTTCCCAACCCGCGGCCGCCCTCCTGCGCCGCCTCGGCGAAGCCGCCCGCCTCACCGTCACGCTGCGCGCCCTCACCCGGGACGCGACCGCCGACCTGGCCCGCGCCGCGCTCGGCGACCGCACGGACGCCCCGTTCTGCCGCGAGGTATGGACCGTGACCGGCGGTAACCCGTACGAGACCGTCGAGCTGCTCGCGACCGTACGGGACCGCCGCCTGGACCCCGTCGCCCGCTCCGCCCGCCACCTGCGCGATCTCGGCGCCTCCGCGCGCGGCAGCGGCCTCGTCGCGCGCCTGGAGCGCCTCGGCACCGACGCCACCCGGTTCGCCTGGGCGGCAGCCGTCCTCGGCACCGACATCGCGCAGCAGCTCGCCGCCACCCTCGCCGGGCTCACGCCCGCCCAGGCCGCCGACTGCGCCGAACGGCTCCGCGCCGCGCGCGTCGTCACCGGGACGGACCCACTGGAGTTCGTCCACCCCCTCGTCGCCACCGCCGTGTACCGGTCGATACCGCCCGCCGTCCGTACCGCCATGCACGGCCGCGCCGCCTGGGCGGTCACCCACGCGGGCCTCGGCGCGGCCGCCGCGTCCCCCCACCTCCTGGAGGTCCATCCGGACGACGACCCCGAGGTCGTCGCCCAACTCCGCGACGCCGCCCGCGAGCACCTCGCCGTCGGCGCCCCCGACGCCGCCCGCCGCTGCCTCGAACGCGCCCTCCAGGAGCCGCCGCCCCCGCACGCGTACGCCGAAGTCCTCTACGAACTCGGCTGCGCCGCCCTCCTCACCTCACCCGACGCCACCATCCGCCACCTGCGCTCGGCCCTCGACCTGCCCGGCCTCACGCCGGAGCTGCGCACCGACGCCACCTGCCGCCTCGGCCAGGCCCTCGCCCACAGCAACCGCATGCCCGAGGCGTCCGTCGCCGTCGCGACCGAGGCCGCCCGCACCCCCGAGGGCGTGGCACGGACCCGGCTGCAGGCCGCCCATTTCATGTACGAGTCGTTCCGGGCCACCGAGGACGACGCCGAGGACCGCTCCCGCCGCCTCGCGGACCTCGCCGACCATCTGCGCGGCACCGACAGCGCCGAACGCGCCCTGCTGTCGCTGCGCGCCTTCGACGCGATGCTGCGCGGCGAGAACGCCGCCCACGTCGTCGACCTGTGCGACCGGGCCCTCGTCGACGGCCGCCCCGCCCAGGGCGTGAGCTGGACCGACACCGAGTGGGGCTTCGAGACCCCCGCCATGATCGGCATCGCGTACGCCTTCACCGACCGGCCCGACCGCGCCCGCGAGCTCTTCGAGGAGGCCGTACGCGCCTACGAGATCTCCGGCTGGAGCGGCGCCCACCTGGCCTTCGCGCACACCCTCCTCGGCCTCGCCCACCGCCGCGCCGGCGACCTCGCCCGCGCCGAGACGTTCCTTCGCGAGGGCCTGCGGCTCGCCGACCGGGTCGGCAGCGGCCTCGCCGTCCAGTGGGACGCGGTCTGCCTCCTGATCGACACCCTCCTTGCCCGGGGCCGTGTCGCGGAAGCCCGCGACCTGGCCGACCGGTACGCCTTCGGCCCGCCCTGGCCCAGCGCCATGGTCCTCCCGGACGGCCCCTGCGTGCGCGGCCGGCTGCTCCTCGCCGAGGGCCGCACCCGCGAGGCCGTCACCGAACTGGAGGCCGCGGGCAGCGCCTTGGAGCGGCGGGGCCGCCACAACGGCATCTGGGCCCCCTGGGCCTGCGACCTCGCCCGCGCCCTGGCCGGCCACGAGGACCACGGCCACGACAACCACGGCCACGAGGACCACGACCGCGACCGGGCCCGCCGCACCGCCGCCCTGGCCCGCACCCACGCGGAACGCTTCGGCACCGACACGGCCATCGGCGAAGCCCTCCGCTGCGCCGCCCTGTTCGCCGCCCCCGACGAAGCCGTCCCGCTCCTCGCCCGCGCGGTACGCCACCTGGCGGCGTCCCCGTCCACGTACGAACACGCCCTCGCCCGCTACGACTACGGCCTGGCCCTCCGCTCCCCGGAGGAACTCGGCCACGCCGCCGACCTCGCCGCCACCTGCGGCGCCGACGCCCTCGCCGACCTGGCCGCCCGCGCCCGCGACGAGGCCCTGTCGTCTCACCGGCCGCGTCAGTGAGGTAATGTTTCCCCCGTCGCGCTCACCACGGCGAAAGCCCCGGCGAGCGCACCGGGACGTGGCGCAGCTTGGTAGCGCACTTGACTGGGGGTCAAGGGGTCGCAGGTTCAAATCCTGTCGTCCCGACTCGTGAGAGTCGCAGGTCAGGGGCCGTTTCAGAGCGATCTGAGATGGCCCCTTCGGCCGTTTCTGGGCCATTGGGGCCCATTGGGGCCATTTTCTGACGAAGGCGGCAGCGTCACCGTCCGATCCGAGGTCCACTGAGGTCCACTCCCGTCGTCCTCGACGGCGGCGCGGACAGGGCACGGGGGATGCGCTAGCCTCGCGGCTGATCGCATGATCGTGTGCGGCCCGAAGCCGTAGTCGGGGAGAGGCAGTTGACGCAGCTCGAGGACCAAGTTCCGTTCGTGGTCCGGTTGGACACCGATGACCGGCAGGCGCTCTTCCGCAGCGGCAATCCCCTCGCCTTCCCCGCGAGACAGGTCCTGCTCCGGGAACACGAACCCTCGACCCACGTTCTGATCATCCTCTCCGGCTGGGCCAAGGTGACCTCGGCAGCGCCCAACGGATACGAGGCGCTCCTCGCGCTCCGAGGGCCCGGGGACATCGTCGGCGAACAGGCCCTGCTCAGCGGGCGGCTGCGCGGCGCGACCGTCACCGCGCTCGAACGGGTCGAGGCGCTCGCCGTCGACGCCGACCGGTTCGGCGCCCTTCTCGACGAACGACCCGACATCGCACGGAAGCTGCTCGCTCTGACCGCCGACCGCACCCGCGACAGCGACCGGCGACGTGTGCAGTTCGCCTCCCTGACCGTGCAGGAGCGGCTTGCCCTGCTCCTGCTCGAACTCATCCGCACCCACGGCGAGGAGTCGGAGGACGGCGTCCAGCTGACTGCCGGGCTCACCCAGAGCGAGCTCGCAGGCTCGGTCGGAGCCTCCCGCGAGGCGGTGGCACGGCTCCTCAAGCAGCTGCGGGAGCGGGGCATCGTACGGACCGGGCGGCGCGGCATCGTCGTCGTACGACCTGACGTACTGCGGCAGATGGCGCGTTCCGGAAACGACTGACCGGGGCCGACGGAACTGTCGGCGCGGACCACGCTCTGTGCACATGGTCACATTCCGAGTGTGCCGGGTTCCGTCGCCCCGAACTCCCCGTCCCTGGCATCTTCGGGATGTCCAGAAGGCCCCGAGCGGGCCGTGTCACCAGCGGAATCCAGCGGAAGGCGGCCATGCGCGAGCCTGTCAACCGGACCATCCTGCTCCTCGACATCGAGAGGTTCAGCCGTCGCGACGACGTGGTGCAGGCCGTCCTGCGGCGCACCCTGAACAAGATCGTGGACCAGACGCTCGAAGCCGCCGGCGTCGAGGCCACCCAGCAGTACCGCGAAGACCGTGGTGACGGCCTGATCGTGCTGCTCAGCGGCGACGTCGCCAAGACCGTGCTCCTGCGGTCGCTGCTCACCACCACCCCCGAACTTCTCCACGAGCACAACCTGCTCGCCTCGGAGAGCGCCCAGATGCGGCTCAGGATCGTCCTCGCCGTCGGCGAGGTGGCCCATGATCCGCACACCGGTACCACCGGGGGACTCGTCGGACACGACCTCAACCAGGCCTGTCGGCTGCTCGACGCGGACGTGCTGCGGTCGGCCCTTGCCGCGCGCCGGAACGAGCACTGCGTTCTCGCGGTGAGCGCGCCCGTGTACGAGGGCGTGGTCCGGCACGGTCACCGTGGCGTACGGCCGGAACACTGGCGGGAGGCGGACGTCACCGTGAAGGACGGTGTGCTGCCCGCCTGGATCCACCAGAGCGCCTCGCCGGACCGGGCTCCGGCCCCCGCCGACGCTCCGGCTCCCCCTTCTGCCGCCGACCGGGCTCCCGCTCCCGCCCCCGCTCCCGCCACGCAGGAGCGGTCGCCCGGAGCCGTCTTCCACTTCCACGGCGCGCCCGTGATCCACGGCTCCCTCGTCGCCGGCGACCAGCACGGCGTGAGCGGCGGCCAGGTCACCGGTGACGTCGTGCTCGGCGGCACGACCCGGACCGAGGACGGCACCACGGACGGGAGCCGGCCGTGAACGTACCTCAGGACCACCAGGCCGGCACGGACGGACAGGACCCGCACGCGGAGTGGCCCGCGGCCGCCACCGATACCCCGGACGGAACCAGCGACACGACCACAGGCGCCGAGGAGTCGGCGGACGCCGAGGACGAGACGGAACACGCCTGGGACTCCCGCCGCGACCTCTACCGGCACATCCCCGGCATCATGCTCGGCCACTCCGCCCGGACCGGCGGCTCGCTGGTCGGCGGCGACCAGCACGGTGTCAGCGGCGGCCACGTCTACGGTGACGTCATCCTCGGCGGCAGCAAGGTGGAGTACCACATCGGCGGCGACACCGAGGAACGGTCCGGAGAGATCCCCCGCTCCGAAGTCGAGGCGCTCGCACGGAACTTCGTCTATCCGCCCGGGGAGCACGACAGCAGCCGGCCCGACGACGCGGCTCCGGCCGACGGCCGCGACGACCCGGACGCACCATGGGAGCCCGGCAGTCCGTTCGCCGTCGCCCTCGCCGGACTCAGGGAACACCGCGTGGCCGTCCTCTCCGGACCCGCCACCACCGGCCGCAGGGCCGCAGCCCTCATGCTGCTCCGCGCGGTCGGCTCCCGCTCGTACCGGGCCCTCGACCCGGCGCTCCCGCCCGGCCGGCTCGTCGGCGAGCTTCGCGAAGACTGCGGCCACGTCGTCGCCGACTTCGCCACCACCGCTGAACGCCCGCTGCGCGAGCACCACATCCGCGCCCTCAGCGAGCGGCTCCACGCCACCGGCGGCCACCTCGTCCTCGTCGTCGGACCCCACCCCGTCGTCCACGGCGGTGTGAGCCCCGTCCCCTGGCAGCCGCCGGAGCCCGCCGCGCTGCTCGCCGGACACCTCAGGAACCAGGACGTGGCCGGGCGGAACGTGGACGAACTTCTCGCCCTCACCGAGGTACGGTCCGTCCTGGCACACCACCGGCCGGTCGCCGACACCGCTCGCTTCGCCGAACGCGTCGCCGGCTACGCCCGCGGCACGGTCACCCTGGCCGAGCTCGGCGCGTTCGGCCACTACGCCGCCGAACGACAGGTCCGGGAGTGGTTCGACAGCGCCGACCACACCCTTCACGACAAGGCCTTCCTCATCGCCCTCGCCACGTTCGACGAGGCCCCCTACCCCCTCACGGCCGAGCTGAGCGACGTCCTCTTCGGCCTCTTACAGCGCATCGAGAACCCCGGCGAACCGGCCCGGATCCCGGTCTTCGGCACCTCCAGCGCCCAACGGGTCGAGCAGGCGCTGGCCGACCGCTACCAGGAGCCGGAGGAGACCGAGTGGGGCCCGGTGCTCCAGACGAAGGTGCAGTTCAGGGACCGGCTCACCGCCATCACCCTGCTGCGCGAGGTCTGGACCGGCCACCCGTCCGCCCGGCGCGCGCTCGTGGCCTGGCTGCGCCGCCTCGCCGACGACCCCCGGCCCGTCGTCCGCACCCGAGCTGCCGCCGCTGCCGCTGTCATGGCCGAGGCCGACCTGCCGTCGGCCATGGCGCTCCTCATCCGCTCCTGGGCGGCTGACCGCCGACTGCGCGCCCGGCTCGCCGCGGCCAACGCGCTGGCCCTCGCCCACCACCTGGGTGCCCCGCACGTCTCCCGCATCCTCGCGGACTGGTGCACCGCGCCGGACCACCGTCTGCGCTGGACCGCCGTCCGCGGCTACGCCCTGGTCGGTGACGCCTTCCCCCAGGAGGCGCTCGCCGCGCTCACCGAGGCCGTACGCAGCATGGAGTCCCGGGGCGGTCCCGCCCGCGGCTGGTCGGAGGAGCGCGACGACCTCGCCCAGTCCGCCGCCGCCCTGCTGCTCGCAGCGGGGCAGGAGGCGGCAGCACGCGACGACTGGGACGCGGCAGCCGGCCTATGGGGCGCCCTGCCGCCCCTCGCCCGGGGCACCACCAGGGACTTCGTGCTGCGCGCCATGGTCCACGCCTGCGGACCCACGGACGGGCCCGCGGGCACGGGACGCCCCCTGCTCCTCGACCTTTTCGCGCGCGCCGACCCGAAACCCGGCACGGACGGCGCGGTGCTGCGTCACGCCATGGCGGCGCTGTGGCGAAGCGTCCTCAACGACCCTGTGTGCTCCGCCTCCGGACTCAACACCATGCGCCAGTGGGTCCGCGCTGCCGAGGACGACCGGGGAGCCGAGACCGCGCTCGCCGAGCTGCTGCCCCTCCTCACGGCCTCCAACGAGGACCACCGGCGGCTCGCCTACCTCCTGGACAACCTGCGTGGCGAGGGCGACTCCGCCAGGCCCGCCGTGGCCTTCCGGCTGCGCACCCTCCTGTCCGCCTCGCACGCGGACGCCCGTTCCTCCGCCGACGCCCCCTCCCGGTGAATTCGGCGATTCCGATGTGAACCCCTCGGCGTGGATCCCCCGGGAACACGCCGTTCCCACCGTCCCAAGGAGCAGCGTCATCATGATGAGCCAGCCGCCCCAGTGGCAGCAGGACGCCAACCGCCACTCCGTACTCGTCGACCCGGTGGTCACGATCCAGGAGCTGTCCCGCTTCAAGCCGCTGCGTGCCACACGCATCGACCACGCCCTCGTGTTCACCACGGCCCAGGGCGCCCTCGACACCTACCTGCCGCCGAGCCGGCCGAGCCGCACCGAGCTCGCCACCCGGCGCTGGACCAGCGTGTACGAGGTCGACATGGGGTGGCACGAAGCCGCCACCCGACTCGCCCTCACGAGTCAGAACGACGCCTTCCTCTTCGACGTGTCCCTGAGCTGCACCTGGCAGGTCCTCGACCCGGCCGCCTTCGTCGCGAGCGGCGAACGGAACGTACCGGCCATGGTCCAGCGCCTCGTCGAACAGGCCCTGCGGCCCGTGCTCCGCGGCTTCGCCATGGAGGAGAGCGCCGAGGCCGAACGCCAGGCCCGCACGGCCCTCGAAGCCACCGGGCCGCTGGGCGCCCGGGCAGGGCTCGACGTCCGCTGCGTTCTTCAGATCCGGCGCGACGAGGCGGCACTCGAACAGGACCGCCGGCTGCGCGACATCGCGTTCGAACGCCAGAAACTCGAACCCCAGCACGCACTGCTCATGCGGGAGGACGAACTGGCGGCGGAGCGAGCCCTCGCCCAGGGCCGGCAGCATCATCGCGTCGAGCTCCAGCAGCAGACACTCGAGCACGAGCGCAGTCTGGCCCGCGGCCGTCAGGAGCTCGAACTCCAGGAGATCGAGGCCAAGAAGATCGAGTACTACGCCTACTGGCTGGAGCGCGGCGGCCCGGCCGCCATGGCCTTCCAGCTCGCCCGGCACCCCGAAGACGCCCGCCTCGTCATGGAGAACCTGCGCCAGGACCAGCTGCTGGCCATGCAGAACCAGCTCACGGTCGCCCTCCAGGCACTCGGTGGCGGTCCAGGCGGCCTGGAGGAGCATCAGATGGACGAGCCGCGCCGGCTCGCGGCCAACGTCATCAAGGAGGTCCTGAGCGCGAAGCTGTCCCAGGGCCCGGCACTGCCGCCGCCCGCAGCCGAGGGGCCCGCGTACGCCCCGGCCGAGGGCCAGGCGCCCGGAGCCGCCACCACGCCCGAGCCTTCGGTGACGGATGGCGGCGACGCCCTGCCGGAGGCCGTGCCCGGGCGCGTCGAAGCCCCCGAGGGCACACCGCCGCCCCCGCCGGAGGACGGACCGCTCTTCGGCTACCCCTCGACCCCCCAGCCGCCGCGATGAGCGCCACCGTCCCCGAGCCCGGTTCCGCGCCGGCGCAGGGCACGGCGGAGCGGCTCCTGGGCGAACTGCGCCGGGAGGCCGCCCGCGCCGACACCAAGGGCTCGGTCCTCGTGGCCGCACAGGGCATGGCCGCCGCCGCCCTCGTCGGCGTGCTCGCCGCGCGCGACTGGCACCCCTCCGACCTCTCGGCACCGGGCCAGGTGATGTGGTGGGCGGGAGCCGTCTGCTTCCTCCTCTCGCTCATATCCCTGCTCATGGCCGTCGTGCCCCGCTACCGGACGGCCGACTGGCAGCCGGGCGCTCCCCTCACCCACTTCGCGGACATCCAGGGGGCGGCCCGCCGGGGACCGTCGGTCCTGGAGGAGGCGCTGCGGGAGACCGACCGCGCTCCCAGGGCCGCCGTCCTCGCCTCGCTCCTGGAGAACAGCCGGATCGTCTCGATCAAGTACGCCTGGCTGAGGGTGGGCATGGCCGGGTTCACGGCGGCGCTGGTGCTGCTGCCCGGCGCGCTGCTCGCCGGCTGAGGCCGCAGGGCCGACCGCGCCGCCGACGGGGAGGACCCCGTCGACGACTCGTATCGCAACACCGTCAGGAGACAGACAGTCATGTCCGACCACGAGGACGTCCCTCCTCCGCCGTACCCCGGGGAGGAGTTTCCGCTGCCCCGTCCGGGCGAGCAGGGCCCACGACCGCTTCCCGGCGAGCAGGCCCCGCCGCTGTATCCGGGCGAGCAGGAGCCGCCCCCGCCCTATCCGGGAGAGGCGGCGGCGCCCCCGCAGCCGGGGGAGATGCCGTCTCCGGCGTATCCGGGGGAGACGGCGCCTTCTGCGTATCCGGGGGAGATCCCGCCTCCCGCGTATCCAGGTGATGCGGTGGCGCCCGCGTACCGGGGAGGGGCGGCGCCCGGCTACCCGGACGCCCCGCCCGCGTATCCGGGGGAGAACCCTCCTCCCGCGTCCGAGGACGACGCGGCCCCCTCGTACCCTGGCGAGGTCACACCCGAGCACCCCGCGCACCTGCTGACCGCCTTACCGGACGAGGCGCCACCGCCGTACCCGGGCGAGGCCTCCCCACCGCCCGACGTCCGCGAGGCGGTGCCTCCCCCGAGGGCCGCGGACGCCTCGGCGCAGGCGCCCGCCGCCGCGTACGTGCCGTCGGCCGCCCCTCATCCGGTACCCCCGCCCCCGCCGACCGTGGCGCCTCCTCCTCCGTCCGCGCCACCGGTCTCCGGGCCCGTCGTCGACCACGACGACCTGGCCCTGGACCAGGGCCGCAGGATGGTGAAGGCCGTACAGCGGGGCATCGACGGCGCCGCGTTGTCCCATCTGCTGGTGACGGTGCCCATCGGACTGATCAGCCTGGCTGTGGTCGCGTTCGCGTCCGCCCTGGTCAACCCCTCCCTCGCCGTGATCGTTCCGGTGGTCTGGCTCCTCTCCGGGCCGCTGGTCTTCAACCGCGACGTGGAATCGGCCATCGCCCGGCGTCTGTTCGGGATGCGCAGGCCCACGGCGGAGGAGGCCCAGCGGCTGCACCTGGTGTGGGAGCAGGTGACCCGGCGTGCGGGGGTGGACCGGGAGACGTACGAGCTCTGGATCCAGGAGCGCACCGAGCTGAACGCGACGGCGGCCGCCGGGCACATCGTCGCCGTCACCCGGCATGCCATGGAGCGGCTGCCCAACTCCCGTCTCGCCGCGGTGCTCGCGCACGAGCTCGGCCACCACGTGGGCGGTCACACCTGGGCAGCGATGCTCGCCGACTGGTACGCGCTGCCCGCGCGGGCCGCCGGGCGGGCCGTACTCGCCCTCCTGTTCGTCCTCTTCCGGACGAAGCACTGGGCCGGTATCGCCTGTGGAGGCTGCCTCTCGCTGATGATCCTTCAGTTCCTTTTCCTCTACACCTTCGTGGAGGGGATGTGGTGGCTCGTCCTGCCGGTGGCGGCCGGTCCGCTGCTCATCGCCTGGCTGCACCGGCGGGCCGAGTTCCGTGCCGACGCGTACGCGGTGGGGCTCGGCTTCGGTGAGGCGCTGGAGGACGTCCTCGTCACCGAGGCCCAGGCGGCGGCAGCGCCGGGTATTCCCCCGCACGGCCCGGCACCGGTGCCCCCGGGCGTACCACCGTTCCCGCAGCCCGGGCAGGCGGCGCGCAGCGGGCGTCTCGTGGCCAAGGCCGCGCACACGAACGTCGAGGCGCGCCTGCGGAACGTCAGGCTGGTCATGTCCCAGCAAATCCAGCGCTCGGCTCCCTAGAACCTCCGCCCAGGTGACCGGCAGCCGGTGCCTTCGCCGGTCCGTGCATGGGCCCGCCCGTCCCGGAAACCCGTCCGGGGCAGGGGGCGATTCTGTCCAGGCGTGAGAAGAGAAGGAAGAGGGCCTGCCATGGCTGACGACCTCATCACCATGGTCACCAACGATCATCGCGAGCTTGAGCGTCTGTTCGGCATGATGCTGGAGGACAGGAGTTCCCGGCCGCTGGCGCTGCCCCTGGCCGTGGCCATGCTGGAGGCGCACAGCGAGGCCGAGGAGGACCGGGTGTACCCGGCTGTGGCCCGCGAGGCCGGCGAGAAGGAGGAAGCCGAGCACGCCGCCGAGGAGCACCACCAGGCCGAGAGCCTCGGCAAGCATCTCCTGGAGATCGACTGGGAGAGCAAGGAGTTCGACCAGGCTCTGGAGGACTGGGTCGGCGCTGTTCGGCACCATGTCGAGGAGGAGGAGAACGAGATCCTGCCCGCGCTGCGTGAAGCCGTCGACCAGGACCGGCTGAGGGAACTGGGGCTGGAGTTCGCCGCCCGGCGGTCCCGGAAACTGGCGGGCCAGGCTGTCACCGGCGGCGGTGGCGGCGGTGGCGGCGGAGCCCACGGTCGCGCCGGTGGCGGTGGGACACGGGCCGGGCGTCGGCGGGAGACGGAAGGCATGACCCGGGCGGAGCTTTACGACAAGGCCCGGGAGCTCGGTATCGAGGGCCGGTCCTCGATGACCAAGGAGGAGCTCGCCCAGCAGGTCGGTAAGGCGTCGAAGCGCAAGAAGCGCTGAACCCGCCGTCCCGGCGTGTGCCTGCGCCGCTCCCGAGCCCAGGGAGGGCTACGGTCTCCCCCGACCCGGGAACGACTGTGGAAGCAGGCCGACAGAGTCGGCGAGCGGCACCACTCTAACGCGAGGGGAGAGTGTCGGGGCAAGTCGGAATGGCCGTGCGGTCCGGGATGGTTGGCGCGGCGCGCGGGCCCGGCGCGGGGTGGTGGTCAGCGGGCCCGGCGCGGCGCGGTGGTCAGCGGGGGCGGCGGGGCGTGGGGAGGTCCGGGGGGAGCGGTTCCGCGGGGTCGTCGGCGGTTGCCGTGACCCACGCGACGCCTCCCGCGAGGACGGACGGGCGGGTGTGGTGCGGGCGGCGGCGGGTGAGCCGTACGCTCACGTACTCGTCCGGCGCCGGTACGGGGAGCCGCAGCGCCACGGCCAGCTCCCGGCCCCGGCGGTTGCCGCCCAGCACCAGGACGCCCTCGTTCCGCAGCACGGCCGCCGCCTCCCGTACCCGGCGGGCGCTGTCCCGGCGGCGGGTCACCGCGCGGAGCGCCGCGTCCGCCACGGGCCTGCGCTGCACGCGCCGGAAGAGCTCGGCGGTTCTGGCGGCCGCCGACGCCGGCGCCAGGACCGCCGCGCGGTCGGGCTCCGGCAGCCGGAGCACCACGTTCTCGGGCAGCGCCGCGCCCCGGTGCAGCCACAGCACCGGCAACCCGGCCGGTGCGGCGGCGGGCAGGTCCGGCCTTACCCGGAGGAGCCCGGCCGACCAGCGGGCGTGCGGGTCGTCGGCGCGTACGAGCAGGCACACGGCACCGTGGTCGGCGGGCGCGAACTCCCAGTCCGGCCTGCCGAGCGCCAGCTTGAGCCGGAACGGCCTGGTGAAGGGGAACGCCTCGTCCAGAGCCGTCTCAAGAGTCGTCGCGATGCGCCGCTGTTCGTCCGCGTCCAGGTCGCGTACGTCGAATCTGCCCGTGTCCTCCGGGGCGAGTACCGTGTCGACGCAGTCCCTGATCAGGGCCGCCGTGCGGTGGCCGTCCGGGTCCAGGTCGTTGAAGACGCGTGCGAACGTGAGCAGTTCGGCGTCGTACGCGGACAGGTCGATGTGCGGGGTGAGGACGACGCACACCTCGACGCCGGACAGTGTGGTGACACGGCTCGGTACGAATCGCCCGGCGACCAGCCCGTCCGGGGCCTCCTCCGTCTCGGAGCCGAGCAGGGCGAACGCCTCGGGGGACACGCACAACGTCGGCTGGAACGGGTAGTTGTCGGAAAGCTGTCGGAAGTGCGCCAAGCGCAGCATCGTCAGCGTCAGCCGGGCGTCGGCCTGGGAGGCCACGTCGCGACTCTGGACGTGCACGGTCCCGGTGTGGACGGCCAGCCGCACCATGGGTGGTTCCCCGACGGACTCCAGGGACTCGGGGAGCCGTTCGGCCAGCTCGGTCAGCAGCGGCCCCAGCGGGACCGATCGGTCCACCAGGACCAGGCAGCCGTCCCCGAGCCCGTAGGTGCGGAACTCCTGACGTCGCCCGATCGCCTGGGACTGCTCCCGTATGCCCTGGAGGAGCGAGGCGAGGATCCGGGACCGTTCCACGGCCGTCCCGGGTGGACCGCCGCCGCCGTCCGTCTCGATCGCGATGATCGTCCAGGTTGTCGGTGTTCTCGGCGTCGGCGTCGGCGTCGGCGTCTGTGTCCGCGTCGGCGTCTCGGACAAGTGGTTCTCCGCCGCGCGCAGCAGTCGGCGCGCCTCCGCGCGGTCGTCCTCGTCGCCGGCGTCCTCCAGGAGCGCCACGGCCGTCCGTGCCGCCGTCCGGGCGTCGGACGGCCGGTCCAGGGCCAGCAGCGTCTGCGTGACGCGGATGAGCACCTGGCCCTCGGCGCGGCGGTCACCGCGCGACCGGAGGTGGGTGCGGAGCCGGTTCTGGGCGACGAGGAGTTCGTCGAGGCGGCCCGCGTCGGCCAGTGCCCGTGCGAGGCAGAGCAGCGCCTGCTGGAACGGCTCCGCGGTGGCGGCCTCGTCGTCCGCGTACTGGCGCAGGGCCTCTTCGGCACGCACGACCGCTTCTCCTGGTCGGGAGGAGTCGATCAGCACCCATGCCAGGGCGACATCGGCGTCCGCCAGGCCCTGTTCGTCGCCGTCGGCCAGGAAGGCCGCGCGGGCGCTCTCCAGCTCCGCCTCCGCCTCCCGCAGCGCGTCGCGCCCGTGATGCAACCGGCCTGCCAGCAGTGCCGCATGGCCGCGCGTCAGCGGGTCGTCGTCGGCGTGCCCGGAACGGGTGAGGCGGCCCAGCGTCGCGATGGCCTCGGCTGTCTCCCCGGCGCGGTGGAACGCGTGGGCCAGCCCGGTCAGCGCCCTGGTGTACGCGATGCCGTCGACGTCGGCGACCGACCGGAGCAGGGCGAGGCCGGCCTCCCGGTACCGCGTCCAGTACGGCGTCGACGCCCCCAGATCCTGGAGGAGGAGCAGCAGATCGGACCGGCGCCGCGGCAGCGCCGTCGCGGCCGGGCCACCCGACGCGATCAGCGCCAGCGCGTTGGGGATCCACACGTCCTCGTCGTCCCGCCACGCCTGGTCCGGCAGGGCGTACGGGGCCAGGCGGGCCAGCCGCGAGCGGGGGTGCCGGGCGGCGTGGAGGGACGCCGCGCGCGGGAGGTAGAGGTCCAGGAGGCGGGCCGTCGCCGCGAGCTGGTCGGAGGCGGACGGAGCGGCCGACTCCCGTACCTCACGGTGCACGGCCTCGCGGAAGCGGTAGCGGTAGCGGCCCTCGCGCCCGTACTCCAGCAGCCCTTCGGTGAGGAGTACGTCGAGGATCGCTGCGGCGTCGTCCCTGCCGAGGAGCGCCGACACCTCCCGCAGCGTCAACTCGCCGGTGCCGGCCAGGGACAGCAGGCCCAGGGCCTGCCGCGGCTCCGCCGGGAGCAGGTCCAGACGCAGCCGCACGATGGGCGGCACTTGGTCCAGGGGCCTGGACTCGTCGTACAGCCGGCATGTCTCCCGCACGAGGTTCACCAGCTCGGCCCTCGGCGGAGCCCAGCGCGAGGCGACCAGGCCGGCGACGAGCCTTACGGTGAGCGGCCACCAGTACCCGCCGTCCGTCAGGCCCCGCAGAAGGCCCTTGTCGGCTCGGGTGCCGGTGCCGGTGCCGGTGCCGGTGCTGTTGCTGGTGCCGAGCAGGGAGACGAGGAGGGTACGGGCCTCCCGGGCGTCCAGCGGGGTCGGCGACCACGACTCCTCGTCGGAGGCCGCCCACAGGTGCCGGCCCGTGACGAGTACGGCACACCCCGGCGCGCCGGGCAGTAGATGACGGACGTGGTCGAGGTCACGCGCGTCGTTCAGGACGAGCAGCACGCGTCGGCCGTGTAGCGCCGCGCGCAGTTCGCCCGCCAGTTCCTCGGCGGTGTGCGGTCCGCCCGCGGGTGCCGCGCCGAGCTCGGTCAGCAGGCGGTACAGGGCCGCTTCGGCGGGAACGGGGTGGCGGTGCCCACCACGCAGGTCCACGAAGAAGCGGCCGTCCGGGAAGTGGTCGCGGACCAGCTGAGCCACGTGCAGCGCGAGCGTCGTCACGCCCGTGCCCGAAATGCGCGGCGAGCGCAGGTAGTGGACGCGTGTGTCCGTGTCGCCGATCACCCGCCGGGCCAGCCGCTCGGCGAGGGCCACCGTGTCCATGCCCACCAGGGGGTCCGGCAGGAGGTGGGCCCAGTCGTCGTCCGGCAGGTGGTTCGCCGGCGGGTCGTCCGGTGACGGCAGGGCTTCGCCGGACTCGGTGGCCGTCCGGGCCGGTGCCTGGCGGCGTACGTCCGGAGGCCGCACCTCCGTCGTTCCCTCGGAGGGTACGGACAGGCCCAGCAGCTCCAGGGTCTGGCGCGACGCACGGGCGAACGCCTCCCGCTCGGCGGTCAGTTCCCGTGCGCCGTCCTCGTCGTGCACCACCGACAGGAGACGGGCCCGGCCGTCACCCCTGGAGGCGACATGGCGGTCCAGGGCCCGGTGGACGCGCCACGCCTCGTGGGCCGGAAGCTGCTCGCGCAGCACCGCCGCGGCCTCGGTGGGCAGCACCAGCTCAACCGGCCCGCCGGCGGCGCTCTGCTCCAGCGGGAACAGGCCGCTGGTCACGACCTCCGCCACGTCCGCGGTCGTGGCGTCCGGCACCAGCTCCCGGCGGATGACGTGCAGCAGCTGGAGGCTGAGCCGGTCGAACGGCGAGCACAGCACGGCGAGCCGCACCGCCCGGGGCGCGCCCGTGCGCAGGAACCCCTTCGCGACCGTCGCCGGAGGGAGCGGTACGGCGGGCGGCCGGGGCCTTCCCGGCAACCGGCCGCCCGGCGGGACGAGCACGGCCGTGCAGCCCTCCGGGTCGCTCCGCATCACGGCGCGCGACCAGCGGCCCAGCGAGTGCGGCGACAGCGACAGCACCGGGATCGGCAGCCAGTCGCCGCCCGCGGCCGCGCTGCCGGCCCCGCGTGTGGGCGAACCCTCCGGCCCCTCCGGCCCCACGTCGGCGTACAGCGGGGGCGGGTCGTGCGGGAGGCGGCTGCGGTGGGCACCCGGGGCGGCGGCCGTGAACCGCACCGTCGGCAGGTTCAGGCCGCCGCGCCGCCACAGCTTCGTCGGCAGCGGGTTCAGCAGCGCCGTCGGGGTGGTCGCCGCCCACTCCCGCAGCAGCCGCCACATTCGGGGGGCCCGCCACGCGGGCGCCGTGCAGTCCGACACCACGACGACCAGCCGGCGGCCGTCCGCGCACCGCAGCTGACCCGGCGTCAGCGGGCTGTCCTCGGCGTCGAACTCCAGGTCCCGGACGGTGAGCGTGCGGAACGCCCCGAGGCGGTCCAGGACGGACGTGAAGTCCGTGAGCGTCTCCTGCCACACCCGCATGGTGGGGGAGCGGTCGACGACCAGCACCAGGTCGAACCACCGCTCCGGTGCCGCACCGAGTACGGGGATCAGCTCGCCGCTGCGGGCGTAGCCGTCGACGGTCGCGTCGATGTCCAGGGCGGTATGCCGCCCTTGGGGCCAGGGCCGCTTCCACGGACGCAGCGCCCGGGTGAGCTCCAGCGCGCGGGGCAGTCCGCTCGCGCGGGGCGCCGCCACGGCATGGCCGCGCAGCCGCGCGCCGCCGCCGGGCAGCCGCTCGTGCAGGGCGTGCGCCCCCTCGGCCGGCTCCACACCCTCGGCCGCTGTGCCTTCGACGCCCCGCCCGGCCGGTCGGTGCGCGCCGGTGTCCCTGCCCGCGGCGGCCCCGGCGGCTCCGGCGGCCCCGGCGGCACGTTCCGTCTCCTGTGCCGGGCTTCCGGCGGCGGGTGCCGACCCGTCGGCGCCGGACCCTGGGCCGTCCACCGGGCGCGGGTGCCCGTCGTGGGTGCCGTGCCGGTCCTGCGCCATCCGGGCGGCCAGCCACAGCGCCTCAGCCAGCGCCGTACCGTCCAGTCCGCCCGCCGACCCCATGCCGCCGGACGCGGCACCGCCCCCGCCGGGAGCCGCCAGGCCCGGTACGGCGGAGTGCAGGACGGCCAGCACCCTGGCCAGTTCGTCACGCACGGGACAACTCGCGCAACAGCAGGTCCACGACCGCCTGCCGGCGGTCCTCGTCCGGCGCGCTGCCCCCGGACAGCAGGTGCACGGCGTTCAGCAGCTGGTCGACGGCCAGGCTCTCACCCGATGCCAGCCGCTCCACGAACGCGCCGATCAGCTCCCCCGTCGCAGCGGACCCCGCGGTCTCCGCGCCCAGGTGCGCCTCCACGACCCGCAGCAGCGACTCGGGCGTCGGCAGCGGCATCGTGAAACGGACGCACCGGCGCAGGAACGCCGCCGGGAACTCACGCTCCCCGTTGCTGGTCATCACGATGAACGGGAACTCGGTGCACTGGACCCGGCCCCGCGTCACCTCGTGCCTCCGGTCTCCGCCCCACTCGCGCACGGCCACCACGTCCCTGCCGTACCGGGCCAGTTCCGGGATCTCGAACTCGCCGCGCTCCAGCACGTCCAGCAGGTCGCTCGGGAGGTCCAGGTCGCTCTTGTCGATCTCGTCGATCAGCAGGGCACGCGGCCGCTCCGCCGGGAGCAGGGCCGTGCCGAGCGGGCCCATCCGCAGGAACGGGGCGATGTCGTCGCTGCCGCCCGGGCCCTCAAGCCGCTGGGCGTGGATCCTGCCGAGCGCGTCGTACCGGTACAGCGCGTCCGTGAGACCGCTGCGCGAGGTGATGTGCCAGCGCAGCACCGTGCCCAGCCGGAGCTCCGCCGCGACCTGTTCGATCACCGTGGACTTGCCCGAGCCGGCCGGGCCCGTCACCAGCAGCGGGCGGCGCAGCAGCAGCGCCGCGTTCACCGCCTCCACGAGGCCCTGGGGCGGCACGAACTGCTCATGCAGGGACCGGCGGGGGAACTCCCGCCACGGCGGCGCCGGAGCGAGCCGCCGCGGCTCCTCCGGGTCGTCCGGGTCCTTCGGACCGGCGCCGCCGGTGCCGCTGTAGAAGGGCTGCCAGGTCATGCGGGATTCTCCCCATCCGTAGCGAACTGTTCGAACCACCGGCAGAAGTCCAGCCACTCCGGGTCGTCCCAGACCGTCCGCAGCCGCGCCAGGTGACCCCGGCCCGGCGCCTGCGGGGTGCCGCCGCGGTGGCTCCAGCGGTCCCGGTACGCGCGGCTGAACTCCGCGGGCAGCAGATGCCAATGGCTGTCCACGTACCGCCGGGCCTCCGCCGGCACGCGGTCGGTGTCGTCCTCCGGCCACAGGACGATGGGGGAGGAGGCGAGCAGCGTCTCCAGCATGTCCTTCAGCTGCGCCGGACGGTGCCCCAGCGCGACGGCCCGCGCGCGGGGGCCGCCCAGCAGCCGGTCGCGCAGCTCCCGCATCTGGCGGGTGTCGCCCTCGCCCAGCCAGTCCACGCGCGTGCCACCCGGACAGGACTCCATCGCGCGCAGCGTCCTGCGGGCCCGGTCGTTGATCCACCACAGGTGTTCCGGCGGCTGGATACGGTCGCTCCAGCGCAGCACCACGTCGTGCTCCGCGCCCAGCCGCATCCCGAAGTCCGTCTCCTCCGGGCGCCAGTGGACCAGCAGCGGCGCCGGCGCGGCGATCTCCACGCGGCGCAGCGGCACGTCCAGCGCGGCCGCGAGCCGGGACGCCCAGCGCAGCGCTGCCCCCACCTGCCGCTCGACGCCCGCACGGTCCGGCACGCACGCGAACTCCTCGTGCCGCCGCACCGCCCCGTCGTCCAGCAGCCAGGCGGCGAGCGACTCCGGCCACTCGTCGCCCACGGCCGCGTGCAGGCTGACCACCAGCCGCAGCCGCAGCTCGCGCGTACGGTCACCGAGCCGCTCGAACGCGTCGTTGAGGTCGATCCGCGCCCCCAGCGCGGCCGCCCACCGGTCCAGGGCCTCGGCCCGCGGATCGACGCCCGTCTCCCGGGCGAGGAGCGCCACGAAGTCCGCGACCGGCTCCGTACGCCGCTGCCCCGCCCTGGGCGCACGTAACAGCAGATGCTCGACCGCGTCCCGCAGCAGCCCCGTCCCCGACGAATCGGCCAGCGGCGCCACCGCGTCAGGGCACACCTCGGCCAGCGCCCGCCGCAGCAGGGCCGACGTCAGCGCGGCGCCCGGCCACATGCCCAGCAGATGCACCGTGCTCACCGCGGCGCGCAGTGCCTCCACCACGTCCACCGCCCACGTACGGCCGGGACAGGGCGGGCCCGCCGCCAGGGCGTGCCGGAGCTCGTCGAGCTGATGCGCCGCCGTGATCAGCCGGACGTCCGGGACCGGACCGGCCGCCCCACCCGCGTCCTGCCCGTCGCCCACGGCTTCGAGGGCCCGCGACAGCTCCTCCACCGCCACCGCGCCGAGCAGCGCGCCCGCCCGGGGAACCGTGTGCTGCTGGTTGCGCGCCAGCCACAGCCGGCCCGGGGCGAACCGGGCGCCGTCGAACTCCGCGCGCAGGATCGCCTGCCCCGCCGTGCCGCCGTCGTCCCGCACGGCCTCGACGACCGCCTCCGGCAGCAGCGTCTCGCCGCCGGCCGCGATGCCGTCCTGAAGGACCTTCACCAGCGTGCGGCTGAAGCGGAGCCCGTACGCCTCCTCGGCGGCGCCCGAGCCCATCAGCAGCGACAGCCGCGTGTCGCCCTGCCGGATGCCGTTCGCCACGGACTTCAGGTCCGGCACCGCGTTGCCCGCGTGGCACGTGTCCACGATGGCGATGACCCCCGCCAGGCCCGGCGTGTCCAGCGCCCCCGCCAGCAGCGACCCGACGTCCACCGCCGTGACCGGCGCCTCCGCGCGCGAGTCGCCCGCCATGAAGTACAGGCCCGTCCCGGCCGCCATGCCGTGGCCCAGCAGCGCCACGACCAGCACCGCACCGGCCTCACCCGCGCCCATCGCCGCCGCCCGGACCGCCTCCTCGACGTCCGCCCGGCGCACCGGCCCACCGCACAGCAGCGTCGCCCCGCCCGGAGGATCCTTCTCGCACGCCCCCGCCCAGGGCGCCGTCAGCGTCTCGTGCAGCGCCCGTGCCGCGTCCTCCAACTCGTCGAGCCGGCCGAGCGCCGGACACTGCGCGCCGATCACCAGCGCGTGCCGCGGCCCGGTCATGACGCCGCCGCGGCCGTGAGGGCCTCGACGAGCGGCCCCGCCACGGCCGGCTGCGCCAGATACTTCGCCGCCGGGTGCACCCACACCCCGTCCGAGTCCACCCGGCTGCTCACCGGTCCCACCGACGCGGCGTTGGGCACCACGAACCTCTCCAGCTCGGGCCGGGCGGCGATCACGTCGTCACGGTCCCAGAAGTTCAGCCACCGGCCCACACACGCCGGTGCGCTCAGCGGCTGCGGCCGCACCCTCGGCTGCACGGCCGTCCGCACACCCAGCGGCGAGCCCAGAGTGATCAGCAACGGCACGTCCCCGTCGTGCGCGTGGAGCGCCTCCAGAGCGACAACCGTGCCGAGCGAGTGGGCGACGACCACGGTCGGGCCGTCGCCGTCCAGGCACGCGGCGACCCGGTCGCGGATCCTGCGGTCCAGCGTGACGCCCCGCTCGTCCGGCTCACCCCGGTTCAGATACCGGGCGACCTGGCCGAGGATGCCCACCGTGAGCCGGGCGCTCAGCCAGCCGCCCGTCGCCCGCAGCCCGGGCAGCGCGAGCAGCGCCGTCAGCGCGTTCATGGCGCGCCGCCCCGGCGCCCCGAGACCCTGCGCCCCGCCGGGCGGAGCGAGTTGGGTGCGGGCGTGGCGCAGCACCCGTACCTCGCCCGGGGGCAGGTCCGGGTCGGTCAGCCGCTCGTCGACGGCTTCGAGGAGCAGCTCGGCGACCAGCTCGGCGACCAGCTCCTCGTCCTCCTGCGGCGCCGCGCCCGCACCCCTACGCGTACTCGGTGTGCCCGCGCCCTGCGCGCCGGGTGTACGGAACAGGTCGCCGTAGTACGCGAATCTGGCATCGGCGGCCCAGCCGCCCGCCAGGCCGGATAACCGGCTGGAGTGCCCCGCCGCACGGGCCCCATGGGCCAGGGCGCGCAGCCACTCCTCCAGATCGGCGCCGGCGTCCCGGGGACCCCCGATGCCGTGCACGAACACCAGACGAGGCTTCATCGTTCCCCCAATCGACGTCCAGCTTTCCGAACGATCTTCGCGTGACCGCACGAGCACCGGCAACCCCTGTGGAAAACCCGCGACACCGCAGGAAAACACGTGCGGGCCACGCGGTTCGCCTCAATTACTGCACGTCACCCAACCCCTGTGACGGCATGTCATCCCGGCACTGTGACGGCACGTCACCCAACCCCGGCACGTCACCCGGCCACTGTGACGGCACGTCACTCCTGACCGCACACATCACCCCGACGCCGCCTCCCGCAGCTCCGCGTACAGCTCCGGGCCCGTCCAGCGCCGCGCACGCCCGGCCCCCGCGGCCTCCGCCTCCCGGACCAGGCCGACGAGGCGGGCGTTCACGGGCGCGGTCAGCCCGTGGCGGCCGGCCAGCGCGACGACCTCGCCCTGCAGTGAGTCGACCTCCGTCGGGCGGCCCCGCTCCAGGTCCTCCCACATCGACGACCTGGCCTGCGCGTCCACCCGCAGCGACGCCGCCGCCACCCGCCGGAACACCGCGTCCGGCAGCCGCAGCAGCAAGGGCGTCACCCGCGCCGGAACCGGACCCAGCCGCGCCGGAGCCACGCCCTCCGCCCGGAACACCGCCAGCGCCTCCTCCTGGCACAGCGCCAGACAGCGCCGGTACGCGCGCGTGCCGAGCTGCTCCCGCAGCGGCAGCCCGGACAGCGCGTTCACCGCGTTGTTCAGGTTCATCAGCAGCTTCGCGTACCGCACCGCGCGCATGTCACCGCGCGGCTCGACCGCGAGCCCGGCCCGCCGCAGCGCGGCCACCAGCGGGCGGGCCTCCGGTACGTCGTCCACCATCAGGGCGCCCGCCGTGCCCTGGTGGAACGTGCCCGGTTCGGTCTGCAGCACGTTGTACGGGACCATCCCCGCGAGCACGGCGGTCCCCTCGGGCAGCGCCGCACGCAGGACGTCCGGGTTCCGCAGCCCGTTCTGGAGGCTCACCACGACCGTGCCCGCGCCCAGGTACGGGCCGAACTCCTCGGCCGCCGCGCGTGTGTCCCGCGATTTCACCGTGACCAGCACGAAGTCCGCGCCCGACACGCCTGCCGCCTCGGTCGCCGTACGCAGCAGTCCCGGCTCCACGCGCGCGGTGGGCCGCCCGCCACCCGTCAGCCGCAGGCCACGTTCCCGTACACCGTCCATCGCGGCCGGCCGGCCCACCAGCGTGACCTCGCACTCCGCGGCCAGGGCACCGCCCAGGTGGCAGCCGATGCTGCCCGCGCCGAACACAGCGATCTTCAGTGACATGCGGCCAGTCTCGCCCGCGCGCTCCGACGCGTCGAGGCCCTGCCGACAAGGCCGGCCCGTCCGTCGAGGCCCGCCGTCACACCCCGTCGGGGTCCGGCGCCGAGCGGCGGTGGGTGGGCGTCGCCGTCCTCGTGTGGATGAACAGATCCTGCCGTCCGGGCGGCGTCGCCCGGTGCTCAGGCAGGGGCAGCTCGTACCGTACGGGCCGACGATGGTCCGCCAGCTGCCGCTCCACGTTGTACACGCGCCCGAACTTCCACAGCATCCGGGCGAAGTTCGTCTGCCCCCGCATCAGGTTCCGGCCCAGCACCCCCATCGCCCCGATGGCCGTCCGCATCCCCAGGTGCTTGCGGTTCAGAACCGCCTGGGTGCGCACCAGCTCCCGGTAGAAGACATCGAGCGGCAGCTTGGTCGGTACCACCGCGTGCTGGATGTCGAAGAGACGGTAGTCCCGCGTCGTCAGCTGGCGTGCCTCCGTGTGCCAGATCTCCGTCCCCGGATACGGCGTCATCACCGTCAGATGCACGATCTCCGGAACGGACAGGGCGAACTCGCGCACGATCCGGAAGCGCTCCTCGTCCCACGCCGGGTCCACGATCAGGTTGATGGCCACCATGATGCCCATGCGCCGGGCGGCCTCCAGGGCCCGGAAGTTGTCGTCCGGGCTGACCCGCTTGCGGTACAGGTCGAGGCCCTCGGCGTCGATCGCCTCCATGCCGAGGAACATGTACTGCAGTCCGAGCCGCGTCCAGCGCTCGAAGACCTCCTCGTTGCGCAGCAGCACGTCGCTGCGCGTCTCCAGGTAGTAGCGCTTGCGGATACGGCGCCGTTCCAGGGCGGCCGCGATGCCGTGGCCGTGCTCCGGCCGGATGAACGCCACATCGTCGACGATGAACACGTTGGGCTCACGGATCGACGCCATCTCGTCGGCCGCCGCCTCGGGCGACGCCTTGCGGTAGCTGCGCCCGTAGAACGTCCACGCGGAGCAGAACGAGCAGTCCCAGGGGCAGCCGCGGGTGAACTCGATCGAGGCGCACGGGTCCAGCTCACCGATGAAGTAGCGGTTCCGCTTGCGCATGAGGTCGCGCGCGGGGCGTGGATTGTCCAGGCTGTCCAGCAGCTTCGGCGCGGGCCCGCGGCCCTCGGCGGAGATCACGCCCGGCACCGTGGCGAGCCCGCCGTCCCGGGCCGCCTCGAGCAGCGGGGCCACAGCGGGCTCGCCCTCACCCCGTACGACGGCGTCCACGGCGCCCTCGGCCTGCTTCAGCACATGCTCTGCGATGAAGGAGACGCTGTGGCCGCCGAAGAACACGAAGCACCCGGGGGAGGCCTCCTTGGCGCGGTGCGCGATCTCGATGGCCTCGGGGATGTTCGCCAGGTAGTTCAGGGAGATCCCGAGGGCCTCGGGCGCGAACGAGCGCAGCTCGGCGTCGAGTACGGCGGGGGACAGCACCTGCAGGTCCACCACGCGCACCTGGTGGCCGGCGTCCCGTGCCGCCGCCGCCACACGTTCCAGCCCCAGGGGTTCGAGCCGCAGGAAGATCTCCGAGTACATCAGGGCACTGGGGTGGACCAGCATCACGCGCATCAGTTCTCCAGCCGGTCGGTGAGAAGAGTCAGAAGGGGTCGGGCGTGAGGTGGTGAGGGGTGAGGTGGTGAGGTGGTGAGGTGGTCCGGCGGCCCGGCGGTGTCAGTGGCGCCTCCAGACCAGGCGTACGGCGAAGTTCACCTCCGCGGTGCCCTTGGCGACGACGACGCCGGTCTCGCCGCCCATCTTCAGACCGAACTCGATCTCCATCTCGTGCGGCCCGAGCCGCCGCACCGACTGCGAGACCTTCGTCAGGGCGGGTTCCAACTGGTCCAGCGCCTCCTGGAGCGACATGCGCCCACGCACCGCCACGCCTTCTTCGAACGGAGGAGGCCCGGGTCCCACCAGGGCGTCGTCGACCTCGAAGACGGCGGCGGCGCCGTCGCCACCGTCGTCGTCCAAGGTCATCGTGATCAGCTGCGCCACGCGGTCCAGCCTCACCCGGCGCCACGGGGCGCGCACTCCGGGCCGGTCCGGACGGACCACATGGCCACTTCCCGCCGGTGGCCGAAGGCAGCCGGTTTCCTGCGCCCGCCGGCACGGAAGTCTTCCTCTCGCGAGGTTTTCCGCGGAAAAAACGTTGTCGACGTCGCTGCGCCCGATCTCCCGTGTGCCGGACCAGCCGGCAGCCCTTGCCGTACACGAGAGCAGAGAGCGGAGTCACTGTGCAGCACCACCACCGGGACGACCACCACCAGCACGAGGACCAGCGCGGGCAGGGCCGGCACCGTACCGGTCGCAGGGCAGCCGCCCCGGCGGCGCGGCGGCACGCCAAGCGGCGCTGGACGTATCAGGGCGTCGGCACGATCGTCGCCGGAAGCGTGGCGGTGGCCGCCGTGGCGACCGGGACGCTCATGCTCGGCGGCACCGGCGGCGAAGGCACCACCCTCGCCACCCGTACGGCGACGCCCGACGCCGGGCGGCACGACACCGCCGGGACGGACACCGGCACCGGCCCCTCGGCGCCGGAGGTGCCGCCCGCCGCGCCCAGCGCGAGCACATCGGCCTCCGCACCCCGTACGGCTCCGGCGTCACCGTCCGGCAGCACATCCCCGACCGGCGGACCCAGCGCCTCCGCGGGCGACCCGTCGACCGGGGCGGCCGACCCGGACCGCCCCGCTGGCGGGCTGCGCGCGTCCGAGCGCCCCACCGCCGACGCCCCGGCACCCGCCGCCCCCCTGCGTACGGACGCCCCGGAGGGCTCCGCGACGCCGCGTACCCCGCAGACGCCCCGCCCCGCGGCCGCGCCCGGCGGGGCGGCGGCCGAGCACATACGCCGCGTCGTCGACCTCGCCAACACGGAGCGCTCCAAGGCGGGCTGCCCGGCGCTCCGCGTGAACTCCCGCCTCCAGTCCGCCGCCCAGAGCCACGCGGACGACATGGCCGCCCGCAACTACTACGAACACGACACGCCCGAGGGCCGCGACGCCGGCGACCGGATGCGGTCGGCGGGCTACCGCTGGATGACCTGGGGCGAGAACATCCATCGCGGCCCCAAGGATCCGGTCACCGCGATGCGCGACTGGATGAACAGTCCCGGCCACCGCAAGAACATCCTCAACTGCAAGTTCAAGGACATCGGCGTGGGCGTGAACCTGAAGTCCAACGGCCCTTGGTGGGTACAGAACTTCGGTGCCGCCGGCTAGCGCGCGGCCCGGGCGGCTACGCCGGGTCGGCCAGGGTCTGCACCCACACCGTGCCCTCCGGCCCCGGCACCGCCGCCACGCCCGTGTCCCGGTAGCCGCAGCCCAGCATGTTCTCCTCGTGGACGGAGCCGTCCATCCAGTCGTCCACGACCGTCGCCGCGTTCCGGGGGCCCTGGTGCAGGTTCTCGGCCCACGCGCCCGGCTCGTATCCGGCGGCCGCCATGCGCGCGTCCGCGTGCCGGCCTTCCGGGTCGGCGTGCGCGAAGTAGCCGCGCGCCACCATGTCCCGCGCGTGCGCCCGCGCGGCGGCGCTCAGCCGGTGGTCGAGGCGCAGCGGCGCGCACCCCGCCTCCGCCCGGCGGGCGTTCACCAGGGCCGTCAGCCG
>NZ_JABWDV010000411.1:24809-36283 GCF_013362995.1 Streptomyces sp. TRM64462 | reverse complement strand
GGTCCCGCCGTGCCACGGCGCCCCGCGCAGGGACGGGCGGCGGCGGCCCCCGCCCCCGGGAAGGGCGGCCACGCGGTCCTGATGTTCCTCGCGGGGGCCGTCGGCGCGCTGCTCGTGGTCGCCGCCGCGGTCCTCCTCGCCGACCTGGGCGGGGAGCGCGGCGGCGCGGCCGGCAAGGGCGGCGCCCCCGGTTCCCGTACGCCGTCGCCCTCCGCGCCGCCCACCTCCACCGCGCCCCCGCAACTCCCGCCCGGAGTCCGGTGCTTCGGCGCCGACTGCGCCGGCGAGGACCCGGAGGCCATGGGGTGCGGCGGCGGCAACGCCACCACCGCGGCGTCCGCGTCCGTCGGCGCCGCCCGCGTCGAGGTCCGGTACAGCGAGGTCTGCGGAGCCGCCTGGGCCCGCGTCGTCGGCGGTGTCCCGGGCGAGCGCGTCGAGGTCTCGGCGGGCGGCACCACCCGGGAGGGCACCGTACGTACCCGCGACGACGCCTACAGCCCGATGGTCGCGGTCTCCGCACCCGCCGACGCGAAGGCCTGCGCGACCCGCCGCGACGGCACCCACGGCTGCACCACGCCCGACTGACCCTCCGTAGGACATCCCGACGCGAGGTCCCTCGTACGGGTGAGCTGAGACACAAGGGGGCGGGGGTTCAAGGAGTGCCGGGTCGGATAGCCTGACCGCTGGATATCTCTTCACGTCGAGACACCGATCGATCACAGGGGATGTCCAGCACCAGGGGCAGGAACCCCCACCGCCAGCTGTCTTACGGAGATCGCCATGACCCGCACTCCCGTGAATGTCACCGTGACCGGCGCGGCCGGCCAGATCGGTTACGCGCTGCTCTTCCGCATCGCCTCCGGCCACCTGCTCGGCGCGGACGTGCCGGTCAAGCTCCGTCTCCTGGAGATCCCGCAGGGCCTCAAGGCCGCCGAGGGCACCGCGATGGAGCTCGACGACTGCGCCTTCCCGCTGCTGCGCGGCATCGAGATCACGGACGACCCGAACGTCGCCTTCGACGGCGCCAACGTCGCCCTCCTCGTCGGCGCCCGCCCCCGTACGAAGGGCATGGAGCGCGGCGACCTGCTGGAGGCCAACGGCGGCATCTTCAAGCCGCAGGGCAAGGCCATCAACGACCACGCCGCGGACGACATCAAGGTGCTCGTCGTCGGCAACCCCGCCAACACCAACGCGCTCATCGCGCAGGCCGCCGCCCCGGACGTCCCGGCCGAGCGCTTCACCGCGATGACCCGCCTCGACCACAACCGCGCGATCTCGCAGCTCGCCGCCAGGACCGGCGCCGCCGTCTCCGACATCAAGCGGCTGACGATCTGGGGCAACCACTCCGCCACGCAGTACCCGGACATCTTCCACGCCACCGTCGCCGGCAAGAACGCCGCCGAGGTCGTCAACGACGAGAAGTGGCTGGCCGACGAGTTCATCCCGACCGTCGCCAAGCGCGGCGCCGCGATCATCGAGGCCCGTGGCGCGTCCTCCGCCGCCTCCGCCGCGAACGCCGCCATCGACCACGTCCACACCTGGGTCAACGGCACCGCCGAGGGCGACTGGACGTCCATGGGCATCCCGTCCGACGGCTCCTACGGCGTGCCGGAGGGCCTGATCTCCTCCTTCCCCGTCACCTGCAAGGACGGCAAGTACGAGATCGTCCAGGGCCTCGACATCAACGAGTTCTCGCGCACCCGCATCGACGCGTCGGTGAACGAGCTCAAGGAGGAGCGCGACGCGGTCCGCGCCCTCGGCCTCATCTGAGCCCGCGCCCAAGCCGCGAGCAGCCCGCTCCAGCAACGCCCCGCCCCCGGTCGGCCCATGCCGCCGGGGGCGGGGCGTTGTGTTGCGTACCCATGATCGAATGTAGTACTTCTTGTATATGAGCGAGCAGGTGCACAACAGGCTGGCTGTGGTCAGGGCCGAGCGGAAAGTCTCCCGCCAGGCCCTCGCCGAGGCTGTCGGCGTCCACTACCAGACCATCGGCTACATCGAGCGCGGCCAGTACAACCCCAGCCTCGACCTCGCGCTGAAGCTGGCCGCCCACTTCCGGCTCCCCGTGGAGGCGCTGTTCTCCCTGGAGCCGTTCCAGCCGCTCACGACGGAGATCTACGGGGACCACGGGGACCAGGGGAGCCACGCATGACCAGCACCAGCACCAGCACCGGCATCAGCACTCGCACGACCACCGCGACGCGCCACGACCGGCGCATGTACGCGCTCATGAACCGGCCCGAGGGCGCACCGCTGCACGCCACCGCCGCCCGCCGCCGTGCCTGGGTGGCCGCCCACGTCCTGCTGACCGCCGGATACCTGGCGGCGCTACTCGCCACCTTCCTGGGTGACGCGCTGTGGCCGCTCTTCGCCCTGCTCGCCCTGCTGCCGCCGTGGGCCGTGGCCATGGGCGTGATCAACGGTGCGACGCGGGGCCTGTTCGAACTGCGCGCCCACATGCTCGACGAGCGGCAGCGCGCCGAGCGCGACCGGGCCCGCGCGCTCGGCCACCGGTTCACGGGCGGCGCGCTCCTCGGGTTCGCCGTCGCGACCGGGCTGGCGAACCGGCTGGGCGGTGTCGAGTTCGCGGACGTGCTGTTCCCCGTGCTCCTCACCGCGTTCGCCGTGCACTCGATGATGCCGCGCTGGATCGCCTGCCTCCGCGTGCAGGACGAGCCCGAGTACGAGCCCCAGGACGAGCCCGAGGAGCTCGCCCGCACGTGAGCCGCGCCACTTTCGCGCATGCTTTCCGACCCCCCGGGCAGGCGCCCAGGTCGCCGGTCAAGGCCGGTCTCGACCGCACCGGGTACGGAAGGCAATACGCGAAGTGTCGGAACAGGAAAAACACACCATCCATGTGGACGGAGAGTGGCGAGCCGCCGCCTCCGGAGCCACCCGTGACGTCTTCGACCCCGCCGACGGCACGACCTTCGCGGTCGTCGCCGAGGGCGGGGCCGAGGACGCCGACGCCGCGATCGCCGCCGCACGCAAGGCATTCGACCATGGCCAGGGGGAGTGGCCGCGGACACCGGTCGCCGAGCGGGCGGCGCTGCTGCGGCGGGTCGCGGACCTGCTGCAGCGCGATCGCGAGCCGATGGCGCTGCTGGAGAGCCGCGACGCCGGCAAGACCCTGGAGGAAGGCCGCGTCGACATCGACTGCGTGACCGACGCCTTCCGCTACTTCGCCGACCTCGTCATGAACGAGAGCGGCGGCCGCGTCGTCGACGCCGGCTCACCGGACATCCACAGCGTGGTCGTCCACGAGCCCGTCGGCGTGTGCGCCCTCATCACGCCCTGGAACTACCCGCTGCTCCAGGCCAGCTGGAAGATCGCCCCGGCGCTCGCCGCGGGCAACACGTTCGTCATCAAGCCGAGCGAGATCACCCCGCTCAGCACCGTCGCCCTGGTCCGGCTGCTCGCCGAGGCCGGGCTCCCGGCCGGTGCCGCCAACATCGTGACCGGCCCCGGCGACCCCGTCGGCGCCCGTTTCGCCGAGCACCCCGACGTCGACCTGGTCTCCTTCACCGGCGGCCTGGTCAGCGGTACGAAGGTGATGCGCGCCGCCGCCGACAGCGTCAAGAAGGTCGCGCTCGAACTGGGCGGCAAGAACCCGAACGTGGTGTTCGCGGACGCCTGCGCCACCGCCGACGGCTTCGACACGGCCGTCGACCAGGCGCTGAACGCCGCGTTCATCCACAGCGGCCAGGTCTGCTCGGCCGGCTCCCGCCTCATCGTCGAGGAGTCCCTGCGCGAGCGGTTCGTGGCCGAACTCGCCCGGCGCGCCGAGAAGATCCGTATCGGCCGCGGCACCGACCCCGGCGTCGAGTGCGGCCCGCTCGTCTCGCCGCAGCAGCTCGCCCGTACCGAGGACTACGTGTCGTCCGCACTCGCCGAGGGCGCCGTGCTGCGCGCCGGCGGCGAACGCCCCGCCGAAGCCGAGCTGGCCGACGGCTGGTTCTACCGGCCCACCGTCCTCGACCGCTGCCACCGCGGCATGCGGATCGTCCGCGAGGAGGTGTTCGGCCCGGTCCTGACCGTCGAGACGTTCCGTACGGAGGACGAGGCCGTCGCCCTCGCCAACGACACCGAGTACGGGCTCGCCGGAGCCGTCTGGTCCGCCGACGCGGGCCGCGCCCGGCGCGTCGCCGGCCGTCTGCGGCACGGCACCGTCTGGATCAACGACTTCCACCCGTACCTCCCGCAGGCGGAGTGGGGCGGCTTCGGCAAGAGCGGCATCGGCCGTGAACTCGGCCCCGCCGGCCTCGCCGAGTACCGCGAGAGCAAGCACGTCTACCAGAACCTCGCCCCGCGCCCCGTGCGCTGGTTCAAGGGCTGAACGGCGCACGGAACGGACGCAGGAAACACACCATGAGCACTCATACCCCTCATACCGCGACCAGCACCGAGTACGACTACGTCATCGTCGGCGGCGGCACCGCCGGCTCCGTCATCGCCCACCGCCTCACGGCCGACCCGGACGTGACCGTCGCCGTCGTCGAGGGCGGCCCCGACGACCGCGACCGGCCCGACGTCCTCACGCTGCGCCGCTGGCTCGGCCTCCTCGGCGGCGACCTCGACTACGACTACCCGACCGTCGAGCAGCCGCGCGGCAACTCCCACATCCGGCACAGCCGCGCCCGTGTGCTGGGCGGCTGCTCCTCGCACAACACGCTCATCTCGTTCAAGCCGCTCCCGTCGGACTGGGACGAGTGGGCCGAGGCCGGCGCCGACGGCTGGGACGCGTCCGCGATGGACCCGTACTACGACCGGCTCCTCAACAACATCGTCCCCGTCGACGAGAAGGACCGGAACGCCATCGCCCGCGACTTCGTCGAGGCCGCGCAGAAGACGCTCGGCGTGCCGCGCGTCGAGGGCTTCAACAAGAAGCCGTTCCACGAGGGCGTCGGCTTCTTCGACCTGGCGTACCACCCGGAGAACAACAAGCGGTCGTCCGCGTCCGTCGCGTATCTGCACCCGGTCATGGACGAGCGCCCGAACCTCCGCATCCTGCTGGAGACCTGGGCGTACAGGCTGGAACTCGACGGCACCCGGGCCCGCGGCGTCCATGTGCGCGCCGCCGACGGCACCGAGACGCTGCTGACGGCCCGCCGCGAGGTGGTCGTGTGCGCCGGCGCCGTCGACACGCCCCGGCTGCTGATGCACTCCGGCATCGGCCCGAAGCGGGACCTGGAGGCGCTCGGCATTCCCGTCGCCGTCGACCTGCCGGGTGTCGGTGAGAACCTGCTCGACCACCCCGAGTCGGTGATCGTCTGGGAGACGGACGGCCCCATCCCGGACAACTCGGCGATGGACAGCGACGCCGGACTCTTCGTCCGCCGCGACCCGGACGAGCCGGGCCCCGACCTGATGTTCCACTTCTACCAGATCCCGTTCACCGACAACCCGGAGCGCCTGGGCTACGAGAAGCCCGCGCACGGCGTGTCGATGACGCCGAACATACCCAAGCCGCGCAGCCGCGGCCGCCTCTACCTCACCAGCGCCGACCCGCGGGTCAAGCCGGCCCTGGACTTCCGGTACTTCACCGACGAGGACGACTACGACGCCCGCACCCTCGTCGACGGCATCCGCATCGCCCGCGAGATCGCCAAGGCCGAGCCGCTCGCCGGCTGGCTCAAGCGCGAGGTCTGCCCCGGGCCCGAGGTGACCGGCGACGAGGAGCTCAGCGAGTACGCCCGCAAGGTCGCCCACACCGTCTACCACCCGGCCGGCACCTGCAAGATGGGCGCCGTCGACGACGAACTGGCGGTCGTCACCCCCGACTTGAAGGTGCGGGGCCTGGACGGCATCCGGATCGCCGACGCCTCCGTGTTCCCGACCATGACCGCCGTCAACCCGATGGTGACGGTGCTCATGGTCGGGGAGAAGGCCGCCGAGCTGCTGGGCGGTGAGGTCCGATGAGTACGACCACCCCCGCCTCCGGTACCCTCGCCTCCGGTACCCCTGCCTCCGGCACCCCCGTGTTCGGCGTCCGCAACCTGTGGAAGGTCTTCGGCCCCAAGACCGACCGCATCCCGGGCGACCCCGCCCTGACCGCGCTCTCGCAGACCGAACTGCGCGCCCGCACCGGCTGCACCGCCGCCGTACGGGACGTCTCCTTCGACGTCCGCAAGGGCGAGGTCTTCGTCGTCATGGGCCTGTCCGGCTCCGGCAAGTCCACGCTCGTCCGCTGTCTGACCCGGCTCATCGAGCCGACGTCCGGCACGCTGGAGATCGACGGCGAGGACGTCCTCGCCATGGACAAGAACCGGCTCCGCGAGCTGCGCAGGCACCGCGCCGCCATGGTGTTCCAGCACTTCGGGCTGCTGCCCCACCGCACCGTCCTCGACAACGTCGCGTACGGCCTGGAGATCCAGGGCATGGGCCGCGCCGAGCGCCGCGCCAAGGCCGCCGAGTTCGTCGCCAAGGTCGGCCTGGAGGGCCTGGAGCACCGCAGGCCGGGCCAGCTCTCCGGCGGTCAGCAGCAGCGCGTCGGCCTGGCGCGCGCGCTCGCCGTCGACCCCGAGGTGCTGCTGTTCGACGAGCCGTTCAGCGCGCTCGACCCGCTGATCCGGCGCGACATGCAGGAAGAGGTGGTCCGGCTCCACCGCGAGGAGGGCCGCACCATGGTCTTCATCACCCACGACCTCAGCGAGGCCCTGCGCCTCGGCGACCGCATCGCCCTGATGCGGGACGGCCGGGTCGTGCAGCTCGGCACGCCCGAGGAGATCGTCGGCGCGCCCGCCGACGACTACGTACGGGACTTCGTCCGCGACGTGCCGCGCGAGCAGGTCATGACCGTACGCACCGCCATGCGGGCCGGGGACTGCGGCGGCCCGGAGCACCCGGGTGCGCTCTCTCCCGACACGGTCGTGTCGGGCGCCATCGAGACCGTCGCCCGCAGCGGCCGGGCGGCCTGTGTCGTCGAGGACGGCGAGTGCCTCGGCGTCGTCGACCACCAGGGGCTGTTGTCGGTCGTTGCCGGTGTCCCCCTGGGGAAGGCGGCGGCATGACCGCGACGACCGCCCCCACGCCCCCGTCCGAGAGACCCGAGCTGGAGGAGGCCGCGGTGCTGAAGGACACGGACAGCGCGTCCGCCGCGGCCGCCTCGACGCAGGCCGCCTCGACGCAGGCCGCCCCGGCGAAGAACGCCGGGGACGCCGGGGACGCCGAGCACGCCCGGGAGGCCGCCACCGCCGGCTGGCGCGCCCGGCTGCCCGCCCACCCGCTGGTGCGCCGCCTCCTGCCGCTGGCCGTCGCCGCGGCCGTCCTCGTGCCGCTCGCCGCCGTGCTGTGGGGCAGCGGAACCTGGCCGTCCGAGCTGACCTTCAACGTCCAGGAACCCCTGGACGACGTCTACAGCTGGGTCGTCAATAACCGCGACAGCAACCCGGTCTTCCTCTACTTCCTGCTGCACGTGAGCAACTGGTCCGACGACTCGGTCGCCTGGATGACCGGCCTCCTGGAGGGCATCGGCTGGTTCCCGGTGACCGTGGCCGCCGTGCTGGTGTCCTGGCGGGTCGGCGGACTGCGCGACAAGCGCGGCCTGAAGCTCGCCGGGGTCACCCTCGCCGCGTTCGCGGTGAGCGGCGTGCTCGGCATGTGGCAGGCCACCATGGAGACGCTCGCCCTCATGGCGGTCGCCGTCTCCGTCGCGGCGGTCATCGGCGCGCTGCTCGGCCTGGGCGCGGGCCTGTCGGACCGCTTCGAGCGGATCCTGCGGCCGGCCCTGGACACCATGCAGATCATGCCGGCGTTCGCCTACCTGCTGCCGCTGGTGCTGCTGTTCGACATCGGTGTGCCGTCCGCGCTGATCGCCACGATCATCTACGCGGCCCCGCCGATGGCCCGGCTGACCGCGCTCGGCCTGCGCGGCGCCGACCCGTCGGTGATGGAGGCCGCCGAGTCGATGGGCACCAGCCCGGTGCAGCGGCTGCTGACCGCGCGGCTGCCGCTGGCCCGCAAGGAGATCCTGCTCGGCCTCAACCAGACGATCATGATGGCGCTGTCCATGGTCACCATCGCCTCGGTGATCGGCGCCGGCGGCCTCGGCGAGGAGGTGTTCCGCGCGCTGTCCACCGTCGACGTCGGCGGGGCGCTCGCCGCGGGCATCCCGATCGTGCTGCTGGCCGTCTGGCTTGACCGTGTGACGTCCGCCGCCGGCGAGCGGCTCGGCGAGGGCGCGGACCCCGCCGGCTCCCGCTGGCTGCACGGCTGGCGCGCCTGGGCCGGCACGGCCGTCTCGGGCGTGGCGCTGAGCGTGACCGGGTGGCTGTTGCTGATCGCCGAGTGGCCCGACACATGGAAGGTGGACATCGCCCCGCCCGTCAACGGCGCCGTGGACTGGTTCACCGGCCACCTGGCCGAGGGCGTACCCGTCGTGGGCGGCACCCGCGCCTGGGCGGACGGCTTCACCCTGTGGGTGCTCAACCCGCTCCGGGACGGCCTGACCGCCACGCCGTGGTGGCTGCTGGTCCTGCTGGTCGCCGCGTGCGCGCTGCTCGCGGGCGGCTGGGGCGCGATGTGCACCGCGGCCCTGGCGATGGCCGGCGTCGGCGTGATCGCCGTGGCGGACGGCTCCCTGTGGGGCCACTCCCTGGACACGCTGTCCCAGGCCATCGCGGGCGTCGTCGTCACGCTCGCCCTCGGATTCGCGATCGGCGTGGCGGCGGCCCGGGTGCCGCTGCTGGAACGCGTACTGCGCCCGGTCCTGGACACCATGCAGACCCTGCCGCAGTTCATCTACCTGATCCCGGTGGTGGCCCTGTTCAACGTGGGCCGGGCCGCCGCCGTCGCCGCGGCCGTGCTGTACGCGCTGCCCGCCGTCGTCCGGATCACCGTGCAGGGCCTGCGCCAGGTCGACGCGTCGACGCTGGAGGCGGCCCGCTCCATGGGCGCGTCCACCTTCCAGCAGATCCGCCAGGTGCAGCTCCCGCTGGCCCGCCCCGCGCTGATGCTCGCCCTCAACCAGGGCGTGGTGCTCGTGCTCGCCATGGTCATCGTCGGCGGTTTCGTCGGCTCGGGCGCGCTCGGTTACGACGTCGTCTACGGCCTCCAGAAGAGCCAGCTCGGCATCGGCCTGAGCGCCGGTGTCGCGATCGTGCTGCTGGGCCTGGTCCTGGACCGCGCCACACAGCGCACCGGCAAGCGGCCCAGCACGCACTAGCACTTCCCGCCCCCGCCCCCGCCCCCTTCCCCCCTCCCCCCGGCAGACCCCTGCCCGCCCGAAATGAGAGACACCCTCACATGAACACCACCAGAAAGAACCTCGTCCGCACCGCCACGGCCGCCGCCGTCGTCCTCGGCCTCACCGGCCTGACCGCCTGCGGCGCCGCCAAGACCGACTCCTCGTCGGGCAGCGGCGGCGGCTCCGGCAGCGTCACCATCGCGGTGCCCTCCTGGGTCGGCGCCGAGGCCAACGCGGCCGTCGCCAAGCACATCCTGGAGACCGAGCTCGACACCGAGGTCAAGCTCACGCAGCTCGACGAGTCCGTCGCCATCGACGGCCTCAACAGCGGCAAGGTCGACGCCGTTCTGGAGGACTGGGGCGGCGCACCGGACAAGATCAAGCTGTACGTCGACGACAAGAAGTCCGTCGTCGCCGGCGGCGACCTCGGCGTGGTCGGTCACATCGGCTGGTTCGTGCCGAAGTACCTGGCGGACAAGCACCCGGACATCACGGACTGGAAGAACCTCAACAAGTACAGCCACCTCTTCAAGACCGCGGAGAGTGGCGACAAGGGCCAGCTCCTGGAAGGCTCGCCGTCGTACACCACCAACGACGACGCGATCATCAAGAACCTGAAGCTGGACTACAAGACGGTCTACGCCGGTTCCGAGGCCGCCCAGATCACCCAGATCAAGGAGAACTACAAGGCCCAGAAGCCGTTCATCACCTACTGGTGGACGCCGCAGTGGCTGAACGCGCAGGTCGACCTGGTCGAGGTGAAGCTGCCCGAGTACAAGGAGGGCTGCGACGCCGACGCGAAGAAGGTCGCCTGCGGCTATGCCCAGACGTCGCTGCAGAAGTACTTCAACGCCGACTTCGCCAAGGACGGCGGGGACGCGGCCCAGTTCCTGAAGAACTTCAAGTGGACCGCCGACCAGCAGAACGAGGTCGCCGCGATGATCGCCGACCAGAAGCTGTCCCCGGAGGCTGCGGCCGAGAAGTGGGTCAAGGCCAACGAGGCCACCTGGAAGACCTGGCTGCCGAAGAAGTAACCCGCCGCCAGGCCCCCGCCCCCACCCGGGGGCGGGGCCACGGGGCCACCCACCCGCCCGGCGATCCGGCCGTGCGCGCACTCTTCCGGTTCCTCGACCGTCCCGCCATACTCTCCCCGCCGAACAGGACTGGCATGGGCCCGACCTCGAGGGGGAACCGATGCGCACCAAGGTCACACGGTGGATGACGAAAGCGGTGGCGGTGCTCGCGGCGGGGGCGGGGCTGGCCGTGCTGTCCCCCGCGCCGCAGGCGTACGCGGGAGGATCCTGCAGCTGGGCCGGCTGCTCGCAGACCTACAACTACTCCGGCGTCTACGCGACCGCCTTCCGCAACTGGACCTGCGACTGGGGCACCACCGGATCGTGGAGCACCGGCTGCTTCTCCGGCTCGTCCTACGGGCTCAGCAACGGGGCGCACACACCCAACGGCGAGGACTGGGACGTCTTCCGGGTGGACGCCGGATGGTGCTACCTGGTCGAGCTGCACGCCCCGGCCAAGAAGTGGCATGTGCGCTACGACCGGCGGGGAAAGTCCGCCGCGTACGTGAAGGTCGAGGACTGGGGCGCGGCCTACATCCGCGGCCAGTCGACGTCCACCTGCCCCTGAGCCGCGGAGCCGCGGAACGATCCGGGCGCGACACCCGTAAATTGAGGATCAGTTGAGGCTCTTTCGGTCTGGGCATTGCTAGCGTGCAGGTGTCGGTTCCTGACCAGGACCGACGACTCACCGTGCATCTCGCAAGGGGGAAGCAATGCTCAAGACGCATGCCGTGAAGACGGTGAAGACCGGAAGGCGCATGGCGATCCTGGCGCCGTTCATGCTGGTGCCGACTCTCGTGGCCACACCGGCGGGAGCGGCCGAGACGGCGTCGACGGGAACGGCCGTCACGATGGGAGCGCGGGCGCTCTGCAGCGGCACCGCCACCGGTATTCCGTACAAGTGGGGCAAGACCTCGAAGTCGTGCTCCTACACCAGCCCGTCCGGGAGCTGGCGGGGCTACATCAAGGTGTCATGGTCCGTCCAGGCCGGCACCAACCAGTCCGCCTGCGTTCAGGGCCGGATGGCCCAGGCGCGGGACCCCAAGCCGAAGTGGCAGTCGATCGGCTGCGGCAAGAGCGGCAGCGGCAAGGTCTCGTGGCCCAAGAACACCGCGTCGATGCTGGAGATCCGGGTCAAGAGCATGAGCCCGGTCCACATCGCGAACGTCAGGTACTCCCTCTAGGTTCCGTCCGGAACGGGAAAGCCCCGGGGCGGG
>NZ_JABWDV010000411.1:0-24791 GCF_013362995.1 Streptomyces sp. TRM64462 | reverse complement strand
CCCGCCCCGCGTCCTGGAGCAAGCCGCTCAGTACTTGATGCCGGGGACCAGGCCCATCACCGGCGCCACCGGCTCGATCACCTGGCGGAGCTGACCGAGCTGCTGAAGGCCCGCGAGGCCGCCGAACTGCTCGGTGATCCGGGGCACCTGGGAGCGGTACTCCGGCGAGACGTTGCTCGCCGACAGATCGTCGACCTGGCTGAGCAGGGACGGCCCCCCGGGGCCGACGGGCAGGCCGCCGGGGACGACGCCCGCGTGTGCGGCCGGAGCGGACAGGGCGGAGGCCCCCGCCGCGAGGGCGAGAGCTGCGAGAGCACGCTTGGTCTTGGTCATAACCGGACCAACGCCCCCATCCCGGTCCGGGACACGGCCTCATCCGCGCGTAGCGCGGTGCTGTGAACCTTTTCGCCGCGGACGCCGACTGTTCCCATGACCCACGTCGTGGGAGGGGAGGTGCGATGAGCGAAGAAGACGGGTCCACTCCGCTGCTGGTGGTGCGTTGCCAGCTCGGGGAGCGGGAGGCGTTTCGCGAGCTGGTGCGTGTCTGGCACACGCCGCTGTGGCGCTACGTGCGGGGAATGGTGGGGTCCTCCTGCGTCGCGGACGATCTCGCCCAGGACGCCTGGGTCGCCGTCGTGCGCGGGCTGCCGCGGCTGAGGCAGCCGGAGAGGTTCGCCCCGTGGCTGTTCACCATCGCGCGGCGGGTGATCGCCGACCACCTGCGGAAGGCGTACGCGGCCCAGGAGGCGCCGGTGGTGCGCGAAGACGCCGTCGTCGCCGATGACGACCCCCTCGGCGGCGTTCTCGACACGATGGAGATCGAAGCCGGCCTCGGCGGGCTGCCACCGCGGGAACGCGAAGTGCTCATCCTCTTCCACCTGCAGGACCTGCCTCTGGCCGTCTGCGCAGAGGTGATCGGCGTACCTCCCGGCACGGTCAAGAGCAGGCTGCACCGCGCGCGCCACCTGCTGCGCGCGGCGCTGGTGGAGAGGGGATACGAGGCATGAGCGAGCGCGACCATGGAGCACGCCGGGACGTACCGGAGGAGTTGGCGGGTGCGCTGGCGGCGGAGGTCTCGCTGCGCTCCCGCATGCGGTACGTGGCCGTGGGGCTGGCGGGCGGATGCATGGCGGCGCTGATCGCCGTGCTGTGGGCGACGGAGCCGGGTCCGCTCCCGGCGCGCACCCGGATCGCCTTCGCCGGGATGACGGCGATCGGGCTGGCCTGGGCCGTATTCGCCGGGTGGGTCCTGACCAGGCGGCGACCGCTGTTCGCCCGCGACCGTGTGCTGGGAGCCCGGCTCGCGCTCGCCGCCACCACCGTGACCGGCGCCTCCGGAACGGCGCTGGCCACGGCACGCGGCACAGCGCCTGTGGCGGTGGTGACCGCCCTGGGCGGTGCCGCTCTCGCCGCCGCCGCCGGAGTGACGCTGGCGCGCGCACGGTCCCGCCACCGTGAACTCCTGCGACTGCGTGACACCCTCCGGAACGACGCCCTCCGCGCACCTGGCACCTCCGGAACACCACACACATCCGCATCGCCAAGAGGAGAGAGCATGAACCACAAGACGGCTCCGGTAGGTCCGCTGGCCATCGCCCTGCGCCGCCTGGGCGCCGGCAAGCGGACCGTCTTCCTGCTCACGGCGCTGCTCTGCGCGGCCCTCCTGATCGGGGCCGGCCTGCTCCTCTTCTGAATTCCCCACGCCCGACGCGGGCCGACGGCTTCCCACAGCCAACCTTCCGGCTGTTCGGCGCGTCATCGTCCTGAGGGGGCCGCCCCCTTGATGTGACACAAGGAGAAGCGCCGATGTCCGCGAAGCCCCAGGCCCGACTGTCCGTACAGACCTTCTTCCCGCTGATCGCCGCGGCCTACCTGTCGTACGTCTCCCTCACCGGAGACGACCGGGCGATGTGGCTGCGGTGGGTGTACGGGGCCGTCTCCGTCGTCCTCGTCGTCGGAGTCGTCGCCACGGCGGTGAACCAGAAGCGGGCCGTCTCGCGCGCCCGGGACGGCGAGGCGGCCCAGGGCGGCGAGGCGGCCCAGCCGCTAGAGGGACGTCGCGATCTCCCGTAGCGCCGCCATCGTGCGGCGGTGCAGACCCGGGCCGAACGTGATGCGCGTGGCACCCAGGCGGCCGAGTTCCGGGATCGGCGGGCCGCCGTCGGGCAGCGCGTGCGCGTTCAGCGGGGCCTCGATCTCCGCCGCCAGGAGCGGGAGGTGGTCCGGCGGGGCGAAGATCGGGTAGACGCAGTCCGCGCCCGCCGCCACGTACAGGCGGGCCCGGCGGATCGTCTCCTCCGGGTCCGGGACGCCGCGGACGTACGTGTCCACGCGGGCGTTCAGGAACAGGCGGTCGCCCGCCTCCGCCCGTACCTCCGCCAGGCGCGCCGCCTGGGCCTCCGCGGGGAGCAGGGCGCCCGCCTCGCTGTCCTCCAGGTTCACGCCCACCGCGCCCGTGTCCAGGACCCGCGCCACCAGCTCCTTCGGCGGCAGGCCGTAGCCGGACTCGATGTCCGCCGACACCGGGACGTCCACCGCCCGCACGATGCGGGTGATCGCGGCGAACATCTCGTCGGGCGGCGTCGCCCCGTCCTCGTACCCCAGCGACGCCGCCACCCCCGCGGACGGCGTCGCCAGGGCCGGGAAGCCCGCCTCCGCGAAGACCCGCGCGCTCGCCGCGTCCCACGGGCCCGGCAGGACCAGCGGGTCCTGCGGCGCCCGGCCCCGGTGCAGGGCGCGGAACGCGCCCACCGCGCCGCTCACTTCAGGCCCTTGAACTGGCCCGGCGTGTAGTGGCCCGGCACCGAGCGGCTCGTCACGGCGAAACGGTTCCACGCGTTGATCACCGCGATGGACGCGATCAGATGCGACAGCTCCGTCTCGTCGAAGTGCTTCGCCGCCCGCTCGTACACCTCGTCCGGGACGCCCTCCGTCACGAGCGTGACCGCCTCGGTCAGCTCCAGCGCCGCCAGCTCCTTCTCCGTGTAGAAGTGCCGCGACTCCCGCCAGGCACTGAGCTGGACGATCCGTTCGACCGTCTCGCCGGCCGCCAGCGCGTCCTTGGTGTGCATGTCGAGGCAGAACGCGCAGTGGTTGAGCTGCGAGGCGCGGATCTTCACCAGCTCCCCTATGACCGGGTCGACACCGCCGAGCGCCGCCGCGTCCAGGCGGACCATCGCCTTGTACACCTCAGGCGCGTGCTGCGGGAGCACGATGCGGGCCGGCTCCTCGGGAGCGTAGGAGGCAGTGGTGGCCGTGGCCGTGGCCGTGGCCGGGTCGTTGTTCGTGTGCGTCGTCATGTCATCGACCGTACGGCGCAGTTGGTCTGGCTGTATGGTCCATTCACATGACGGATTCCTGGGCCACTTCGGCCGCCGTGGGCGCCGACCTGCACCTGGAGATACGCGGACCCGGTGGTCTGCGCGCCGGTCTCATGAACGCCCTGCGGGAGGCCGTCAGGTCCGGGCGGCTCGCCCCCGGCACACGGCTGCCGTCCTCGCGGACGCTCGCCGCCGACCTGGGCATCGCCCGGAACACCGTCGCCGACGCGTACGCCGAGCTGGTCGCCGAAGGGTGGCTCACCGCCCGGCAGGGCTCCGGCACCCGCGTCGCCCGCCGCGCCACGCCCCGCACCACGCCCCGCACCCCGGCCGTGCCGCACCCCGCAGCCGCCCCGCTGCCCTGGCAGCAGACGGCACCCGCGGGCCGCGACGCCCGCCGAGTCAGGCCCCTGCACACCCTGCACCCCGGCACCCCCGACCTCGGCTCCTTCCCCCGCGCCGACTGGCTCAAGGCCGCCCGCCGCGCCCTCACCGACGCCCCGCACGAGGCGTTCGGCTACGGCGCCCCGCACGGCAGCGCCCCGCTGCGCACCGTCCTCGCCGAGTACCTCGCCCGCGCCCGCGGCGTGCACGCCGACCCCGACCGCATCGTGATCTGCTCCGGCTTCGCCCACGGACTGATGCTGCTCGGCCAGGTCCTGCACGCCCGCCGCGTCCGGGACGTCGCCGTCGAGTCGTACGGGCTCGCCCCCCACTGGGGCATCCTCCACGCCGCCGGACTGCGCACCCCGCCGCTGCCCCTCGACGAGCGCGGCACCCGCACCGAGGAACTCGCCCGCGGCACCGGCCGGCCCGGCGCCGTCCTCGTCACGCCCGCCCACCAGTTCCCGCTCGGCGGCACCCTCCACCCCGAGCGCCGCGCCGCCGCCGTCGACTGGGCGCGGGCCACCGGCGGGCTCGTCCTGGAGGACGACTACGACGGCGAGTTCCGCTACGACCGCAAGGCCGTGGGCGCCCTCCAGGGCCTCGACCCCGAACGCGTCGTCTACCTCGGCACCGCCAGCAAGTCGCTCGCGCCCGGGCTGCGCCTGGCCTGGATGGTGCTGCCCCGGCACCTCGTGCCCGACGTGCTCGCCGCGAAGGGCGACATCGACTGGGTGTCCAGCTCCCTGGACCAGCTCACCCTCGCCGAGTTCATCGCGTCCGGCGCCTACGACCGGCACGTCCGTACGATGCGGCTGCGCTACCGGAGGCGCCGCGACCAGCTCGTGGCCGCCGTCGCCGAACGCGCGCCGGGCGTCCGCGTCAGCGGCATCGCCGCCGGGCTGCACGCCGTCCTGGAGCTGCCGCCCGGCACCGAACGCTCCGCGCTGCGCGCCGCCGCGATGCAGGGCCTCGCTCTCCAGGGTCTCGACGGCTTCCGCCACCCGGACGTGCCGCGCGGCGCCGACGGCCTGGTCGTCGGGTACGCCACACCCACCGACAGTGCGTGGAAGGGCGCCCTGGACGCCCTGTGCCGGGTCCTGCCGTAGCGCGGCAGCGCCCCGGCCGCGGCGCTGCCGGACCCCGCCGTAGCACCGGCGCCCGACCGGCCCTAGTCTGTGCGGCGTTCCACGCGTCAACGGGGGAGAAGTCCATGCGCAGACTGAGGTCGAGTCATGTCGTCCTGGGAGGGATGGGCGCACTCGCCCTGACCCTCACGTCCTGCGGCAGCGCCGAGCCGGACAAGCGGTGCGTCGACCGGCTCAGCCGCGAGGTCCTGCCCGACTACAAGTGCAGCAGCAGCGGCAGCGGGAGCAGCACCAGCGGCTCCTACGGCAGCGGCGGCGGCGGTTCGTACTACTACGGCGGGTCCACCCGCGACGGCAGGGTCGAGGGCGGCAGCTTCAGCAAGTCGTCGGTGCAGCGCGGCGGCTTCGGCTGCTCCGGCACCGGCGGCGGGTAGGCATCCCGTGGAACGCCACACCATCGAACCCCGCCCCGACTGGCAGCGCATCGTCGAGGAGCAGGGCTGCGTCTACCCGCTCACCCGCTTCCCGGACGGCTCCCTGCGCCCGTACTGGGACGAGAGCGCGTACTACTCCTTCACGCTCCCCGCGGTGGAGGCCCTGGAGGAGGTCGTCGAGGAACTGCACGGCATGTGCCTCGCGGCCGCCGCGCACATCGTCGACCACGACCGGTTCGCCGACCTCGGCATCACCGACCCGCGGCTGGCCGCCCTGGTCGCCGAGTCATGGCGGCGCCGCGCCGAACTGCCCTCCGTGTACGGGAGGTTCGACCTGCGCTACGACGGCGGGGGCGGCCCGGCGAAGATGCTGGAGTACAACGCCGACACGCCCACCTCGCTGGTCGAGGCGGCCAGCCCGCAGTGGTTCTGGATGGAGGACCGGTTCCCCGGCGCCGACCAGTGGAACTCGCTGCACGAGCGGCTCGTCGACGCCTGGAAGCGGCAGGCCCGGCTGCTGCCGCCCGGACCGCTGCACTTCGCGCACTCCGAGGGCGACGAGATCGGCGAGGACCTGATGACGGTCGCGTATCTCCGCGAGACCGCCGAGCAGGCCGGCATCGAGACGGAGGCGCTGTCCGTCGAACAGATCGGCTGGGACCGGCTGACCGGCCGGTTCGTCGACGACCGGCTCCGGTTCATCCGCAGCTGCTTCAAGCTGTACCCGTGGGAGTGGCTGGTCACCGACGAGTTCGGGCCGCACGTCCTCGACACGCTCGACAACGGCGGCGGCACGGGCAGCACCTGCTGGATCGAGCCCGCCTGGAAGATGCTGCTGTCCAACAAGGCGCTCCTGGCGATCCTGTGGGAGCTGTACCCGGGCCACCCGAACCTGCTGCCCGCCTACCTCGACGGCCCGCGCGAACTGGCCGCCGACGGCGGGTACGTCGCCAAGCCGCTGCTGGGGCGGGAGGGCGACGGCGTCACCGTCCACGAGGCGGGCGCGCCGCCCGTCGTACGGACCGAGCCGTGCTGCTACCAGCAGCTCGCCCCGCTGCCCGACTTCGACGGCAACCGAGTCGTGCTCGGTGCGTGGGTCGTCGAGGACGAGGCAGCGGGGCTCGGCATCCGGGAGTCGTCGGGCCTGGTCACGGACGGGTACGCGCGGTTCCTGCCGCACGTGATCCGGTAAGGCGCGAGCGCCGTACGAGGGGCAGGAGGGCGCTGCCCGCTGGGGGGTCCCGCTGTGCCCACCCGTTCCTCCCCCAAGACTTCGTGCAGGGGGGACCCCCAGGCGGAACGCATGCCCACAGCGGGACGGTGACGGCGGGGCGGAGCCCCGGCGCCACCGGGGCGGAGGCGTCAGACTGCCAGGACCTCGCGGAGCTGGTCCAGGCCCCAGTCCAGGTCCTCCTTGCTGATGACCAGCGGCGGTGCGATGCGGATGGTGGAGCCGTGGGTGTCCTTCACCAGGACGCCCCGGTCCATCAGCTTCTCCGAGATCTCCCGGCCCGTGCCCTTCGACGGGACGATGTCGACGCCCGCCCACAGCCCGCGCCCGCGCACCGCCTCGACCGCGCCGCCGCCGGCCATCAGCCCCAGCTCGTGGTGCAGATGGTCGCCCAGCTCGGCCGCCCGCTGCTGGAACTCGCCCGTGCGCAGCATCGCCAGCACCTCAAGGGCCACCGCGCACGCCAGCGGGTTCCCGCCGAACGTCGACCCGTGCTCGCCCGGCCGGTGCACGCCCAGCACCGCCTCGCTCGACACCACCGCCGACACCGGCACCACACCGCCGCCGAGCGCCTTGCCCAGCACGTACATGTCCGGCACGACGCCCTCGTGCTCGCACGCGAACGTCTTCCCCGTACGCCCGAGCCCGGACTGGATCTCGTCCGCGATGAACAGCACGTCCCGCTCACGCGTCAGCCGCCGCACCGCCGGCAGATAGCCGGGCGGCGGCACCAGCACGCCCGCCTCGCCCTGGATGGGCTCCAGCAGCACGGCCACCGTGTTGTCCGTGACCGCGTCGGCCAGCGCCGTCAGGTCCCCGTACGGGACGATCTCGAAGCCCGGCGTGTAGGGGCCGTAGTCCGCCCGCGCCTCCGGGTCCGTCGAGAAGCTGACGATCGTCGTCGTCCGGCCGTGGAAGTTGTTCGCCGCCACGACGATCTTCGCGGTGCCGTCCGGGACGCCCTTGACCCGGTAGCCCCACTTGCGGGCGGTCTTCACGGCAGTCTCGACCGCCTCCGCCCCGGTGTTCATCGGCAGCACCATCTCCATGCCGCAGAACTCCGCGAGCCGCGCGCAGAACTCCGCGAAACGGTCGTGGTGGAAGGCGCGGGACGTCAGCGTCACCCGCTCCAGCTGTGCCTTGGCGGCCTCGATGAGACGGCGGTTGCCGTGCCCGAAGTTCAGCGCCGAGTAACCGGCGAGCATGTCGAGGTAGCGGCGCCCCTCGACGTCGGTCATCCACGCGCCCTCCGCCGTCGCCACGACGACGGGCAGCGGATGGTAGTTGTGCGCGCTGTGCGCCTCGGCGGCAGCGATCGCGTCCTGCGTTCTCGACACGGTGTCTCCGTTCATCTTCGTACGGCCGGTCGTCTCTATCGTCGCTCGCGATACGGACAGGGAAACCTGGCCCGGAGGCGACGGATAGGGTGGACGGTACGCGCGGCGACTGGCGTACGGGGAAACGACCCCGGGGGAGCCGTGCGCGGCAGACAGCACGGGGCGCCGCCCGCCTGGGCACCCTGAGGACGACACACGCGCTGCCCACCCCGGAGGACGTCATGAACGCCACCCCCGAAACGCACCCCGCGCTCGCCGCCGCCGACCCCGAGCTCGCACGGCTCGTCGGCGCCGAGGAGCGCCTCCAGGCGGAGACCCTCCGCCTCATCCCCAGCGAGAACTACGTCTCGTCGGCCGTGCTCGAAGCCGCCGGCACGGTCCTGCAGAACAAGTACAGCGAGGGCTACCCCGGCCGCCGCTACTACGAGGGCCAGCAGATCATCGACCAGGTCGAGCGCCTCGCCGTCGACCGCGCCAAGGCGGTGTTCGGCGTCGACCACGCGAACGTCCAGCCGTACTCGGGCTCACCCGCGAACCTCGCCGTCTACCTGGCGTTCGCGCAGCCCGGCGACACCGTGATGGGCATGGCCCTGCCGATGGGCGGCCACCTCACGCACGGCTGGGGCGTCTCCGCGACGGGCAAGTGGTTCCGCGGCGTCCAGTACGGCGTACGCCGGGACACCGGCCTGATCGACTTCGACCAGGTCCGCGAGCTGGCCGTCGCCGAGCGCCCGAAGGTCATCTTCTGCGGCGGTACGGCACTGCCGCGCACCATCGACTTCGCCGCGTTCGCGGAGATCGCCCGCGAGGTGGACGCCGTGCTGGTCGCGGACATCGCGCACATCGCCGGGCTCATCGCGGGCGGCGCCCACCCGTCGCCGGTGCCGCACGCCGACGTGGTCTCCACGACCACGCACAAGACGCTGCGCGGCCCGCGCGGCGCGATGCTGATGTGCCGCGAGGAGCACGCGAAGGCCGTCGACAAGGCCGTGTTCCCCGGCCTCCAGGGAGGACCCCACAACCAGACCACGGCCGCCATCGCCGTCGCCCTGCACGAGGCGGCCCAGCCGTCCTTCCGCGACTACGCCCACGCGGTCGTCGCCAACGCGCGGGCCCTGGCGGACGCGCTGCTGGCCCGCGGCTTCGACCTGGTGTCGGGCGGCACCGACAACCACCTGATCCTGATGGACCTCACCGGCAAGGACGTACCGGGCAAGGTCGCCGCGAAGGCCCTCGACCGGGCGGGCATCGTCGTGAACTACAACACGGTGCCGTACGACCCGCGCAAGCCGTTCGACCCGTCGGGCGTCCGCATCGGCACGCCGTCGCTGACGTCCCGCGGGCTGGGTACGGAGCACATGGGCGCGGTGGCCGACTGGATCGACCGCGGGGTGGGCGCCGCCCGGAAGGGCGACGAGGAGGCGCTCGCGGCCATCCGCGCGGAGGTCGCGGACCTCATGGCCCAGCACCCGGCACCGGGCATCCCGGCGTAAGCCCTCCCGGGGGTCCGCCTGCTGTGCCCACCCGTTCCGCCCTGGGGGTCCCCCCTGGACGAAGTCCTTGGGGGAGGAACGCATGCCCACAGCAGGCGGACGGCACCGTCGCAGCGGGCGGACGCCAGCTGTCATACGCACCTGAGACAATGGCCCACATGGCCTCTGATCGTCCCCGCGTGCTCTCCGGAATCCAGCCCACCGCAGGCTCGTTCCACCTCGGCAACTATCTCGGTGCGGTCCGTCAGTGGGTCGCGCTGCAGGAGACCCACGACGCCTTCTACATGGTCGTCGACCTGCACGCGATCACCGTCCCGCAGGACCCCGCCGAGCTCCGCGCCAACACCCGGCTCGCCGCCGCGCAGCTCCTCGCCGCCGGCCTGGACCCGGACCGGTGCACGCTGTTCGTGCAGAGCCACGTCCCGGAGCACGCCCAGCTCGCCTGGGTCATGAACTGCCTCACGGGCTTCGGCGAGGCGTCCCGCATGACGCAGTTCAAGGACAAGTCCGCCAAGCAGGGCGCCGACCGCGCCACGGTCGGCCTCTTCACGTACCCGATCCTCCAGGTCGCGGACATCCTCCTGTACCAGGCGAACGAGGTCCCGGTCGGTGAGGACCAGCGCCAGCACATCGAGCTGACCCGTGACCTCGCGGACCGCTTCAACGGCCGCTACGGCGACACGTTCACGCTCCCCGCGCCGTACATCCTCAAGGAGACGGCGAAGATCTACGACCTCCAGGACCCGACGGCCAAGATGTCCAAGTCGGCCGCGACGCCCAAGGGCCTGATCAACCTCCTCGACGAGCCGAAGGCCACCGCGAAGAAGGTCAAGAGCGCCGTCACCGACACCGACACCGTCATCCGCTTCGACCCGGTGGAGAAGCCCGGCGTCAGCAACCTGCTGACGATCATGTCGACGCTGACCGGCACATCCGTCGAGGACCTGGTCAAGGGCTATGAGGGCAAGATGTACGGCGCCCTGAAGACGGACCTCGCGCAGATCGTCGTGGACTTCGTCACGCCGTTCCGCGCCCGTACGCAGGAATACCTGGACGACCCGGAGACGCTGGACTCGATCCTGGCCAAGGGCGCCGAGAAGGCCCGCGCGGTCGCCGCCGAGACCCTCGCCCGGACGTACGACAAGGTGGGTTTCCTGCCCGCCAAGCACTGAGTCCAAACGACTCTGGCCACGGGACGGGCCGAGGCGCCACACTGACGACCGGATCGTATGCGCCACCGCAGCGACCGCATAGGCATGACCGAAGGATGAGGAGAACGACGTGGGGACCGTAACGCTCGGCGTTTCGATCGCGGTCCCGGAGCCCTACGGCAGCCTGCTCCAGCAGCGGCGCGCGGGCTTCGGCGATCCCGCCGCCCACGGCATCCCCACGCATGTCACGCTCCTCCCGCCCACCGAGGTCGACGCGGCGCGGCTGCCGGAGATCCGGGCCCACCTGGGCCGGGTCGCGGCGGCCGGCCGCGCCTTCCCGATGCGGCTGAGCGGCACGGGCACGTTCCGGCCGCTGTCGCCCGTCGTGTTCGTCCAGGTCGTCGAGGGCGGCTCGGCCTGCTCGTGGCTCCAGGAACGCGTCCGCGACGCGTCCGGGCCGCTGGTGCGGGAGCTCCAGTTCCCGTACCACCCGCATGTGACCGTCGCCCACGGCATCCCGGACGCGGCGATGGACCGGGCGTACGAGGAGCTGGCGGAGTTCGAGGCCGCGTGGACGGTCTGCTCCTTCGCCCTGTACGAGCAGGGCGCCGACGCGGTGTGGCGCAAGCTCCACACGTACGAGTTCGGCGGCGCCGGGGCCGCGAAGACGGTGCCCGCGCAGGGCTGCCCGGTCGACGAGCCCACCGCCACGACGACACCCTGAGCGGGGCGGGCCGAGTAACGCCATGGTGGCCGCCCATCGGTGGTAGGCGTACGAGATGGACTGGCTGACCAAGCTCCCCGTCATCGGCCCCTGGGCCGCCCGGCTCATGCGCACCCACGCCTGGCGCGCGTACGAGACGCTGGACCGCGCCCACTGGTCGCGGCTGGCCGCCGCGATCACCTTCATCAGCTTCCTGTCGCTGTTCCCGCTGATCACCGTGGCCGCCGCCATCGGCGCCGCGCTGCTCAGCGACTCCCGGCTGCGGCAGATCGAGGACAAGCTCGCCGAGCAGGTGCCGGGCATCTCCGACCAGCTCGACATCGGTGCGCTCGTCGACAACGCGGGCACGGTCGGCCTGATCGCCGGTGCCGTCCTGCTCTTCACCGGCATCAGCTGGATCGGCTCCCTGCGCGGCTGCCTGCGCGCGGTGTGGGAGCTGGAGGAGGAGCCCGGGAACCCGGTCGTCCGCAAGGGCAAGGACGCGCTGATCCTGCTGGGCCTCGGGGCGACCGCCCTCGTGTCGCTGGCCGCGTCCGCGCTGGGCTCCACCGCGATCGGCTGGACCGTCGACCGGCTGGGCCTGGAGCGCGGCGCCGCGGTCGGCGTCCTGCTCCAGGCCGGGGCGCTCACCTTCGCGGTCCTGGCCGCCTTCCTGCTCCTGCTGTACGTGCTGAAGCCGCTGCCCGGGGTCGAGCCGCCGCGCCGGGACCTGATGGTGGCGGCGCTGATCGGGGCGGCGGGCTTCGAGCTGCTGAAGCTGCTGCTGGGCGGCTATATGAGGGGCGTGGCGGCGAAGTCGATGTACGGGGCGTTCGGCGTGCCGGTCGCGCTGCTGCTGTGGATCAACTTCACGGCGAAGCTGCTGCTGTTCTGCGCCGCCTGGTCCGCGACGGGCGGGCGCCGCGAGGAGGAGGCGGCGGCTACTCCTGCCCCGCCGGAGCCGTCTTCGCCCCCCGGGCCCCGGGTGCCTCCGGCGTCTCCGGCGTCTCCGGCGCCTTCTGGGTCTCCGGCGTCTCCGGCGCCTTCTGGGTCTCCTGCGTCTCCGGCGCCTCCTGGGTCTCCGGCGTCTCCGGCGCCCTCTGGGTCTCCGGCGTCTCCGGCGTCTCCTGGGTCTCCGGCGTCTCCGGCGCCCTCTGGGTCTCCGGCGTCTCCGGCGTCTCCTGGGCCTTCGGTGCCTTCGGCGTCTCCTGGGCCTTCGGCGTCTCCTTCTTCTCCTGCGGGTCCTTCTTCTCCTGCGGGGCCTGCGGGGCCTGCGGGGTCGGCGGGGTCGGCGGGGTCTGCGCGTCCTGCGTCGCCTCGCCCTGCTTCTCCTGCTCCTCCTGAGCCTTCCGCAGGGGCCAGCGACGATTGATCAGGAACACCGCGCCCGCCAGCAGCACCAGCGCGCCGCCGGTCACCGCGAGCGCGATCCCGGCCCCGCTCGACGATCCGGCCCCGGCCTGCCCGGTGCCCTCCGGCTCGGCGGCGCCTCCGTCCTGCGTGTCGGGCGCGCCGCTCTCCGTACCGCTGCCGGTCTTCGCGGACTTCGGCGGCACCAGCACACCGACCGGCTTCACCTTGCCGGCGGCCGCGAAGCCCCAGTCGAGCAGCCGGGCGGCCTCCTTGTAGACCGCGTACTGCTCCTTCGACGACGGGTTCATGACCGTGACGAGCAGGACCCGCCCGTTGCGCTCGGCGACGCCCGTGAACGTGGACCCGGCGTGCGTGGTCGTCCCGTTCTTCACACCGGCGATGCCCTTGTACGGGGCCACGCCGTAGGCGCCGGTCAGCAGCCGGTTGGTGTTCTGGATCTCGAACGTGTCGCGCTTCTTGCCGGGCTTCTGCTCACCGGGGAACTGCGTCCGCACGGTCGACGCGTACTCCCGGAAGTCCGGCTTCTGCATCCCGCTGCGCGCGATGAGCGTCAGGTCGTACGCGGACGACACCTGGCCCTTGGCGTCGTAGCCGTCCGGCGAGACGACGTGGGTGTCGAGCGCCTGGAGCTCCTCGGCACGCTCGTTCATCTCCCGCACGGTCTTGTCTATGCCCTGGTTCATCGCGGCCAGGGCGTGCACGGCGTCGTTGCCGGACCGCAGGAACACGCCGAGCCACAGCTCGCGGACCGTGTAGCTGTGCTTCTCCTTGATCCCGACGAGGCTGGAGCCCTCCCCGAGCCTGCTCAGCTCGTTCGGCGCCACCAGGTGCTTCTGCGTCTTCGGGAACTTCGGCAGCAGCGTGTCCGCGAGCAGCATCTTGATGGTGGACGCGGGCGCGAGCCGCCAGTGCGCGTTGTGCGCGGCGAGCACGTCACCGCTCTCGGCGTCGGCGACGATCCAGGACCGGGCGCTCAGCTCCTTGGGCAGCACCGGCGCGCCGCCCGCCAGCTCCACCTGTGTGCCCGGCTTGCCGAGCCGCTCCCCGCCGACCTTCGACATGGAGGCGGGCGGCTTCGGCTGCGGGTTGGGCTTGGGCTCCGCGCGGGCGGGACCTGCGGCGAGGACGGGCAGCAGCGCGGCGAGGGCGACCGCGGGAACGGCCTTCTTCAGAGCAAGCACGTTCGAAAAAGTACAACCACCCGCCGCGGGCGCCGACACCGGTGCACCCGATACTGAATCCATGAGACTCAGCCGCTCCGTTTCATGGTTCCTGCTCGCGTTCGGGGTGTGGAGCTGGTTCATCTGGATCACTTTCGTCAAGAACCTGTGGAACGACGCGAGTGGTCTCGCCTTCGACGACGCGGGGGAGCCGACCGGGTACTTCTGGGTTCATCTTCTGCTCGCCGTCACGTCCTTTCTCCTGGGGACGGCCATCGGCGTGATCGGGTTGCGCGGTCTGCGTGCCTTGCGACGCGAGCACGACAAGTAGTAAGGGGCTTGAGGGTGCTGCTGTTCCTGCTGGTCATCGCGGTGGTCCTGGCCCTGCTCGGGGTCGTCCACTGGTACGTGTGGCGCCGCCTCGTCCGCGACGTGACACGCCCGGGCAGCCTGGCCCGCCGCGCGGGCACGGTGGCGGCCGTCGTGCTCCCGCTCCTGTCGCTCGGCGCCTTGACGGCGGGCCGCGCGGGCGCCCCCTTCTGGCTCCAGCAAACCCTGGCCTGGCCCGGCCACCTCTGGCTGGCCCTCCTCCTATACCTGGTCCTGGCCCTAGCCCTCGGCGAGGCGATTCGTCCGTTGCTCCTGCGCTGGCCGCTGCGTCGCGCGGTGCCCACGAGCGCCGTTCCGTTGTGGGCAGGCGTTCCGCAGGGCGGAACGGGTGGGCACAACGGAACGGCGGGCTGCGTTGTCCAGGACCCGCCTCGTGCGGAGGCCCCGGCGGAGCCGCAGCCCCCCGGCATGCCGCGGCGCCTCTTCGTGAGCCGCATCGTCGCCGGCACCGCCGCAGCCGCAGCGACCGCCACCGTCGGCTACGGCACCTACGGCGTCCTCCGAGGCCCGAGCGTCAAACGCGTCACCGTCCCCCTCGCCAAGCTCCCCCGCGCAGCGCACGGCCTGCGCATCGCCGTCGTCAGCGACATCCACATCGGCCCGATCCTCGGCCGCGCCCACACCCAGCGCATCGTCGACACGATCAACCGCACCCAGCCGGACCTCATCGCCGTCGTGGGCGACCTGGTCGACGGCAGCGTCGAGAACCTGGGCCACGCCGCCGAACCCCTCGCCCAGCTCACGGCGCCGCACGGCAGTTTCTTCGTGACCGGCAACCACGAGTACTTCTCGGGCGCCGAGGAGTGGGTCGACGAGGTCCGTGAGCTCGGCCTGCGCCCGCTGCGCAACGAGCGCGTCGAGCTCGCCGGCTTCGACCTGGCGGGCGTCAACGACGTCGCCGGCGCGAACTACGGCGACGGCCCGGACTTCGCGCGCGCCCTCGGCGACCGCGACCGGGCCCGCGCCTCGGTCCTCCTGGCCCACCAGCCGGTCCTGATCCACGACGCCGTACGCCACGGCGTGGACCTCCAGCTCTCCGGGCACACGCACGGCGGCCAGATGTGGCCGGGCCAGCTCCTCGCGGGCCTCGCCAACCCGACGCTCGCGGGCCTGGAGCAGTACGGCGACACCCAGTTGTACGTGTCGCGCGGCGCGGGCGCGTGGGGGCCTCCGGTGCGCGTGGGCGCGCCCTCGGACATCACCATCGTGGAGCTGGCCGCCCGCGATTCGTAGCCCACGGTCTCGATGTGGCTGCGATGTGAAGGTTTACCCTTCCACAACTGTTCGGCTGTGATTGAGTTTGCGCCATCGCACAGGGGAGGGCGTGAAAGGAATCACGGCTATGCGATCGATCCGTGTCCGGATCATCATCATCTGTACCGTTCTTGTGGCTGTCGGGGTAGGGGCCTGGCAGCTGTTTCCCGTCGGAGGGGAGGACCGCCGGCCGATCGCGGTCGGCACCACGGACGAAGTGACGTCGCTGGACCCGGCCGGTGCGTACGACGCCGGCTCATGGGCCATCTACAGCAACGTCTATCAGTCGCTGCTCACGTTCACACCGGGCACGACGACGCCCGTCCCGGACGCCGCGAGCGACTGCCAGTTCGTCGGGACGTCGCTCAGGACGTACCAGTGCACCCTGCGGGAAGGGCTGACCTTCTCGAACGGGCGCGCCGTGACGGCGGAGGACGTCACGTACTCCTTCGAGCGGATGCTCGGCATCGCCGCCGACGTCGGCCCGGCGCCGCTGTTCCCGACGCTGACGAGCGTGGTCGCCAAGGACGACCGCACGGTCGTCTTCCAGCTGAGCGCGCGGGACGCGACGTTCCCGCAGAAGCTGGCCACCGGCGCCGGCTCGATCGTCGACCGTACGCGCTACCCGAAGGACCGGCTGCGCGAGGGCGACGCGGTGGACGGCACCGGCCCGTACGTCCTGAAGGAGTACCAGCAGGGCGTCAGTGCCCGCCTGGAGCCCAACCCGCGCTACCGGGGCGCGAACAGCGTGCCGGCCGCGGCGGTCGTCGTGCGCTACTTCGCGCAGGGCGAGCAGCTCGCGGCCGCGTGGCGCGAGGGCGACGTCGACGTCACGCACCGGCAGCTTCCGCCGCGGGTGCTCGCCGAGCTCGACGCGCGCAAGGAGGACATCCATATGACGGAGGCCGACAGCGCCGAGATCCGCAGCATCGTCTTCAATGTGCGCAAGGGATCGCCGATGGCCGAGAAGGCCGTTCGGCGGGCGGTCGCGACGGTCATCGACCGGCCGCGCATCGTCACCGGGCCCCACCACTCCACGGTGGAGCCGCTGTACTCGCTGATCCCGCGCGGCTTCGTCGGGCACAGCACGCCGTTCTTCGACCTCTACCCGGAGGGCGAGGGAACGGTCGAGCGGGCCAGGAGGCTCCTGGAGGAGGCGGACGTCGAGACGCCGGTGCGCATCACGTACGCCCACCGCGCCGAGGAGATCTGGGCGGTGGAGGCCGCCGAGCTGCGCCGCCAGCTCGAGGCGACCGGGCTGTTCCAGGTGAAGATCGTCTCCGCGGAGTGGAAGGAGTTCCAGAAGGGGTACGCGAGCGGCGCGTACGACGCGTACGGGCTCGGCTGGCTGCCGGACTTCCCGGACTCGGACAGCTTCACGCAGCCGCTCGTCGGCCGTGACAACGCGCTGCAGAACGGGTACGCCAGCTCCCGCGTCGACAAGCTGATCGCGTCGACCCAGCAGTACGGCGACCGGGCCCGGGCCGTGCAGGACTTCAGGTCCATCCAGCGGCAGGTGGCCGAGGACGTGCCGCTGGTGCCGCTGTGGCAGAAGAAGGACTACGTGCTCAGCACCCGGGACGTCGCCGGGTCGCAGTACCTGTCGGACGGCACGGGCATCTGGCGCCTGTGGCGGCTCAGCCGGCTGTAGGCGCTCAGCCGCCGCCGGCGGCCTTCCGGCCGGGTTCCCGGGACGTGTCCTCAGCGACACCGTCCTTCTCCGCCGCGTCTTTCTCCATCGCGTCCCGGGCACCCGGCATGAACTCCACGATGACGTCGTGGGCCTGCCGCGCCAGCGGCCGCAGCAGCCGGAACCGGGACAGGGCGATGGCCCGGGCGGCGAGCGGCGCGGTCCGCTCGACGAGCCTGCGGCTGCGCTCGGCGCCCTCACTCCGGTCGTACACCCAGTACAGGACCAGGCCCATGTGCATCAGCCACATCATGTGGGGGAGCAGCGGGCCCAGTTCGGGCGCGGTCTTGGTGTCGGAGCCGTACAGCACCTGCCCGTGGATGGAGATCACGGCGCGGCGGGCGTCGACGGAGTCCGGCGAGAACGGGCTCAGCGGGCTCTCGGGGTCGGCCGCGTTCTTGAAGAACTGCGCCGCGAACCGGTGGTAGGGCTCCGCGACGTCCAGCCAGGCCAGCAGCGAGTCGCGGATCCGTACCGCGAGGTCCTTGTCGCCGGCCAGGACCGGCTGGACCGCCGCCGCGTGCTCGGCGGCGATCCGGTCGTAGAACCCCTGGACCAGGTGCTCCTTGGAGCCGAAGTAGTAGTAGGCGTTCCCCACGGAGACGCCCGCCTCCTGGGCGATGGCCCGCATCGTCGTCTTGTCGTAGCCACGCTCCTGGAACAGCCGGAGGGCGGTTTCGAGGATGAGGGTGCGGGTCTGTTCGCTCTTGGGCACCTTGGCGGCCTTCTGGTCCTTCACAGCATCCGAGCCTAACGGGCCGTTTCCGGTACGCCGCACCGCCCGCTGTCGCAGTCCTGACCGGCCGTGGCCGCACGCCACTTGGCGGCGGCCAGGACGGTCATCCGGGCGAGCGGCCGGCCGGCGGGGCTCGCCAGCCAGTGGGCCTTGGGCCGGTACTCGGCCAGGGCCCAGAGGCAGACGATCCAGGCGTCGGTGGAGCGGTAGACCTGGCCGCTGTCGCCGACGACCGTGATCTCCTCCAGGGTCGCCCGGTGGTCGAGCTCCGGGAACCGGCGTCTCGCCTCCTCGGACCCGGCTGGTACGAGGTCGAGCGGGACGAGCTGGGGCTGCTTGAGCAGCCAGTGCCTCAGGTGGACGCAGAGGGGGCACTGGGCGTCGTACAGCACGGTGAGCCGGCGGACCGCCCGCATGACCGCCGCCCCCGTCAGGCGCGGGCCGCGGGCGGGGTCCAGCCCTGCGGCGGCACGGGCGGCTGGGGCTCGCGGTCCATGGCGCCGCGGCGGCGGATCTTGTTCAGCACGTAGACGTTGGCCAGGTGCATGACGCCGAGGACGAGCAGGACGACGCCGAGCTTCACGGACAGGCCCTCGAAGAGGAACCGGACGGTGTCGACGGTGGCGTCCTGGCGCAGGTAGAGCGCGACGAAGCCGAAGTTGACGAGGTAGAAGCCGACGACGAGGAGGTGGTTCACGGCGTCGGCGAGCTTCTCGTTCCCCTTCAGGACGTCGGCGAGGAATATCCGCCCGTTGCGGCTCAGCGTCCGCGCCACCCAGACGGTGAGGGCCACGCTGATCAGCAGATACGTGATGTAGGCGACCACAGTGAGGTCCATGCCCCAACTCCTTGAACGCGCTCAAAAGCGGTGTGTCCTGACTCTAGGCCTTCTTTTGAACATGTTCAAGCGGCGGCGGGCCGCGCTCGGGACGAACCCCGAGCCGGGCCCGCCCCGAGCGGCTCCCGCCGGGTCAGGCCCCGTCCACCGAGATCGCCCGCACCGGGCAGGCCCGCGCCGCCTCGCGGGCCAAGGGGTGGCCGGCCGGGTCCTCCTGACCGGCCACCACCATGCCGAACCCGTCGTCGTCCTGCGTGAACACGTCCGGTGCCGTCAGCGCGCACTGCCCGGCGCCGATGCACACATCGCTGTCGATCGAGATACGCATGCCTCCACTCTCCTCACCAGGTGACCGGCAACTCCACCATCCCCTGCAGCGTGTCGCCCGGTTTGAACGGAATCTCCTCCGCCGGTGCCGCCAGCCGCAGCCCCGGCAGCCGCGTCAGCAGTGCGCCCAGCGCGATCTCCATCTCCGCGCGCGCCAGGTTCTGCCCCAGGCACTGGTGGATACCGAAACCGAACGCCACGTGGTGCCGCGCCGACCGGCCCCAGTCCAGCGCGTCGGGGTCCGCGTACACGCCGGCGTCCCGGTTGATCACGGACGTGGAGAAGACCAGGCCGTCCCCGGCCCGGATCGTCGTCCCGGCCACCTCGATGTCCTCCTTCGCGAACCGCAGCATCCCGTCCGCGATCGACAGGAACCGCAGCAGCTCCTCCACCGCGCCCGGCAGCAGCGACGGGTCCGCGCGCAGCTCCGCGAGCCGCTCGGGGTGCCGGAGCAGCGTGAACGTACCCAGCGAGATCATGTTCGCGGTCGTCTCGTGCCCCGCGATCAGCAGGATCATCGCCAGGTCGACCAGCTCCCGCCGGTCGATGTGACCGGGCACGTACTGCTCCACGACCAACTGGTCGAGCAGCCCGTCACCGGGCGCGGCGCGCTTGGCGTCGGCCAGGTCGCCCAGGTAGCCCTCCAACTGCTCGATCGCGTCCTGCGTGTCCTCGGCGCGCGGGCCGCGCAGGGCGCGCCGCGACTGCTCCTCGAAGAAGTCGTGGTCGGCGTACGGGACCCCGAGCAGGTCGCAGATCACGATGGACGGCACCGGCAGCGCGAACGCGCTGACCAGCTCGGCCGGCGGGCCCTGCTCGACCATCGCGTCCAGCAGCTCGTCCACGGTCCGCCGGATGCGCGGCCGCAGGTCGGCGACGCGCTTCAGCGTGAAGCTCGGGATCAGCATGCGGCGCTGGGTGTGGTGCACGGGGTCGTCCTGCCCGATCAGCGCGGCCCGGCGGCGCGAGCGGACGACCGCAGCACGCTCGGTGGGGAGGGGGAACGCGTCATGCGTGGAGTCCGTGGACAGCCGCTGGTCCGCGAGGAGTTCGCGGGCGACGGCGTGCCCGGTGACCATCCAGACGGGCCGGCCGTCGTACAGGGCGATACGGGTCAGGGGCCGGGCGTCGCGCAACGGGTCGTAGGCGGCCGGCGGGTGGTAGGGGCAGGTACGGTCCTGCGGAAACGAGACGAGCTCCGAGACATCCGTGGTATCCGTCATACGGTCCACTACATGCCCCCTGCATGTACCCGGGCTACGCCCATACCGGCCAAAACGGCGGAGGCCCGCCCCCGAAAGGGGCGGGCCTCCACGGCGAGCGGGCGGATCAGTAGCGACGCGTGATCAGCGCGCGCTTGACCTCCTGGATCGCCTTCGTGACCTCGATACCGCGCGGACACGCGTCCGTGCAGTTGAACGTCGTACGGCAACGCCACACGCCGTCCTTGTCGTTGAGGATCTCCAGCCGCTGTTCACCGGCCTCGTCACGCGAGTCGAAGATGAAGCGGTGCGCGTTCACGATCGCGGCCGGGCCGAAGTACTGGCCGTCGTTCCAGAACACCGGGCACGACGAGGTGCACGCCGCGCACAGGATGCACTTCGTGGTGTCGTCGAAGCGCTCCCGGTCCTCCGCCGACTGCAGCCGCTCACGCGTGGGCTCGTTGCCCGACGTGACCAGGAACGGCATGACGTCCCGGTACGCCTGGAAGAACGGCTCCATGTCGACGACCAGGTCCTTCAGGACCGTCATGCCCTTGATGGGCTCGACCGTGATCGGCTTGGCCGGATTGATGTCCTTGATGAGGGTCTTGCAGGCCAGCCGGTTCTTGCCGTTGATGCGCATGGCGTCCGAGCCGCAGATGCCGTGCGCGCAGGAGCGGCGGAAGGTCAGCGAGCCGTCCAGGTCCCACTTGATCTTGTGGAGACCGTCGAGGACACGCTCCTTCGGGTCGATCTCGACCTGGAAGTCCTGCCACTGGGCCTCGTCCGACACCTCGGGGTTGAAGCGGCGGATCCGGAACGTGACCGTGATGTACGGGGAGGCGGCAGCGGTGTCGGCCGCCTTCTCCAGGGTCGGGGTAGCCATCAGTACTTACGCTCCATCGGCTGGTAGCGGGTCTGGACGACCGGCTTGTAGTCGAGACGGACGGACTCGGTGCCGTCGGCGCCGACCTCGCGGTACGCCATGGTGTGGCGCATGAAGTTGACGTCGTCGCGGTTCGGGTAGTCCTCGCGGTAGTGACCGCCGCGGGACTCCTTGCGGGCCAGCGCGGACACGGCCATGACCTCGGCCAGGTCGAGCAGGTTGCCCAGCTCGATGGCCTCCAGCAGGTCCGTGTTGAACCGCTTGCCCTTGTCCTGGATGGCCACGTTCTTGTAGCGGTCGCGCAGCTCGGAGATCTTCTCGACCGCCGTCTTGATCGTCTGCTCGGTGCGGAACACCATCACGTTGGCGTCCATCGTCTCCTGGAGCTCGCGCCGCAGGTCCGCGACCCGCTCGCCGCCCGTGGAGTTGCGCAGCCGCTCGACCTGCGAGGCCACGAACTCCGCCGGGTTCTCCGGCAGCTCGACGTAGTCGGCCTCCGCGGCGTACTCGGCGGCGGCGATACCGGCGCGCTTGCCGAAGACGTTGATGTCGAGGAGCGAGTTGGTGCCGAGGCGGTTGGCGCCGTGCACCGACACGCAGGCCACCTCGCCGGCCGCGTACAGGCCCGGGACGACGGTGGTGTTGTCCGCCAGGACCTCACCCTCGACGTTCGTCGGGATGCCGCCCATCGCGTAGTGCGCCGTCGGCTGGATCGGGATCGGGTCCGTGTACGGCTCGATGCCGAGGTACGTACGGGCGAACTCGGTGATGTCCGGGAGCTTGGCGTCGAGCTGCTCCGGCGGCAGGTGCGTCAGGTCCAGGAAGACGTGGTCGCCCTCGGGACCGCAGCCGCGGCCCTCGCGGATCTCCGTGTAGATGGAGCGGGACACGACGTCACGGGACGCGAGGTCCTTCATGACCGGCGCGTACTTCTCCATGAAGCGCTCGCCGTCCTTGTTGCGGAGGATGCCGCCCTCACCGCGGGCGCCCTCCGTCAGCAGGATGCCCATGCGCCAGATGCCCGTCGGGTGGAACTGGAAGAACTCCATGTCCTCCAGCGGCAGACCGCGCCGGTAGCAGGCGGCCTGGCCGTCACCGGTCAGGGTGTGCGCGTTCGACGTCACCTTGAAGAACTTGCCGGTGCCGCCGGACGCGTAGATCACGGCCTTCGCCTGGAAGACGTGGATCTCGCCGGTCGCCAGTTCGTAGGCGACCACACCGGCCGACTTCTTGACGCCGTCGACCTCGGTGATGAGCTGGTCGAGTACGTAGAACTCGTTGAAGAACTCCACGCCCTCCTTGACGCAGTTCTGGTACAGCGTCTGGAGGATCATGTGGCCGGTGCGGTCCGCGGCGTAGCAGGACCGGCGGACCGGGGCCTCGCCGTGGTTGCGGCTGTGGCCGCCGAAGCGGCGCTGGTCGATGGTGCCGTCCGGGGTCCGGTTGAACGGCAGGCCCATCTTCTCCAGGTCGAGGACGGCGTCGATGGCCTCCTTCGCCAGGATCTCGGCGGCGTCCTGGTCGACCAGGTAGTCACCGCCCTTGACCGTGTCGAAGGTGTGCCACTCCCAGTTGTCCTCCTCCACGTTGGCCAGCGCGGCGGCCATGCCGCCCTGCGCGGCGCCCGTGTGGGAGCGGGTGGGGTACAGCTTGGTCAGCACGGCGGTACGGCTGCGCTTGGTCGCCTCGATGGCGGCACGCATGCCGGCGCCGCCGGCGCCGACGATGACGGTGTCGTACTTGTGGATCTTCATGTTCTCGTCAGCCCCGGCTTCAGCGGATGTTCGGGTCGAAGGTGAAGATCACCAGCGTGCCCAGCAGGATGGTGAACACCGTCGCGGTGTACAGCAGGCCCTTCAGCCACAGACGCGTGTTGGGGCGCTCCGCGTAGTCGTTGATGACCGTGCGCAGGCCGTTCGCGCCGTGCAGCATGGCGAGCCACAGCATCAGCAGGTCCCAGACCTGCCAGAACGGGGACGCCCAGCGGCCGGCCACGAAGGCGAAGCCGATCTTGGAGACGCCGCCGTCCAGCACGAGCTGGATCAGCAGGTGGCCGATGACGAGGACGACGAGCACGACGCCGGACAGGCGCATGAAGAGCCACGCGGCCATCTCGAAGTTGCCGCGCGTCGACTTGGGGGTCTTGCGGGTGCGCTTGCGGGGCGGCTCGATGAACGGCGCCGGGTTGTCGGCGTCGTACAGGCCCACGCCCTCGACCGGGCTCACGGCGGAAGTGGTGTCAGCAGACATGTCTGGCGTCAGCTCCCGAACAGTTCACGTGCGGCGTGGCCGAGGACCGGGTAGACGGCCATGGCCATCAGTACGATCCACAGGCCCATCACGGTCCAGAGCATCTGCTTCTGGTAGCGGGGGCCCTTGGACCAGAAGTCCACGGCGATGACGCGGAGGCCGTTGAGCGCGTGGAAGAGGATGGCGGCCACGAGGCCGTACTCCAGCAGCGCGACGAGGGGCGTCTTGTAGGTCGCCACGACATCGTCGTACGCCTCGGGCGAGACGCGGACGAGGGCGGTGTCCAGTACGTGTACGAACAGGAAGAAGAAGATGAGGACGCCGGTGACTCGATGAGCCACCCACGACCACATGCCTTCCCGGCCGCGGTACAGCGTTCCAGCCGGCACGGAAAAACCCTCCGGGAGCGGGATTGGGGTCGGCCGGCTTCTCTGTCGGTCGGACCCGGCCGGGTACGGTCCACCGGCCCCGGTCATGGTAGCGACGCTCTGTCGGTTCCCTTGCGCGGGGTCCTCAGGTGTGATCAAACAGGCAATCAAACAGCCACGGACGGGCTACTGAAACCACCTGAATCATTCATTGTGCCTACGAGTCGGGCAAGTCGGGCACGGGCCAGCCGTCGCAGCTCGTCCGCGGCGACGGCACGCTCCTCCTCCGGCTCGTTGCCGAGCCGCGCCCTGATCCCGCCCAGGATGCGGTCCAGGTACTCCTCCGGGTGGTGGCCCGCCAGGCACACCACGAAGGCGTGACCGAACCGGCTCTCGTACACGTCGTGCGCCGCCCGCAGCGCGGTGTGCGCCGCCGGGGGCGTGCCCGGCGGCAGCGCGGGGGCCGCCTCGTCGGCCAGGGCCTCGTCCAGGTCGGCGCCCGACAGGTCGTACCCGGCCTCGTCGGCCGCCGCCAGCAGGGCGTCCAGCGTGGGGTACGGGCGGTGCGCGGCCAGCCGCTGAGCCCAGCGGCGGCTGCCGCAGCAGGCCAGCAGAGAGGTTTCCGCCGCCTCGGCCGGGGCCGCGTTGAGGCAGGCCAGGGCGTCGGCGGTGTCGCGCGGGCGGGGGACCGTGGCCGGTATGGCGGGGGCGGCGCTGAAGGTCGTCGGAGATCCGGCGGCGGATTCGCTGGACAGCGTGGGCTCCTCGAACGGGACAGCGGGGTCGGCGGCGGTGCGGAAGGCGGTGCGGAAGACGTGCGAAAGGTGTGAGGGAAGGGACACAACGTTACCCAGGGTGAGCAACTCTGATCCGAAGCCCTTCCGTATTTCACCCGGAAGGCAGAGTTTCAGCACAGTGGATGGACGCACTCGGCGCGTCGTGGACACTCCGGGTGTCGATGAGGAGGCGGGCACGTGATCGGACTCACACGGACGTCCCGTACGCCGGTACGCAGATCGGTGCTGGTCGCGGTGGTGGCACCGGTCCTGGCGGTCACCGGGAGCCTCGCCGGGTGCGGCGGCGGAGGGAACGGCGGCGCGCCGCCGGCGGGCGTCACCTCGCCGCCGCCACCGACAGCGACCGCGCCCGCCACGCCCACCGCACCCGCCACCCCC
>NZ_JABWDV010000410.1 GCF_013362995.1 Streptomyces sp. TRM64462 | reverse complement strand
GCGGAACGGCCCCAGCGGGCCCGAGCGATCCCCGCTCACGCACCGGGGTGGGCCCTCCGGGCCGGAAGCACGCGTCAGCGCTGGGGCCCGGCGGCTGGCGGGTCAGCGCAGGAAGTCGCGGGCGATGTTCGCTGCTGCTCGTTCCAGGAGGGGGCCCGCTTCCGCCATGCACCTGGCCGGGTCCGGCTCCAGCTCCGTGAGGGCGTACGCACGCCGGATCCCGGCGCGCCCCAGGGCCTCCGGCGGGAGGGCCAGGCGGCCGCAGACCGCCACGACCTCGATCCCGGCCGCGCGGGCCGCCGCCGCGACGCCCGCCGGGGCCTTGCCGTGGAGGGTCTGCTCGTCGAGGGAGCCCTCGCCGGTGATGACGAGCGTCGCGCGGTCCAGGGCCTCGGTGAAGCCGAGGATGTCCAGCATCAGCTCGATGCCGGGGCGGAAGCTCGCGCCCAGGCCGACCAGCGCGCCGTACCCGATGCCGCCCGCGCCGCCCGCGCCGGGCGACGCCGCGGCCTCGGCAGCACGCGGGCCGATGGCGTTCTCCAGGACCTTCGCGTAGTGGGACAGGGCGGCGTCCAGGACGGCCACGTCCTCCGGGCTCGCGCCCTTCTGGGGGCCGAACACCGCCGGGGCGCCCTTCGGGCCCGTCAGCGGGTTGTCGACGTCGCTGGCGAGCACCACGTCCACGTCCGGGAGCCGCGGGTCCAGGCCCGACAGGTCCGCCGTGGCCAGGTCGCGCAGCCCGCCGCCGCCCGGGCCGACCGGCTCGCCCGACGCGTCGAGGAGGCGGGCGCCCAGCGCGGCCAGCATCCCTGCGCCGCCGTCGGTCGTGGCGCTGCCGCCGACGCCGAAGACGATCGTGCGGGCGCCCGCGTCGAGCGCGGCCCGCAGCAGCTCGCCGGAGCCGTACGTGGTGGCCGTCAGGGGTGCGAGGACGCCGTCGGGGAGCAGGCTCAGGCCCGACGCCTCGGCCATCTCCACGACCGCCGTGCCGTCACGCAGCGCGAACGCCGCCGTGACCGGTTCGCCCAGCGGGCCCGTCACGCGCACCTCACGCCGTTCGAACCCGGCCGCGACGGCGGCCGCGACGGTGCCGTCGCCGCCGTCGGCGACCGGCAGGGCCTCCACGTCGACACCGGGGACGACATGGCGGAGCCCGGCTCTCACCCGCTCGGCCACCTGCACGGCCGTGAGCGACCCTTTGAACTTGTCGGCCGCCACCAGCACATGCTGCCGTGCGGCCTCAGTAACTGCTCCGTCCGTCACCTTGCATCCCTTGCTATCGAACAGGCAGTCGCGCCAGGGCCGACCCTATCCGCACGGTCAGACGGCGTGCCACCCCCTGATGTGCCGAGTTTTCGCACCATAGTGGGGCGTCATGAGCATGGAACCGATCGATCAGCCCCCTCCGGGCGCCCCCGCGAGCCACCCGCTGGAGGCCCGGCCCGACCACAAGGTCGTCGGGATCGGGGTGACCGCCGTCGCGGCGGTGGTCCTGTGGGCGTGGCTGGGCAAGGAATCCTTCGACAGCGCCTCGTCCAACGGGCTGGCCTGGGTCCTGGCCAACTTCGGCTGGCTGTTCGTGGTCGCCGCGGACATCTTCCTGGTGCTCTGCCTGGTGATCGCGTTCAGCCGGTTCGGACGGATCAGGCTGGGCCTGGACGATTCGGAGCCCGAGTTCGGGAACCTCGCGTGGATCGCGATGATGTTCAGCGCCGGCATGGGCATCGGCCTGATGTTCTACGGGGTCGGGGAGCCGCTCACGCACTTTCTGAGCCCGCCGCCGGCGAGCGGGGTGCGGGCCGAGTCGTCCGAGGCGGCCCGTACGGCGATGGAGTACTCGTTCTTCCACTGGACGCTCACGCCGTGGGCGATCTACGGCATCGCGGGCCTGGCCCTGGCGTACGCGGGCTTCCGCAAGGGCCGCGGGAACCGGCTGAGCGCCGCGTTCGTGCCGCTCATCGGGGCGCGCAGGGCCGTGTCGTGGCAGGGCAAGGTGATCGACCTGCTGGCCGTGTTCGCGACGGTCTTCGGCACGGCGACCAGCCTGGGCCTGGGCGCGCTCCAGGTGGCGGAGGGCCTCGATCTGACCGCCGGGGTCACGGCTGACCTGTCGACGGAGCTGATCATCATCGCGGTGCTGTCCGGGGCGTTCGTGCTGTCGGCGTTCTCCGGGCTGCACCGGGGCATCAAATGGCTGTCGACGCTGAACATCATCCTGGCGGCGACGCTGATGGTGTTCGTGTTCCTGGTCGGGCCGACCGTGTACGTGCTGGACTCGATCCCGGCGTCGATCGGCGGCTATCTGGAGAACCTGCTGCCCATGGCGAGCCGTACGGGCGCGTTCTCGGACCCGGCGTGGCTGGGCTCCTGGACGGTCTTCTACTGGGCGTGGTGGCTGTCGTGGGCGCCGTTCGTGGGCACGTTCATCGCGCGGATCTCGCACGGCCGCACGGTGCGGGAGTTCCTCATCGGGGTGCTGCTGGTGCCGAGCGGGGCGACGGTCGTCTGGTTCTGCGTGATGGGCGGTTCGGCGCTGCGCCTGCAGTCGACGGGCGCCGCGGACCTCGCGGACGCGGTGCAGGACGGCGCTGAGGCGTCGCTGTTCGCGATGCTGGACTCGCTGCCGATCGGGGCGGTCACGTCGTTCGTGGCGATGGTGCTGGTGATGACGTACTTCGTGACGAGCGCCGACTCGGCGTCGCTGGTGATGGGCTCGCTGACCAGCCGGGGCGCGCTGCATCCGCCGACGTGGCTGGTGGTGGTGTGGGGCGCGCTGATGGCGTCGGTCGCGGCGGTGCTGCTGGTGGTCGGCGGGCTGAACTCGCTGCAGACGGCGACGATCCTGGTGGCGCTGCCGTTCGTGGTGGTCATGCTCGGTCTGTGCTGGGCGCTGGTGACGGAGCTGCGGGAGGACCCGGGGGCGGGCCCGGCGCGGCTGCACGCGCTGCACGGGCTGCGGGACGTCGTACGGACGATGGTCGGCGACGCGGTCACGGAGGCCGCCCCGGCCCGCCACCACCGGCTGCGGCGGGCGGCGCGGGCGCGTACGGAGGGCGAGTCGGAGGGCGACGGGAGCGGCGGCGGAAGCGGCGGCGGCGAGGGGACGTTCTGACGAGGGGCGTTCTAGGGTGGCGGGGTGACCACCTCTGACTACGCCACGTACATCGCCGGTCTGCCCAAGGTGCTCGCCGGTGCGGCCACGCTGCTGCGCGACGCGGAGGGCCGCGTCCTGCTCGTGGAGCCCAACTACCGTGAGGGGTGGGCGCTTCCGGGCGGCACCATCGAGTCCGACGCCGGGGAGACGCCGCGGCAGGCGGCCCGCCGCGAGACCCTGGAGGAGATCGGCCTCGACGTGGAGCCGGGCGCCCTGCTCGCCGTCGACTGGGTGCTGGGCACCGGGCGGCCGCCGATCGTGGCGTACGTGTACGACGGCGGTGTCCTCGACGGCGCGGCGTTCCGCGCCATCCGCCTCCAGGAGGCGGAGCTCGTGTCGTGGAAGCTGGTGGACCGCGAGGACATCCCCGCGTATCTGCTGGGCGCCCTGGGCCGCCGCGTCCTGGCCGCCCTGGACGCCCTGGCGGCCGGCGGCGGTCCGGTCGAGCTGGAGGACGGCCGCCGCCCGGCGGGCCGCTGAGGGGTCGGGTCAGGCCTCGTGGTCGGGGGGCTTGATCTCCCGTGTGCGGTGGGAGTCGTCGGCCGGGGAGGTCGCGCGGGACTCCGTGCGGTGGCCGCGGGCGATGTAGTCGCGGAGGACCAGTTCGACGGCGTCCTGCGGGTTGCCGACGCCCGCGAGGACCATGACCTCCACGACGAGTTCGGCGTCGAGACCGACGTTCACCTTGGCCATGGCGTGGACCTTACAGGTCGGTGCGGATATCCGTTCGCCGCTCGGCGGAACCGCTGCGTACGCTCGGCGCATGACGTTGGTCGCGATCCTCAGCGGTGCCGGTATCTCGACCGACTCCGGCATCAGTGACTACCGGGGCCCGAACGGGCTGTGGCGGCGCGACCCGGAGGCCGAGAAGCTCGTCACGTACGCGTACTACATGGCCGACCCGGACATCCGGCGCAGGTCGTGGCGGATGCGGCTGGACGGTCCGGTGCTGCGTGCCGAGCCGAACGCCGCGCACCGGGCGGTGGCGGAGCTGGAGCGGACCGACGGGTTCGCCGTGCGGGTGCTGACGCAGAACGTGGACGGGCTGCACCAGCTCGCCGGGATGCCGCCGCGCAAGGTGCTCGAACTGCACGGTACGGCACGGGCCGTGGTGTGTACGGGGTGCCGTGCCCGCTCGTCGATGGCGGAGGCGCTGGAGCGGGTCGTGGCGGGTGAGCCGGACCCGGCGTGCACGGCGTGCGGCGGGATCCTGAAGTCCGCGACGGTGATGTTCGGGGAGCGGCTCGACCCGGTGGTGCTGGGCGAGGCCATGGGCATCGCGAAGGCGGCCGAGGTGTTCGTCGCGGTCGGCTCGTCGCTCCAGGTGCAGCCGGCCGCGTCCCTCGCCGGGATCGCGGCCGAGCACGGCGCGCGGCTGGTCATCGTGAACGCCGAGCCGACGCCGTACGACGGGCTCGCGGACGAGGTGGTGCGCGAGCCGATCGGCACGGCGCTGCCCGCCTTGCTGAAGCGGCTTTAGAACAGGGTGTCGGCCGGTGCCTTCGCGCCGCTTTCGAGGCCTTCGCTGCCTTTGAAGGCTTCGATGCCTTCGAAGGCGAGGAGGCGGCGTTTGCGGTCGAGGCCGCCGCCGTAGCCGGTGAGGCCGCCGCTCGCGCCGATGACGCGGTGGCACGGGACGATGATGCCGACCGGGTTGCGGCCGTTGGCGAGGCCGACCGCGCGGGACGCGGCCGGGTTGCCCAGGGCCTCGGCCAGTTCTCCGTACGTGCGCGTCTCGCCGTACGGGATGGTCCTGAGCTGCTCCCAGACGCGGCGCTGGAACGGGGTGCCGTCGAGGTGGAGGGGCAGGTCGAAGTCGGTGCGCTCGCGCGCGTGGTAGGCGTCGAGCTGGCGGACGGCCTCGGTGAAGGGGCGGGGGTCGGGGGTGCCGAAGGTCTCCTCGGGGGGCCGGTGGCGCTGCCCGGTCATGTAGAGGCCGCTGAGGACGCCGTCGGTGGCGACGAGGGTGAGCGGGCCGTACGGGCTGTCGACGACCGTGTGGTTCCTGATCATGGCGGGCCTTCCTCAGGCGGGCAGGTGGTTGATGGGGTGGCTGTCCGTGGCCCACAGGTACTGGACGGCGTACGCGCGCCACGGGCGCCAGCCGGCGGCGTTCGCGGTGAGCGCGGCCGGGGTCGCGGGCAGGCCGAGTGCGGTGGCCGCGCGGCGGACGCCGAGGTCGCCGGGGAGGAACGCGTCGGGGTCGCCGAGTGCGCGCATGGCGATGACCTCGACGGTCCAGGGGCCGAAGCCGGGCAGGGCGAGGAGCCGGCCGCGGGCGTCGTCCCAGTCGCTGTCGGGGCCGAGCTTCACGGAGCCGTCGGCGAGTGCGGCGACCAGGGTGGTGAGCGTGGTGCGGCGGGTGCGGGGCAGGGCCAGGGCTTCCGGGTCGAGGCCGGCCAGCGCGTCGGGCGTGGGGAACAGGTGGGTGAGCCCGCCCTCGGGGTCGTCGACGGGGGTGCCGTGCGCGGTGACGAGGCGGCCGGCGTGGGTGCGGGCGGCGGCCGTGGAGACCTGCTGGCCGAGCACGGCCCGTACGGCGAACTCGGCGGCGTCGACGGTGCGCGGCACGCGGCGGCCGGGCGCGCGGTCGACGAGCGGGGCGAGGTGCGGGTCGGTGCGGAGCTGTCCGTCGACGGCGACGGGGTCGGCGTCGAGGTCGAGGAGCCAGCGGCAGCGGCTGATGGCGTGGGTGAGGTCGCGCGGGTCGGTGAGGTGGAGGCGGCACGCGATGTGGCCGGTGGCCGGGGCGAGGGCGACGATGCCGTGCCCGTACGGGAGGGTGAGCGTGCGGCGGTAGGAGCCGTCGCGCCACTCCTCGACGCCGGGTACGGCGGTGGCGGCGAGGTGGCCGAACAGGTTGGACGGGTTGAGGGGCGTGCGGTACGGGAGGCGGAGGCTGATCGTGCCGGGGGTCGCCGCGGGGCGGGCGGCGCCGCGGTGCGCCCGGGTCCGGAGTTCGCCGGGGGCGAGCGCGAAGACCTCCCGTACCGTCTCGTTGAAGGCGCGGACGGACGAGAACCCGGCGGCGAACGCCACGTCGGCGAGGGGCAGGGACGTCGTCTCGATGAGGACGCGGGCGGTCTGGGCGCGCTGCGCGCGGGCCAGGGCGAGCGGTCCGGCGCCGAGTTCGGCGCGGAGCTGGCGTTCGATCTGGCGGGTCGAGTAGCCGAGCCGGGCGGCGAGGCCGGGGACGCCCTCGCGGTCGACGACGCCGTCGCGGATGAGCCGCATGGCGCGGGCGACGGTGTCGGCGCGGGCGTTCCACTCGGGCGAGCCGGGGCTGGTGTCGGGGCGGCAGCGCTTGCAGGCGCGGAACCCGGCCTGCTGGCAGGCGGCGGCGCTCGGGTAGAAGACCATGTTCTGCGGCTTGGGCGGCACGACCGGGCAGCTGGGGCGGCAGTAGATGCGGGTGGTGAGGACGGCGGTGAAGAACCAGCCGTCGAAGCGGGCGTCCTTGGACTGGACGGCCCGTACGCAGCGCTCGGTGTCGGTGTGCATGGTTCCAGCATCGGTGACCGGGCCGGGGGCTCGCTGGCGGAAATCCGACATGAACCTCGCGCTGCCTGCGGCTGCGTCCCGAACCGCGAGGCCCCTGGGCAGCGGTCGGCCCCCTCGCCCCTGACGAGGGGTGAGGGGGCCGGGTGCGGCCGGCGGGGGGCCGGTGTCAGGCCGTGGCGGCCTGGGCCGGGGTCTCCGCGGCGGCCTTCAGGCCGTTCAGGACGGCGGACAGGCCCGTGATGACCTCGGCGTCGTCCGCCGGGTGGGTCTCGGCGAAGCGCGTGACGGAACCGGGGATGGCGAGCTCCACGCCTTCGAGGACCGTGCCGCCGGCCACGCCCGCGGCCTTGCGGGCCTCGGCCTGCGCCCAGGCGCCGCCGTACTGGCCGAAGGCGGTGCCGATCACGGCGACCGGCTTGCCGGCGATGGCACCGGCGCCGTAGGGGCGGGACAGCCAGTCGATGGCGTTCTTCAGGACCGCCGGCATGGTGCCGTTGTACTCCGGCACGACCAGCAGGAAGGCGTCGGCCTGCGCACCCGCGGCGCGCAGCCGGGCGGCGGCCTCGGGCAGGGCCGCCTCGGTGTCGATGTCCTCGTTGTAGAAGGGCAGGTCGGCGAGGCCCTCGAACAGCTCGACGGTGGCGCCCTCGGGCGCGATGCCGACGGCGGCCTCGGCGAGCTGGCGGTTGTGGGAGCCGGCGCGGAGGCTGCCGACGAGAGCGACGATACGAGCGGACATGGTGACTCCTACGAGGTAGGCCGCGGGGAGCGGGGGTGCGTAACCGGACCGAGGTCCGTTGAAAGTTGTACCAGCTAAACGGACTCCGGTCCACTTTCATTCCCCGCGGCGGTACGCTGCTTCCATGACCTCCTCTCCGCTGCCGCACGGACGTACGGAGCTGTCCCTCTCCCCCGCCGGGGCGCAGCCGCAGCTCCGGGCCGACGCCGCCCGCAACCGCGCCCGCCTCCTGGAGGCCGCCGCGCGGCTGGCCGCCGAGCAGGGCGCGGCCCACCTGACCATGGAGGCCGTCGCCTGCGCCGCCCAGGTCGGCAAGGGCACGGTGTTCCGCCGCTTCGGCGACCGCGCGGGGCTGCTCCTGGCCCTCCTGGACCACCAGGAGCAGCAGTTCCAGGCCGCCTTCATGGCAGGGCCCGCCCCGCTCGGGCCCGGTGCGCCCGCCGCCGAGCGGCTGCACGCGTTCGGGCCCGCCGCGCTGCGCCACGAGCACGAGCACCGCGACCTGTACCTGGCGGCCGCCCAGCCGGACCCCGCGCGGCGGCATGCCGTCCCGGCCCGTGTCGTACGGCGTACGCACCTCGTCGCACTGCTGCGGCAGGCGGGCAGCGAGGCCGATGTCGAGCTGGCCGCCGAGATCCTGCTCGGCTACCTCGACATCGGCCTCGTACAGCATCTGCTCACCCGGCGTGGCATGTCCCTGGAGCGGCTGGAGGACGGCTGGCACGACCTCGTCGCCCGGCTGCTGCCCGCCGGCTCCCGGCCGTCAGCGGGGCAGCGCGAAGTCGATCACGTGGATCGGTGACGGTGTCGTCCCGCCGGACTTCTCCTGGTACATGATCGACAGCACGTCGTCCTGCCGTACCCGGGTCTCGTCGACGACGACCTCCCCGAAGGCGTTGAGGCCGCTGCCGTCGAACAGCACCTTCCAGTCGGTGTAGCCGGACGCCTTCGATGCGCCGACGATCCGGCCGAACGGCATGATCGCGTAGGCGTTGTCGTACTTGTCGAGGATCAGCCTGGTCCGCTGGCTGGAGTTGAGCGGTACGGGGATCTCGGTCTTGCGCCAGGCGCCGGTGCCGATGTCCTTGCGGACGTGGAAGGCGCGCCCGTTGGCGGTGCGGTCGTCGACGTAGTTCGTGGTGCACTGGCCGAAGCGGCCGGGCACGTACGAGATGATCGCGTGCGGCCGGTTCGCGGAGTCGGTGGCCTGGCTCTCCTGGTTCATGAGCGAGTGGTCGGGGTTGAGCGGGTCCACGACGAGTCCGGTGTCGTTGACGGAGACCCGGTCGGAGCCGCCGGTCGTGCCGACCACCGTCCCCGCCGCGTTGCGCCAGGTGCGGCCGCGGTCGGTGGAGTGGACGTAGCCGGTGTCGTGGTTGCTGATGCCGCCGCCGTGGCACATCACGGCGCCGTTCTGCTCGCGCCAGGTGAAGAAGGCGTGCAGGGTGCCGTCGGCGCTGTAGTCGATGCCGTGCAGGTACATGTTCCGGGCGGTGCTGGAGCCGTGCTCACTCCGGTACGTGCCGGTGGAGCTGGTCCACTCGCCGAGCGCGGTCCAGCGGGTGCCGTCGTACTCGGCGAGCGCGTTGCGGCCGTTGCCGGACACGGCGACGCGGTAGCTGAGCTGGAGGCGGCCCTCGGGCGTGGCGACGAACTGCGGGTAGGTGAACCGGGAGGTGAGCCCGAGGCCGTCGAGGGTGGTCTGGACGGGGCCGAACTGGCTCGCGGTCCAGGCCCGGCCGCCCGGGTTGTCGAGCAGGCCCGCGGTCGACTTCACGTAGAAGAAGGCGTCGCTGTGCGAGTCCATGGTGAGGTGGAGCCGCCCGTCGATCCGTGACACGCCCATGGAGATGACGTTGTGCGAGTCGTTGTAGCGCAGCTTGTGGCCGACCGTGACGGTCTGCCAGGTGGTGGAGCCGAGGGCGCGGCGGGCCACGACGGCGTTGCGGTCGGCGGTGTACCAGGCGGCGTACTGGTAGCCCTTGTAGGTGAGGAGCCCGTTCTTCTGGAACGAGTTGTTGTTGACGAGGCCGTTGTACGACACGAAGTAGAGGGCCTGGGAGTCGAGGCGGGTGTCGTTGATCCGGCTGACCGCCGGGGCGGGGTCTGCCGCGTTCGCGGTGCCGGTCGTCAGCGACGCGGCGGAGAGCAGGGCGGTGGCCATGGCCGCGGCGGCCGGGGATCGTCTCATGGGCATGCTCCTAGGCGAGGTGGAACACTTCGGTGAGGGGGCGCATCGCCTCGTCGGGTCCGGCCCCGTCGAGCGCTTCGAAGAAGTCGGACATCTCGGCCTGCCAGCGGGCGTTGACCTCGGTACCGGCCATGGCCGCCCGGGCCCGGTCGAAGTCCTCGGTCTCCAGGTAGCCGACGAGCAGGCCGTCGTCGCGGAGGAAGAGGGAGTAGTTGTGCCATCCGGCGGCGGAGAGCGCCGCGAGCATCTCGGGCCACACGGCCGCGTGCCGCTCGCGGTACTCCGCCAGCCGGTCCTGACGCACCTTCAGCAGGAAGCAGACGCGCTGCACGGGTACGGTCCGCCCCTCAGAAGTCGAACTCGTCGACGTTGTTCCTGTCGAAGACGGCCGGCGGGCCGAGGACGACCTCGCCGTCCTTGCCGATGGTGTACTCGCCGAGCCTCCCGGCCGTGAACTTCTCGCCCTCGGCGCCGGTGATCTGCCCGGACGCCAGGGCGGCGGCCGCGTAGGCGCCGAGGTAGCCGAGGTCCTTCGGGTTCCACAGGGCGAACTGCTCGACGGTGCCGTCCTTGACGTACTTGCGCATCTGGTTGGGCGTGCCGAGACCGTTGACGACGACCTTGCCCTTGTACGAGGACGAGCTGATGTAGCGGGCGGCCGCGGCGATGCCGACGGTGGTGGGCGAGATGATGCCCTTCAGGTTCGGGTACGCCTTGAGGAGGCCCTGGGTCTCCTGGAAGGACTTCTGGTCGTCGTCGTCCCCGTAGGCGACCTTGACCAGCTTCATGTCCTTGTACTCGGGCTTGGTGAGCTCGTCCTTCATGAACTCGATCCAGGTGTTCTGGTTGGTCGCGTTCTGGGTGGCCGAGAGGATCGCGATCTCGCCCTTGTGGCCGAGCTGCTTCGCGATGCTGCGGACCTGGCTGCGGCCGATCTCCTCGGAGCTTGCCTGGTTGATGAAGAGCTGGCGGCAGTCCTTGGCGGTGTCGGAGTCGTAGGCGACGACCTTGATGTCCTGCTTCATCGCGTTCTTGAGGGGCGTGCAGACCGCGTTGGGGTCGTTGGCCGCGATGAGGACGGCGTCCTGGCGCTGCTGGATGAGCGTGTTGATGTACGACACCTGGGAGGAGGCGCTGGCGTCGGAGGGGCCGACCTCCTTGCCGGTGGCGCCGAACTCCTTGGCGGCCTCGATGCCGGCCTCGTCGACGATCTTCTCGTACGGGTTGTTGATCTGCTTGGGCAGGAAGGCGAGCTTCAGGCCCTTCTTCAGTTCGGCGTCGGGGTTGGCCGTGGCGCCGGACGCCGTGCCGGCGGAGTCGTTCCGCGCGGAGTCCTTGGTGGTGCCGGAGCAGCCGGTGAGGGCGAGGGCCAGGGAGCAGAGGGCCGAGGTGGCCACGAGGGTGCCGCGGCGGGTGCGGGAACGGAGGTGCATGAGGGGTGCTGCCTTTCCTGTGCGGTGCGTGGTGGCGCGGAGAGAGCGCGGGGCGGGTCCGGGGAGCGGGGGGCCGGGGCGGGTCCGGGGTGGGCCCGGGGCGCCCGGGGTCAGGTGGCCGCCGCTCGGCGTCGGCGGCGTTCCGAGACCACCGCGATGACGCGGGGCGTCAGGACCGACGCGATCAGGAGGACTCCGGTGACGACGACCTGGACCTCGCTGGAGATGTCGTTCAGCGTGAGCAGGTTGCGGAGGAGTCCGATGAGCAGGACACCGGCGACCGCGCCGCCCAGGGTGCCCTTGCCGCCGTCGAAGTCGATGCCGCCCAGCAGGACGGAGGCGATGACGACGAGTTCGAGGCCGAAGCCGTTGTCGGCGCGGGCGCTGCCGTAGCGGAGGGTGAAGACGATCCCCGCGAAGGACGCCACCGTCCCGGACAGCACGAACAGCGCCAGCTTGATGCGCTTGACCCGGATGCCGGCGAAGTACGCCGCGTCCTCCTGCGCGCCGATGGCGAACAGGGAGCGCCCGAAGCCCGTGCAGTGCAGCGCCACGGCGGCGAGCACCGCGAGCACCGCGAACAGCGCGACCGGGTACGGCAGGAACGTGCCGGGCACGGTCTCGGTGTACGTGGCCCACCGGGCGTACGTCTCGGGGAAGTCGGCGACGGCCTTGGTGCCGAGGACCACGGACGCCAGGCCCCGGAAGAGGGCGAGGGTGCCGATGGTGACGGCGAGGGACGGCAGCCCGACCCGGGTCACGAGCCAGCCGTTCAGCAGGCCGCCGAGCGCGCCGACCAGCAGACAGACCGGCACGATCAGCTCGAAGGCCCAGCCGGAGTCCCACAGGGCGCCCGCGAGCGCGCTGGACAGGCCCAGCATGGACGCGACGGACAGGTCCACCTGCCCGGCGACGACCAGCAGGACCATCGGCAGGGCGATCAGCGCGACCTCGGCGATGTCGTTGAGGGCGGCCGACAGGTTGCCGGTGCTGGAGAAGCCGTCGGTGGTGCCGGTTCCGACGAGGAAGACGGCGACCAGGAGGACGCCGACGACGCTGTCCCAGCGCAGGAACCTGGCGAGGGAGGCCTTCGAGGCGGAGGTTGAGGAGGTGGTCGGCGTGTTCGGGGTGGTCGGGGTGGTGGACGTGGTCATCGCCTGTTCCTCTTCCGCAGGGCGTTGGTGGTGCGGACCTGCACGACGCGGTCGGCGGTGATGGCGAGGATCAGCAGGGCGCCGGTGATGGCCTGCTCCCAGAACGGGTCGACCTTGAGGACGACGAGGGCGCCGGAGATCGTCGTGAGGAGGAGGGCGCCGAGCGCCGCGCCCCACACCGAGCCGGTGCCGCCCGTGATGGCCACGCCGCCGACGACGACCGCGCTGACCACGGTGAGCTCCCAGCCACTGGCCGCGCCGGCCACGACGGTGCCGAAGCGGGCCAGCCACAGGGCGCCCGCGAGACCGGCGACGGCGCCCGAGAAGACGTACGCGGCGAGGACGCGGCGCCGGATCGGGATGCCCGCGAGCCGGGCGGCCTCCGGGCTGGACCCGATGGCGTACAGCTCGCGGCCGCTGCGGTAGGTGCGCAGGAAGTACGCGGTGGCGGCGAGGACCAGGGCGGCGATCAGCGGCAGGTACGGGATGCCGAGGACGCTGCCGCTGCCGAGGGTGAGCACCGGTTCGGGCAGGTTGACGGCGTTGATCTGGCCGCCGTCCGCGAGGGCGTAGTCGACGCCCTGGAGGACGTACAGCATGCCGAGGGTGACGACGAGCGCGGGCACCTTGCCGATGCTGACGAGCGCTCCGCTGACCACGCCGCACAGGGCGCCGACGGCGATGCCGAGCAGCATCGTGGCGACCGGCCCGTGGCTGCTGCCCGAGACGAAGTCGCCGCAGGTGAAGGCGGTGAGGCCGACGACCGAACCGACCGACAGGTCGATGTTGCGGGTGACCACGACGACGGACTGGCCGACGGCGAGCAGCACCAGGATCGAGGCGTTGAGGAGCAGGTCCTTGACGCCCTGGCCGTCCAGGAAGGACGGGTTGGCGATCCAGGTGCCGAGGATCAGGAGGACGAGCGCGCCGCCGATGCTGATCTCGCGGGCCCGGAAGACCGTGTCGGCCAGGCCGCGGGCGTCGCCGCGTCGCTCGGGGGCGGCTGTGGCGGGCGGCTCGTCGAGGGCGGTGGTCACGCGGCCGCCTCCTTTCCGGTTCCTGTTCCTGCGGGCGTACGGCCGGTCGCCGCCGCCATCACGGACTCCTCGGTGGCCTCGTCGCGGGGTATCTCCGCGACGAGCCGGCCCTCGTGCATGACGAGGACGCGGTCGGCCATGCCGAGGACCTCGGGGAGGTCGGAGGAGACCATCAGGACGGCGAGGCCCTCGGCGGCGAGGGAGGACAGCAGCCGGTGCACCTCGGCCTTCGTCCCGACGTCGATGCCGCGGGTGGGCTCGTCGACGATGAGCACGGACGGCTCGGTGGCCAGCCACTTGGCGAGCACGACCTTCTGCTGGTTGCCGCCGGAGAGCACGCCGACGCTGTCGGAGAGCGCGTTGAACTTGAGCTGGAGGCGGACCGCCCAGTCGGCGGCGCGTCCCCGCTCCAGGGCCCGGCGGACGAGTCCGCCCTTGCCGAGCCGGTCGAGGCCGGTGAGGCCGATGTTGCGTTCGATGGACATCTCCATGACCAGTCCGCGCTGGCGCCGGTCCTCGGGGACCAGGGCGATGCCGGCGTCCATGGCCGCGGTGGGCGAGCCGGCGGGCAGCGTCGTACCGCCGACCCGTACCTCGCCGGCGTCGGCGCGGTCGACGCCGAAGACGGCCTGGACCACCTCGCTGCGCCCCGCCCCGACGAGTCCCGCGAGGGCGACGATCTCGCCGCGCCGTACGTCGAAGGAGACATCGCGGAAGACGCCCTCGCGGGTGAGGCGGCGTACGGACAGGGCGGTCTCGCCGATCTCCGCCGGCTGCTTGGGGTACAGCTCGTCGAGGTCGCGGCCGACCATCCGGCGGACGAGGTCGTCCTCGGTGAGCCCGTCGAGGGGCTCGGAGGAGATCCAGCGGCCGTCGCGCAGGGTGGTGACGCGCCGGCAGAGCCGGAAGATCTCCTCCAGGCGGTGCGAGATGAAGAGGACGGCGGCGCCCTCGGCGCGCAGCGCGTCGACGACGGAGAAGAGGCGGGCGGTCTCGCTGCCGGTGAGGGCGGCGGTCGGCTCGTCCATGATGAGGACGCGGGCGTCGAAGGAGAGCGCCTTGGCGATCTCGACGATCTGCTGGTCCGCGATGGACAGACCGCGCGCGGGCCTGTCGGGTGCGAGGTCGACGCCGAGGCGGGCCATCAGCCCGGCCGTGGCGGCGTGCACGGCCTTGCGGTCGATGCGGCCCAGCGCTCTCCGGGGCTGGCGGCCCATGAAGATGTTCTCGGCGATGGAGAGGTCCGGGAAGAGCGTCGGCTCCTGGTAGATCACCGCGATGCCCGCGTCCCGCGCGTCGGCGGGGCTGTGGAACTCCACGGGGACGCCGTCGAGCAGCACCTGCCCGGTGTCGGGCCGGTGCACTCCGGCGAGGGTCTTGATGAGCGTGGACTTTCCGGCGCCGTTCTCCCCCGCGAGGGCGTGCGCCTCGCCTGGGAAGAGCTGCAGGGACACGTCCTGCAGGGCCCGTACGGCGCCGAAGGACTTGGAGACGTCCGTCAGGGCCAGTACGGGGGCCGGGCCCACGTCGGGCTGGTTCATGGAGAGCTCCTCAACGGCGGTGGCGGTCGGGCCCCTCACGCCGTGAAAGGTTTCAACGAGGTTTCCCGGAAGCTAGACGTGCCGATACGACAACGTCAATGGGTCACCCCCTCAAACTTTCAACCTTTGGTCGTTTCGTGATGTGAACCGGGATCATGGCGGTCACGCGCCCTTGACAGGTACGGCGGGCGCCCATAGCTTCACGCCAATGAAACGATTCATTAATCAGGAGCGCTGACGATGACGAGCCGATCCGACGTCTCCGCTGTGAAGGCAGCCCTGCGGGCCCAGGCCATCGAGACACCGTCCTGGGCGTACGGGAACTCGGGGACCCGCTTCAAGGTGTTCGCACAGGCCGGTGTCCCGCGCACCCCTCAGGAGAAGCTGGACGACGCGGCCCGCGTCCACCAGCACACCGGGGCCGCGCCGACCGTCGCGCTGCACATCCCCTGGGACAGGGTCGACGACTACGCGGCCCTCGCCCGGCACGCCGAGGAGCGCGGCCTGAGGCTCGGGACGATCAACTCCAACGTCTTCCAGGACGACGACTACAGGCTCGGCAGCGTCTGCCACCCCGACGCGAAGGTCCGCCGCAAGGCCCTGGACCATCTGCTGGAGTGCGTCGACATCATGGACGCCACCGGCTCCCGCGACCTGAAGCTGTGGTTCTCGGACGGTACGAACTACCCCGGCCAGGACGACATCCGCGCCCGCCAGGACCGGCTCGCCGAGGCCCTCGCCGCCGTGTACGAGCGGCTCGGCGACGACCAGCGGATGCTGCTGGAGTACAAGTTCTTCGAGCCGGCCTTCTACACGACGGACGTCCCCGACTGGGGCACGGCGTACGCGCACTGCCTGAAGCTCGGCGAGAAGGCGCGCGTCGTCGTCGACACCGGCCACCACGCGCCCGGCACCAACATCGAGTTCATCGTGGCGCTGCTGCTGCGCGAGGGGAAGCTCGGCGGCTTCGACTTCAACTCGCGCTTCTACGCCGACGACGACCTCATGGTGGGCGCCGCCGACCCGTTCCAGCTGTTCCGGATCATGTACGAGGTGGTACGGGGCGGGGGCTTCGGCGCCGACGTGGCGTTCATGCTCGACCAGTGCCACAACATCGAGGCGAAGATACCGGCGATCATCCGCTCCGTGATGAACGTCCAGGAGGCCACCGCCAAGGCGCTGCTGGTGGACGCCGACGCCCTGTCCGCCGCGCAGGCAGCCGGCGACGTCCTCGCCGCCAACGCCGTCCTGATGGACGCGTACAACACCGATGTCCGTCCGCTGCTCGCCGAGGTGCGCGACGAGCTGGGCATCGACCCGGACCCGATCGCGGCCTACCACCGCTCGGGCTGGGCGCAGCAGATCGTCGACGAGCGCGTGGGCGGGACCCAGGCCGGATGGGGAGCGTGAAGGTCATGGCAGAGTGGCAGCGACAGCGACAGCGACAGCACGAAGCGGTGAAGGACCTGCTGGAGCGTTCGAACCGGCTGGGCGCCGACCCCCGCAACACCAACTACGCGGGCGGCAACACCTCGGCCAAGGGCACCGCGAGCGATCCGGTGACCGGCGGCGACGTCGAGCTGATGTGGGTGAAGGGCTCCGGCGGCGACCTCGGCACGCTGAGGGAGTCCGGTCTCGCGGCCCTGCGCCTGGACCGGCTGCGGGCGCTGACCGGCGTGTACCCGGGTGTGGAGCGCGAGGACGAGATGGTCGCCGCGTTCGACTACTGCCTCCACGGCAAGGGCGGCGCCGCCCCCTCGATCGACACCGCCATGCACGGCCTGGTCGACGCCGCCCACGTCGACCACCTCCACCCGGACTCGGGCATCGCCCTGGCCTGCGCCGCCGACGGCGAGAAGCTGACCGCCGAGTGCTTCGGCGACAAGGTGGTGTGGGTGCCGTGGCGGCGGCCCGGCTTCCAGCTCGGCCTGGACATCGCCGCCGTGAAGGAGGCCAACCCGCAGGCGATCGGCTGCGTCCTGGGCGGACACGGCATCACGGCGTGGGGCGCCACCAGCGAGGAGTGCGAGGCCAACTCCCTCTCCATCATCCGCACGGCGGAGACGTTCCTCGCGCAGCACGGCAGGCCCGAGCCGTTCGGCCCGGTCCTGGAGGGGTACGAGTCGCTGCCGGCGGACGCGCGCCGGGAACGGGCGGCCGCGCTCGCCCCGTACATCCGGGCGATCGCGTCCGCGGACCGGCCCCAGGTCGGCCACTTCAACGACGCCGAAGCCGTCCTGGACTTCGTCTCACGCGCCGAGCACCCGCGCCTCGCGGCCCTCGGCACGTCCTGCCCGGACCACTTCCTCCGTACGAAGGTCAGGCCCCTGGTCCTGGACCTGCCGCCGTCCGCGCCCCTGGAGGAGGCCGTGGCGCGCCTCAAGGCGCTGCATGTCGCCTACCGCGACGAGTACCGCGCGTACTACGAACGGCACGCCGCGCCCGACTCGCCCGCGATGCGCGGCGCCGACCCGGCGATCGTGCTGGTGCCGGGCGTCGGCATGTTCTCGTACGGCAAGGACAAGCAGACCGCGCGCGTGGCGGGCGAGTTCTACGTCAACGCCGTCAACGTCATGCGCGGCGCGGAGGCCGTGTCGTCGTACGCGCCGATCGAGGAGCGGGAGAAGTTCCGCATCGAGTACTGGGAGCTGGAGGAGGCGAAGCTGCGGCGCATGCCGAAGCCGAAGCCGCTGGCGGCGAGGATCGCGCTGGTGACGGGCGCGGGCTCCGGCATCGGCCGGGCCATCGCGCGGCGGCTCGTCGCCGAGGGCGCGTGCGTGGTCGTCGCCGACCTGAACGCGGAGAACGCGGCGGCCGTCGCGGACGAGCTCGGCGGGCCCGACCGGGCGGTGGCCGTCACCGTGGACGTCACGAGCGAGGAGCAGATCGCTGCGGCGTTCCGCGCGGCGCTGCTGGCGTTCGGCGGCGTGGACCTGGTGGTGAACAACGCCGGCGTCTCCGTGTCCAAGCCGCTCCTGGAGACGTCGGCCCGCGACTGGGACCTCCAGCACGACATCATGGCGCGCGGTTCCTTCCTGGTGTCCCGGGAGGCGGCGCGGGTGATGATCGCGCAGGGCGTGGGCGGCGACATCGTGTACATCGCGTCCAAGAACGGTGTCTTCGCGGGGCCCAACAACGTCGCGTACGGCGCGACGAAGGCCGACCAGGCGCACCAGGTGCGGCTGCTCGCCGCCGAACTGGGCGAGCACGGCATCCGCGTCAACGGCGTCAACCCGGACGGTGTGGTGCGCGGCTCCGGGATCTTCGCGGGCGGCTGGGGGGCGCAGCGGGCGGCGGTGTACGGCGTGGAGGAGGAGAAGCTGGGCGAGTTCTACGCCCAGCGGACGCTGCTGAAGCGGGAGGTGCTGCCGGAGCACGTCGCGAACGCGGTGTTCGCCCTGACGGGCGGGGAGCTCACGCACACGACGGGCCTCCACATTCCGGTGGACGCGGGCGTGGCGGCGGCGTTCCTGCGCTGATTCATCCCCCACCCCGCCCCTTCCCGAATCGGGGGCTCCGCCCCCGAACCCCCGCTCCTCAAACGCCGGAGGGGCTCAATGCGAGCCCGTCCGGCGATTGAGGACAAGCGCCGTCCAGGCGCGATACGGGCGTCCGGGGGCGGAGCCCCCGGTTGACCACCACCCACCGAGGACCCCATGCCATCCACCTTCGCCGCCGTCGACCTCGGCGCATCCAGCGGGCGCGTCATACTCGCCCGCGTCACCCCGGACACCCTGGAGATCGAGGAGGTCCACCGCTTCCCCAACCGGCCCGTCCGGGTCGCCGGGGCCCTGCACTGGGACATCCTGGCCCTGTACCGCGGCGTCCTGGACGGCCTGCGGGCGGCGGGTGCCGCCGCGGGGGGCCGGCTCGACGGGGTCGGGGTCGACAGCTGGGCCGTCGACCACGGGCTCCTCGACGCCACGGGCGCCCTCCTCGGCAACCCCGTCCACTACCGCGACGCCCGCACCGACGGCACCGCCGAGAAGGTCGCCGCCGTGCTTCCGCCCGATGAGCTGTACGCGGCGACCGGGCTTCAGCACCTGCCGTTCAACACCGTGTACCAGTTGGTCGCCGCCCAGGGCACGCCCCAGTTCGCGGCGGCGCGGCGCGCCCTGCTGATCCCGGACCTCATCGCGTACTGGCTCACGGGCGAGGCGGGTACGGAGATCACGAACGCGTCGACGACGCAGCTCCTCGATCCGCGTACCCGCGACTGGTCCCCCACCGTGGCCGCCCGGCTCGGGATCGACGTCGGTCTGTTCCCGCCGCTCCGCGGGCCCGGGGATCCCGCCGGGCTGCTGCTGCCCCACGTCCTGGCCGAGACGGGGCTCGAAGGCCCGGTCCCGGTGACGGCCGTCGGGTCGCACGACACGGCGTCGGCGGTCGTCGGGGTCCCGGCGGCCGGGGACGACTTCGCGTACATCGCGACCGGCACCTGGTCGCTCGCCGGGGTCGAGCTGGACGCGCCGGTCCTCACCGAGGCGTCCCGCGCCGCGAACTTCACCAACGAGCTGGGCGTGGACGGCACCGTCCGCTACCTCCGCAACATCATGGGCCTGTGGCTGCTCCAGGAGTGCCTGCGCGCCTGGGAGGCGCAGGGCCGCCCGCAGGATCTCGACGCTCTCCTCGCCGGGGCCGCGGAGGCCGAGCCGCTCCGTTCGGTCGTCGACGCGGGCGACCCCGCCTTCCTGGCCCCGGACGACATGCCGCGCCGTATCGCGGACGCGTGCGCCCGCACCGGGCAGCCGGTGCCGCGCACCCCGGCCGAGTTCACGCGCTGTGTCCTGGACTCCCTCGCGCTGGCGCACCGCCGGGCCGTCGACGAGGCGCGGCGGCTGTCGGGCCGGTCCGTCGGCACCGTGCACATCGTCGGCGGCGGCGCGTACAACGCGCTGCTCTGCCGGCTGACGGCGGACGCGACCGGCCTGCCGGTCGTCGCGGGCCCCGCGGAGGCGGCCGCCCTCGGCAACGTCCTGGTCCAGGCGCGCGCGGCCGGCGTGATCGGCGGGGGCCTGCCGGAGCTGCGGGCGCTGCTCCGCGCGACGCAGCCGCTGCGGTACTACGATCCGTCAGGCGGCCGTGCGGCCTGGGACGAGGCCGCGTCCCGGATCGCGGAGCGGACAGAGCAGCGGACGGAGCGGCAGACGGAGAAGGAGGACGAGACGTGCGCGTAGCCCTCTTCGTCACCTGCGTCAACGACACCCTCTTCCCCCGCACCGGGCAGGCCGTGGTCCGGCTGCTGGAGCGCCTCGGCGTCGACGTCGACTTCCCCGCGGCGCAGAGCTGCTGCGGCCAGCCCCAGTTCAACACCGGCTACCGCCACGAGACCGAGCCGCTCGTACGGCGTTTCGACGCGGCCTTCGAGGGCTACGACTACGTGGTCACGCCCTCCGGATCCTGCGCCGCCATGGTCCGCGACAACTACCCGCGCATCGGCGCGAAGGCCGCGGCCGAGCACCGTGGCCGTGAGCTGGCCGACGCGGCCGCGCGGGCCGTGCCCCGGACGTTCGAGCTGACCGAGTTCCTCGTCGACGTCCTCGGTGTGACGGACGTCGGCGCGTACTTCCCGCACACGGTCACGTACCACCCGACCTGTCACGGGCTGCGGGTGCTGGGCCTGCGGGACCGGCCGCGCCGGCTCCTGGAGCGGGTCGGGGGCCTGGAGCTGCGGGAGCTGCCGGGCGCCGACGAGTGCTGCGGCTTCGGCGGCACGTTCGCCGTGAAGAACGCGGACGTGTCGGCGGCGATGGGCGCGGACAAGGTGCGCGCCATCCGGGCCACCGGCGCCGACATGGTGTGCACGGTCGACAACTCGTGTCTGCTGCACATCGGCGGGACGCTCGCCCGGCAGGGCGCGGCGGTCCGTCCCGTGCACCTGGCGGAGATCCTCGCCTCGACCGAGCAGGAGCCCTACGTATGAGCGGCGACCCCCGGACGTATCTCGGCATGCCCGCCTTCCCGAAGGCCGCGCACGACGCCGTGCGGAACCCGACGCTGCGCGGCAATCTGCGGCACGCCACGCACACCATCCGCGACAAGCGGGCGAAGGCCGTCGCCGAGCTGGCGGACTGGCAGGAGTTGCGCGCCGCCGGCAAGGCCGTCAAGGACCGGACGCTCCGTCACCTCGACCACTATCTGGTGCAGTTGGAGGAGGCGGTCACGGCGGCGGGCGGCACGGTCCACTGGGCCGCCGACGCGGACGAGGCGAACCGGATCGTCACGTATCTGGTGAAGGCGACCGGGGAGCGCGAGGTCGTCAAGGTCAAGTCGATGGCGACGCAGGAGATCGGCCTCAACGAGGCGCTGGAGGCCGAGGGCATCCGCGCGTACGAGACGGATCTGGCGGAGCTGATCGTCCAGTTGGGCGAGGACCGCCCGTCGCACATCCTGGTCCCGGCGATCCACCGCAACCGGGGCGAGATCCGCGACATCTTCCGCGAGGAGATGGGCCGTTGGGGCCGCCCGGCGCCGGACGGGCTCACGGAGACCCCGGCGGAGCTGGCGGAGGCGGCACGGCTGCATCTGCGGGAGAAGTTCCTGCGCGCCAAGGTGGGCGTCTCGGGCGCCAACTTCATGGTGGCGGAGACCGGCACGCTGGTGGTCGTGGAGTCCGAGGGCAACGGCCGTATGTGCCTGACCCTCCCCGAGACGCTGATCTCGGTCGTGGGGATCGAGAAGGTGGTGCCGACGTGGCAGGACCTGGAGGTGTTCCTCCAGTTGCTCCCCCGGTCGTCGACGGCGGAGCGGATGAACCCGTACACGAGTACGTGGACGGGGACGACGGACTCCGACGGCCCGCAGGACTTCCACCTGGTGCTGCTGGACAACGGGCGCACGGACACCCTGGCCGACGGGGTGGGCCGGCAGGCGCTGCGCTGCATCCGCTGCTCGGCCTGTCTGAACGTCTGCCCGGTGTACGAGCGGGCCGGCGGCCACGCGTACGGCTCCGTCTACCCGGGCCCGATCGGCGCGATCCTCACGCCGCAGCTGCGCGGCACGGCCGGCGAGGTCGACGCCTCGCTCCCGTACGCGTCGTCGCTGTGCGGGGCCTGCTACGAGGTGTGCCCCGTGGCCATCGACATCCCGGAGGTGCTGGTGCATCTGCGGGAGCGGGTGGTGCAGGGCGGCGAGGTGACGAGGAACGGTACGAAGGTCACGCTGCGGCCCGCGAAGGGGCACGCGGCGGAGCGTGCGGCGATGCGTGCGGCCCGCTGGGCCCTGGACCACCCGGCGGCGCTGCGGGCCGGGCAGCGACTGGCGTCCCGCACCCGCCGCCTGCACCCGGAGCGGCTCCCGGGTCCGGGGCGGGCGTGGACGGACACGCGGGCGCTTCCGGAGGTGCCGGAGGAGTCGTTCCGTGACTGGTGGCAGCGCACAAGAGGAGGCGACGGCCGATGAATTCCGGCTACTCCGGCAGGGATCGTGTCCTCGCGCGGATCCGCCGTGCCCTGGCGGACGTGCCGAGGGCCGAGCGCCCGGCGGACGCGCCCGTGGAGCGCGCGTACCTCCGTGTCCACGGCGACAGGACCACGGACGAGACGGCCGAACTCCTGGCCGGGAACCTCGCCGACTACCGGGCCCTGGTGCACCGCGCCACGGAGGACGAGCTGCCGGGGCTGCTGGCCCGGCAGCTCGCCGCGCGTGGCGCACGCTCGGTGCTGGTCCCGCCGGGGCTGCCGCACGCGTGGACGGCCGCCGTGGACGCGACGCTGGTCCACGACCTGGCGGGGAGCACCGCGCGTGAGCTGGACGCGGTGGACAGCGTCGTCACGGGCTGCGCGGTGGCGATCGCGGAGACCGGCACGATCGTGCTGGACGGCGGGCCCGACCAGGGCAGGCGCCGTATCACTCTCGTACCGGACCACCACGTCTGCGTGGTCCGGGTCCCGGACCAGGTCGTCGACTCGGTGCCGCAGGCCCTGGAACGCCTCGACCCGCGCCGCCCGTTGACGTGGATCTCCGGCCCTTCGGCGACGAGCGACATCGAACTGGACCGGGTGGAGGGCGTCCACGGCCCGAGGACCCTGGAGGTGGTCCTGGTCCGGGCTCCGGCTCCGGCTCAGCCGGCCGCGGCGGTCCAGTGATAGGTGACGTCGGGTTCGTTCTCCTCGTTGCGGCCGCCGTCGTCGAACGTGCCGGCGGTGAAGCCGTGCCGCTCGTAGAAGGCGCGGGCGGCGTCGTTGCGCTGGAAGACGTGCAGCGAAAGCTCGTGCGGTGACGCCGCCCGTACGGCCGCGAGGAGCGCGGTGCCGATGCCCCGGCGCCGTACGTCCGGCCGCAGGTAGAGGTGGTCGAGCACGGTGCCGTCGAGCGCCGCGAACCCGACGACGCCGGCCGGTCCTTCGCCCTGCTCGGCCACCCACACGGCACAGCCCGGCAGCACGACGGCCTCGATCCAGGCGCGGGTCTCCTCGTCGCTGTGCAGACGCGGCAGGTACGGCATGGCGGCGGCGCGCGACGCCAGGAACACGCGCGTGATCGCCTCCGCGTCGGCGGCCCGTGCCCTGCGAATGCGTACGTCTGTCATGTTCCGGCTTCCCCCTGTACCGATCCCCTCGATCAACCGATCCCCTCGATCAACTGATCAACTGATCAACTGATCAACTGCGACCCTACCCGGGTCCGGCACCCGTCCGCCCGGAGATTTGTCACGCCCCGTACACTGCACGGCCGCTGCTCACACCGACCACAGCACGGGGGAACCACCACATGAACGTCATCGGCTTTCCGCTCATCGCCGTCAGCTTCGCCCTGGCCTGCGTGGGACTCTGGCTCGCCGTCAGGCGCCGGGAGGGCCGCGCGCGGTTCCTCGTGCTCTGCGCCCTGATGGTGGGCTGTGGCCTGTGGGCAGCGTCGGGTGTCGACGCGAGGTCCTGGAGCCGGGACGAAGTGCTCGCGGTCGTCGACGACGTGGCGGAGGCGTGGGGGCGCGAGCGGGCCGCCGCGAGCGCCGCGTCCGGCCAGGGCGTGCCGGACCGCCCGGACGACTCGCACTTCATGCTGACCCTGCGCGAGACGGCCGACGAGCAGGGCGAGGGGCCGGCGGACGAGCTGACGCTGAAGTCGCCGCGCGAGGACGTGTACGACATCGCCACGCGCTCCGGCGAGCACCGGTTCTGCGTGAGGCTCGCGCCGCGTGAGCGGTTCTCGGCCGAGGTCACGGAGGGACGCTGCCCGGCCGCCTGACGGACCGGATGACGGGTTCCACCTCCACACCCCCGTGAAGTAAGGTTAGCCTTACCTCACCTCAGGGGGTGCCGTTCGCGCGCGCCCGCTGTACGGATGGAGGCGTTCCGATGCAACCCGTACCGCAGGGAGTCCCGTTGAGCACCCGAGCCGACACCGAACCGTCCACCCTGCCCGAGCTGACCGCCGCCGAGCGGGTGCGGTCCGTACTGGCCCGTGCGATCTCCCTGTCCCTCACCACCGACGGCCAGAGCTACGACCTGATCGGCATGCACACCGTCGGCCGGAAGGGGCGGATCACCCTGCACGCCCGGCCGGACAGCCCGCTCGCCGCCCAGGTCGCCACCGCGCCGCGCGGCAGCCTCGCCGCGCTGCTGGAGTTCACGGACATCGCCCCGACCGCGGTCCGCGACCGCGTACGCGCCAGGGTCACCGTCTCCGGCTGGCTGGCCCCGGCGGAGGCGGGAGACGGCGACGGTCACATCGATGGCAGCGGGCGGCTGCGCCTGGACACCGCGCGCGTGACGCTGCGGACGTCGGCGGGCGCGGTGGAGGTCGGCCTCGACGAGGTCGCGCTCGCCGCGCCCGACCCGCTCGCCGTCGAGGAGGCCGCCATGCTCACCCATCTCGCGGACGCCCACGAGGACATGGTGGCCCACCTGCTGACGCTCGCCGGACCCCGACTGCCGCAGGGCGCGGTCCGGGTGCTGCCGTTCGCCCTGGACCGCCACGGCATCACCGTGCGCTGCGAATACGGCGACGCCGGCCAGTGCGACCTGCGCCTCCTCTTCCCGTCCACGGCACGGGACGCCGCCGAAGCGGGCGAGCAGGTGCGCCGCCTCCTCACGGCACCGGGCCGCTGCCCGCACCGGGAGCACCCCTCCCATCCCTGACGCGCGCCGCACCTGATAACTTCTACATTCGCGTAGAAGTAGCGTGCCGGGGGCGGGACCGCCCGCACCCGGGGCGCGTGACGAAGGAGTTCTCATGGCCCTGTGGGACCGCATCAAGGAGTCCGCGTCGACGATGCAGACCCAGCTCATGGCGAAGAAGAACGACCTCACCAGCGGCGCCTTCCGCGACGCCAGCATGGCCATGTGCGCGCTCGTCGCCGCCGCCGACGGCACGATCGACCCCGCCGAGCGCCAGCGCGTCGCCCAGCTCATCGCCACCAACGACGTCCTGCGCAACTTCCCCGCCGACGACCTCCACCGCCGCTTCGAGGCCAACCTGGAGAAGCTGACGGCCGACTTCGCTCTCGGCAAGGTCAGCGTCATGCAGGAGATCGCCAAGGCGAAGAAGAAGCCCGCCGAGGCCCGCGCCGTCATCCAGATCGGCATCGTCATCGGCGGCGCCGACGGCGACTTCGACAAGACCGAACAGGCCGCCGTCCGCGAAGCCTGCTACACCCTCGAACTGCCACGCCACGAGTTCGACCTGTAAGCCCCACCCAGAGAGGGCCCCGACATGGAGATCTCCGGCATCATCACCGCGATCGCCTTCGGCGCGATCATCGGCGCGCTGGGACGGCTCGTACTCCCGGGACGACAGAACATCGGCTGGCTGTGGACCATCGCTGTCGGCATCGCCGCCGCACTGGTCGGCACCGCGATCGCCGCCGTCCTCGGTGTCGCCGACACCAAGGGCATCGACTGGATCGAATGGGCCGTCCAGATCGGCCTCGCCGCCCTCGGCGTCACCGCCCTCGAACGCCTTCGGTCACGCCGCTGAGCCCGCTCACGTCGCCGTGCCGCGTTCGTTGGCGGCACGGGGACGGAGCCGGACGCCGGTGACGGCATGGTGGGCGACCTCGGTGACCTCCACGTCCCAGTCACCCAGCGCGATGCGCGCGCCCGGCGCGTCCGGGATGTGGCCGATCCTGTCCAGGACGAGGCCGGCGATCGTGGTGAACCGGCCGTTCGGCGCCAGGTCTCCCGCGTCGACCCCGATGTCGGGCAGGTCGTGCACCGGAAAGGTGCCCGGCAGGAGCAGGGTCCCGTCGGGCTCCCGCCGCACCGACAGCACATCGGGGTCCGTCTCGTCGTAGATCTCCCCCACGATCTCCTCCAGGAGATCCTCGATCGTCACGATGCCCTCGACAGAACCGTGCTCGTCGACGACCAGGGCGAACTGCTGACGGTCCGTCCGGAAGCGGCGCAGCGCCTCGGACACCTTCGTGAAGTCGGAGAACAACACGGCAGGCCGCGCTACATCGGCGACCGGTACGTGGTCGTCGCTCATCGTCAGGTCCTTCAGGCGAACCACGCCGACCACGTCCTCGAAGTGCCCTGCCCGGACGACCGGCGCCCTGGAGTGACCGGCGGCCGCCAACGAGCTCCGTGCCTCGGCCGCGGGGGTCGACGCGGAGAGCGTGAAGACCGAGCGGCGCGGCACCAGCGCCTCCCGCAGCGTGCGCTCATGGATCTCCAGGGCGCTGCCGATGATGGTGCGCTGTTGGGCCGTCAGCCCACGGTGACTGACGACCATGTCCTTCAGCTCCTCGGGGGTGGGCGGTTCCTGGGCCGCCCGGGGATCACCGCCCAGCAGCCGGACGACGGCGTTGGTGGAGCGGCCCAGCGCCCAGATCACCGGCCGGGACGCCGTCGACAGCACCACCAAGGGAGTCGCGGCGAGCAACGCCCACCTCTCGGCGTACTGCATGGCCAGCCGCTTGGGCGCAAGCTCACCCACCACCAGCGTCACGAACGTCAGTACCAGCGTCACCAAGGCGATGGCCGCCGGCTCGGCCGCCCGGCCGAGGAACGACAACCAGGGTCCGAGTGGTTCGGCCAGGGACACGGCCGCCGTGGCGGAGGCCAGGAACCCCGCCAGCGTGATGCCGACCTGGATCGTCGCGAGATAGCGGTTCGGGTCCTCGGCCAGCCGCACCAGCCGCGCCGCGGCCTGGCTGCCACGCCGCCGCCGCAGGCTCCGGAGCTGGGACGCCCGCAGGGAGATCAGCGCGATCTCACTGCCGGCGAACAGGGCGTTGAGCACGACCAGCGCGGCAACGAGCGCCAGCTCGATCCAGTAGCCGTCCATGACGAGCACCCTGCCACGACGGGCATCGCCGCCGCGCGATCTCCAGGACCGGTGTCACCGCGCGTGCCGACCACCGCGCACGGGTGCTTCCACGGCGCTGTCGTCTCTGGGGCGACGGCTCGCCGACCGGAGGCGCCGTCGCTCTCGTACGGCTTCTGTCCCAAGCCCCGAAGACTCTCATGCCGTCGAGCCCCGATCCCGGCGTCACGGGCCCGGTCAGCGCGTTCACCAGCCCCATGAGCACGGCATTCCGCGAAACCGGTGCTCAGGCCCGCGTGCGCCAGAACGCCTGCCGCCGCGCGTGCCACCGCCCCCCTACGACCACCAGCCCGGCCACACCGCCGAACTCCAGCCACAGGCGCGCGTCGCTCCGCCCCCGTACGAGCGCCGGCTCCTCGTCGGGTAGGTCAGGGAGCGTCTCCGCTGTGCGGACGGCCCGCCAGTAGGGTCGCCCTGAGCCCGCGAATGAGCCAGAGTCCACTGAGATAGAAAGCCACCATGGCGAAGGACGCCGGATGGACGGCCCACACGGCCAGCGGTGGACTGAAGGCGGCCATGAGGGACATGCCGAGCAGCCCGATCAGCAGGCCGCCGAACAGTATGTTCGTCACAGACGCGGCGGCATGCTCCAAGTTGACGCCGCATAGGAAGGCGGCGGCGACCAGAGCGACCGTCTGCGCCGCGATCTCTCCGACTGGGTTGCCGTACGCGAGCTGCGGCTGGTCCGTCGTGGCGCTGACCGCTGTCATCACGATGCCGGACCGTGACGTCACGAGACCGAACAGCACAGCATCGAAGAGCGCCTCCCCCCATCCGGTCCGATCGGCCAGCCCGTCTCCCAGGCTGCGGTGACCAGGTCATGGCCAGCCGGCTCACTGGCGCGAACACGCCCACCTGGCGCGATCCCGCAGACGGTGAGTGCGTGAACATCCAGCACCTGCTCGACGCGCTCGGCGTCCAGGAGAACGCTGCCCGGGCCTGGCCGACGACCTCCGCACACAGATCGGAACTGGCCATCACCCGGAAGACCGTCACCGCCCTCACCGAGCGGTCCCCGCCCACCTGGTCTCGCCCGAACTGTTGTCCAGCCGGGTGCTGTCCGTTCTCCCGACGCACAGCAGCGCTGAGGGCCGTCGCACGGGGTTGCAAGCCGACATGACGGGAGCCCGTCGGGACTAGGCCGTTTCTTTCGGATCATCTTGCCGACCAGATGAAGATGGCGGCGATGTGGAGTCCGGCGAGGTAGATGGTGGCGGTCTTGTCGTATCGAGTGGCCAGACCGCGCCACTGCTTGAGTTTGTTGATGCACCGCTCGACGGTGTTCCGCTGCTTGTAGGCCTCGGGGTCGAAGGCTGGCGGGCGGCCGCCCCGGCTGCCGAGGCGCTTGCGGTTGGCGGCC
>NZ_JABWDV010000409.1 GCF_013362995.1 Streptomyces sp. TRM64462 | reverse complement strand
GTGCGAGGGCGCCGTGGCGGCCGGCGGCGTGTGCGCCTCGGCCTGCTCGTGGGCCTCTCGCCGCGGCCGGGCACGTTCCTGCGGGCGGGCAGCGAGCGGCTGCCGGCCTTCGTGGGAGGTGGGATGCTCCGTCACGCGTGGGATTCCGTCCGTCCGGGCCGGTGGGGCGATGCGATCGCTCTGTCAGGTGCTGTACCCGCTCTGGGAGCGCCGTCGACAAGGGACGAGGGATCCGTGCGCACGTCCGGCACGGCTCCACCCCCTCGTAGATGACTTACGGTCAGTTCGTGTCCTGTGCTCGGGCGTTACTGCTGGCGGACCGCGGCGGGCGTCCGGCGGAGGACGATCCTACGGTTACCCCCCAGGGGCGCATCAAGGGTCTCATGGAGCCGTGTGCGCCGGGGTGCGATCCCAGTCGGCCGGCAGCTCCGGGACCGTCCAGCGCGGGTCGGGCCGCCAGTCCTCCCAGCGGTCCGCGAACGGCGCCCCCCAGGCCCGGATCACCTCGACCGCCGCGTCCCCGGCCTGCCGTACGCGCCGTGCCTGCCGCGCGTCCATGAGACCGGCGCGCTGCGCCTGCGCGAACTCGTCCTCGTCCCGCCACAGCCAACTGCGGTCCGGGTACACCGAGATGTCGAGGAAGTGGTCCTCGGAGTCCACGCCTCCGGACCACCGTACGCGCGGCGCCTCCAGGTTGACGTACCAGCTCCGGAACACCCAGCCGCGGTCCCAGAACAGCCACACCGACCACGGGTCGGCCGGGCGGGCCAGCTTCAGCACGCCCATGCCGGTCCAGTGCGCGCGCGTGGTGGTGCGGGGCGCGGTGTAGCGGGTGGCGAGGGGCTCGTCGTGGACGGGGGAGCCGTCGAGCAGCACGGGCTTGACGCACTCGGTGCCGGGCGCCATCCAGACGGCGAGCAGGTCGTCGGTGTCCTGGACGACGGTCACGGGCCGGCAGATGTGGACGTGGCCGTCGCCGTTGTCCCGGTACCGCCACAGGATCCGGTCGCCCGGCGCCCACCGCGCGGCGCGGAGGCCCGCGCGGACGCCGTCGCGTGCGGCGCTGCCCGCCGTGCCGTTCGTACCCGAACCAGTGCCGGAATGCGTACCCGTACCCGTACCCGTACCCGTACCCGTGCCCGTACCTGTACTCGTACCCGACCCCTGCCCTGTCCCTGCCGTCTCCGCTGTCATGCGCAGATCTTAGGGGTGCGCCGGGCCGTACGTCCGCGATCCAGGTCACGGGCGAAGGCCGCCCGGCGCACGGTCACCGCAGGTCAGGGGCGGGTCATGCGCAGGACGTCGAGCGCCTCGTCGAGCTGTTCGACCGTGAGGTCGCCCCGCTCCACGTACCCCGCCTCCAGCACCACCTGCCGGATCGTCTTGCGTTCGGCCAGCGACCGCTTCGCGACCTTCGCGGCCTCCTCGTAGCCGATGTACCGGTTGAGCGGCGTGACGACGGACGGCGACGACTCGGCGTACTCGCGGGCCCGCTCCGCGTTCGCCGTGATCCCGTCGACCGTACGGTCCGCCAGCAGCCGCGCCGCGTTGGCGAGGAGCCGCACCGACTCCAGCAGGTTCTTGGCCATGACCGGGAGCATCACGTTCAGCTCGAAGTTCCCGGCGGCACCGGCCGTCGCGACCGTCGTGTCGTTGCCGACGACCTGCGCGGCGACCATCAGAACCGCCTCGGGAACCACCGGGTTGACCTTGCCCGGCATGATCGAGGAGCCGGGCTGGAGGTCCGGGAGATTGATTTCGGCCAGACCGGTGCGCGGGCCCGACGCCATCCAGCGCAGGTCGTTCGCGATCTTGGTGAGGGACACCGCGACCGTACGGAGCTGCCCGGACGTCTCCACGAGCCCGTCCCGCGCGCCCTGCGCCTCGAAGTGGTCGCGGGCCTCGGTCAGCGGCAGCCCGGTGGCGCGCGCGACCTCGGCGATGACGGCCGCCGAGAAGCCGGGCGGCGTGTTGATGCCCGTACCGACCGCCGTACCGCCCAGCGGCAGTTCGGCCAGGCGCGGCAGCGCGGCCCGCAGCCGCTCGACCCCGTACGCGATCTGCGCCGCGTAGCCGCCGAACTCCTGGCCGAGTGTCACGGGCGTCGCGTCCATCAGATGCGTACGCCCCGACTTCACGACGTCCGCGAATTCGGCCGATTTCCGACCCAGGGACGTGGCGAGATGTTCCAGGGCCGGGATCAGGTCACCGGTCACGGCGGCGGTGGCCGCGATGTGGATGGACGACGGGAAGACGTCGTTGGACGACTGCGACGCGTTGACGTGGTCGTTCGGGTGCACGGCGGGCGCGCCGCCGAGGCGCTCGGTGGCCAGCGTGGCGAGCACCTCGTTCATGTTCATGTTGGACGAGGTGCCGGAGCCCGTCTGGAAGACGTCCACGGGGAAGTGGTCGTCCCAGCGCCCCTCCGCGACCTCGCCGGCGGCCTCCTGGACGGCCCGCGCGATGTCCGCGTCCAGGACGCCGAGTTCCGCGTTCACCTTGGCGGCCGCCGCCTTGATCCTGGCCAGGGCCGCGATGTGGGCGCGCTCCAGGCGCTGCCCGGAGACCGGGAAGTTCTCCACCGCCCGCTGGGTCTGCGCCCGCCACTTGGCGTGCGCGGGGACCCGCACCTCACCCATCGAGTCGTGCTCGGTCCGGTACTCGCCTGCGTCGGTCATCGTCCCAACCTCCTCGGAAAAGGTGAGCACTTGTCTTGTTCGATCTATTCCCAAGTGCTTTACCGGCCAGTAAAAACCGTGGGTAACCCCACTTCCAGGAGGCGCAATGGCGCGCACCAGACTGAGAGTCAGATGTACGGTCGCGGCGGCCGCCGCGTTCGCGGCCGCCCTCGGCGGGCTGACCGCCGCACCGGCGGCGGCCACAGCGGCGGCCACAGCGGCCGGCACGTCGGCCGGCACGTCACAGGCCGTCAGTTCCGTACCCCTGCCGGCCGAGCTGGAGGCGATCCGCGCGGCCGAGGCCACCGCCCTGTACGGCAGCCCCGCCGAACGCCCGCTCGACCAGCGCAAGAGCGCGCTGATCTCGCTCGGCGACAGCGAGATCTCCGGCGAGGGCGTCGGCACCTACGAGCCCGGCACGGACGGCCCCGACAACTGGTGCCACCGCTCACCGGACGCCGCCGTCCACCGCACCGGCATCCCCGCCGACGTCACGTACAACGTCGCCTGCTCCGGCGCGTCCACCGCCAACATCCGCATCGGCGGCTCGAAGCAGTACGCGGACGAGCTCGTCCAGAGCGACAGCCTGGCCGTCAAGGCCCGCAACACCCGCATCAAGATGGTCCTGCTGGTCGCCGGCGCCAACGACGACCTCCAGTTCGGCCCCGTGATGACGGACTGCGTCACGCGCTACGTCCTCCTCCAGGGCCCGTGCGAGCCGAAGTACGCGCCCGGCTGGCAGTCCCGCGTCGACGGCCTCGTCCCGAAGGTCGAGCAGACCGTCCGCGACCTGCGGACCGTCATGCGCGACGCCGGGTACGGGGACGGCGACTACAAGCTCGTCGTGATGAGCTACCCCAGCCCCATCGGCCCCGACTTCCGCGACAACCCGAACTTCCCCGGCAAACTCGCCTGCGGCGGCCTCGGCTACGACTCCGACACCGTCTGGGGCCGCAACACCGCCGTCCCCGCCTTCGAGCGCGGCGTCCGCGCGGCGGCCGCGAACACGGGCGCGACGTACCTCGACGCCTCCCGGCTCTTCCACGGCCGCGAGGTCTGCATGGACGAGACGTGGGCGCGCGGCCTGTACATCGACGTCACCAAGTTCCCCTGGGACGAGAACTCCGTCCGCCAGTCCTTCCACCCCAACAAGGGCGGCCACGGCGCCTTCGCCTCCTGCCTCACGCAGCTCTACGCGGCGGGCGTGCGCGAGGCGAGCTGCGCCGACCCGGCGTCCACGGGCAGGCCGGTGCTGGTGCCGGGCGCCTGGGACGACAAGTTCCGGCCACTGCGCGGCGAGGCGACCGGCAACTGCGTCGACGTCACGGCCTCCACCACCCGTAACGGCACGGCGGTTATCGGCTGGGACTGCCACGGCGGCCGCAACCAGGACTGGTGGTACGACACCGAGCGCGGCTCGCTCCACACCGCGCTCACCCACGACCGCTGCCTCGACGTGCCGGCCGCCCGCTACGAGGCGGGGGCGGCGCTGATCGTGTGGAACTGCTCGGGCGCGGCGAACCAGAAGTTCGTACGGACCGGTGACACCCTGCGCCCGTCCGCCGCCCAGCACCTGTGCGTGACGCTGGCCGCCCCCAAGGACCCGCTGCGGCTCCAGCCGTGCGCGTCCGGCGCGGGCGCGGCGAACCAGCGCTTCGCGTGAGAGCCCGGGCGTGACCGCCCGTCCGTGACCGCCCGGGAGTGATTGCCCGGGAGTGATTGCCCGGGCGTGATCGCTCGGGCGTGGACGGGCGGACCGGCGGCCACGGTCGGACAATGAGAAGCGTGCCGAGGGGGACCCCCACTCCACAGGAGGCAGCACATGTCCCGCCACTACAGGAGGGCGGGTGCGCTCGGCGCCGCCGTGGTCGCCGCAGTCGCCTTCGCCACCCCGGCCTCCGCCGGCCCCGCCCAGCCCGCCGACGACCCCGACTTCACCCTGTTCGCCAAGGAGGTCACCAGCGATGAGGGCGCGGAACCCCAGCCGACCGCGCCACCCGCCGCCGGTGACACCTTCTCCTTCGCCAGCGACCTCTTCCGCAGCAAGGGCGGCGAGAAGGTCGGCCGGGACGGCGTGACCTGCACCGTGGTGCGCCAGACCGAGCAGGGCGGGGACATCATGTGCGTCGGCACCTTCGTCCTGACCGGCGATCCCGCCGGTCAGATCACCGGCCAGACGCTGACGGCGTTCAGCCTGACGGAGGAGGGGCCCGCCGAGTTCGAGATCGCCGTCACCGGCGGAACCGGCGACTTCCAGGACGCTCGCGGTTACATCAACGCCACCGAGGACGGCGACCACGAGCGCCTGGACTTCCACCTCACCGGCTGACCGCAGCGGCCACCCGTACGGCCCGTGCGGGGCCTGGCCCTTACAGGCCCGGGCCCCGCACCGGGATCGACGTGAAGGTCGGCGCCGGCGCCGGGTCCTTGAAGAAGTCGTTGCCCTTGTCGTCCACGACGATGAACGCCGGGAAGTCCTCGACCTCGATCTTCCAGACCGCCTCCATGCCGAGCTCCTCGTACTCGACGACCTCGACCTTCTTGATGCAGTCCTGCGCCAGCCGGGCCGCGGGGCCGCCGATGGAGCCCAGGTAGAAGCCGCCGTGCGTGCCGCACGCGTCCGTCACCTGCTGCGAGCGGTTGCCCTTGGCCAGCATGACCTTCGAGCCGCCCGCCGCCTGGAACTGCTCCACGTACGAGTCCATGCGCCCGGCCGTCGTCGGGCCGAACGACCCGGAGGCGTACCCCTCGGGCGTCTTGGCGGGACCGGCGTAGTAGACCGGGTGGTCCTTCAGGTACTGCGGCATCTCCTCGCCCGCGTCCAGCCGCTCCTTGATCTTGGCGTGCGCGATGTCGCGCGCCACGACCAGCGGGCCCGTCAACGACAGCCGGGTCTTGACCGGGTACTTGGTGAGCTCGGCGAGGATGTCGTCCATCGGCTGGTTCAGGTCGATGCGTACGACGTCACCCGCCTCGTCGAGATGCTCGTCCGTCGTGTCCGGCAGGAAGCGCGCCGGGTCGGTCTCCAGCTGCTCCAGGAAGACGCCCTCGGCGGTGATCTTCGCGACGGCCTGGCGGTCGGCCGAGCAGGACACGGCGATCGCGACGGGCAGCGAGGCGCCGTGGCGCGGCAGCCGCACCACGCGGACGTCGTGACAGAAGTACTTGCCGCCGAACTGCGCGCCGATGCCGATCTTCTGCGTCAGCTCGAAGACCTTCTTCTCCAGCTCCTCGTCACGGAAGCCGTGGCCCAGCTCCGAACCCTCGGAGGGCAGCGCGTCCAGGTAGTGCGCGGAGGCGTACTTGGCGGTCTTCAGCGCGTACTCGGCGGAGGTGCCGCCGACCACGATCGCCAGGTGGTAGGGCGGGCACGCGGCAGTACCGAGCGAGCGGATCTTCTCCTCCAGGAACTTCATCATGGAGGCCTCGTTGAGGACCGCCTTGGTCTCCTGGTAGAGGAACGACTTGTTGGCCGAGCCGCCGCCCTTGGCCATGAACAGGAACTTGTAGGCGCCGCCGTCCGTCGCGTACAGCTCGATCTGCGCGGGGAGGTTGGAGCCGGTGTTCTTCTCCTCCCACATGGTGAGCGGAGCCATCTGCGAGTAGCGCAGGTTGAGCCTGGTGTACGCGTCGTAGATGCCGCGCGACAGGGCCTTCTCGTCCTCGCCCTCGGTCAGCACGTTCTGTCCGCGCTTGCCCATGACGATGGCCGTGCCGGTGTCCTGGCACATGGGCAGCACGCCGGCGGCGGCGATGTTGGCGTTCTTGAGCAGGTCCAGCGCCACGAACTTGTCGTTCGACGACGCCTCGGGGTCGTCGATGATCTTGCGGAGCTGCGCGAGGTGCGCCGGCCGCAGATAGTGCTGGATGTCGTGGACGGCCTCCTCGGCCAGCTTGCGCAGTGCCTCCGGCTCGACCTTGAGGAACGTCCGGCCGTCGGCCTCGAAGGTGGACACACCCTCCGAGGTCACCAGGCGGTAGGGCGTGGTGTCCTCTCCCAGCGGGAGCAGATCGGAGTACGCAAACTCTGGCATGACGGCCATTCCTCACTCGGCAGACAGCGGCGCGGCCTCCTTCGGCAACGCGTCCACAAGCGTAGAACGCCACGGAGGGCGCGATCCTGTGAGGTAAGGCTCATCCCGCTCTAGTCGCGATCTATCGCGTTTCGCTACGCTGGGCCGGTGGACCTCGAAAAGCAGCCCTCGCAGCCCTCGCAACCGCCGCCGCCCTCGCAGCCCCAGAAGCAGCCGGCCGCCCCCGCGATGCGGGCGTCGGACGCCGACCGTGACCGGATCGCGGACATCCTCCGCGAGGCCCTGGCCGAGGGGCGGCTCGACGCCGAGGAGCACGCGGAGCGCGTCGACGCCGTCTACCGCGCCAAGACGCTGGGCGAGCTGGAGCCGCTGGTGGCCGACCTGCCCGCACCCGGGACGCACCGGCAGACCGCCGCGGCGCCGCGCGCGTACGGGTACGCTCCCGCCGGCGCGGCCGGCGAGGCCGGCGGGCAGGCGGAGAAGCTGATCGCGGTGTTCTCCAGCAACACCCGCGGCGGCCGCTGGCGCATCGGCCCCAGGACCACGGCGTTCTCGCTCTTCGGCAACATCGAGATCGACCTCACCGAAGCCACCTTCACGCAGCGGCTGACCACCATCAACGCCACCTCGATCTTCGGCAACGTCGAGGTGTACGTCCCCGAGAACATCACCCTGCGCGGCAACGGCACGGGCGTACTCGGCAACTTCGAGGTGGTCAGCCTGGAGGCGCCCGACCCGGAGGCGCCGGTCGTGGTTCTCAACGGCTACTCGGTGCTCGGGAACGTCGAGGCCCGGCCCCGGCGGGGCAAGTGGATCAAGGACCTGCTCCCCGGCGGCCTGCGCAAGCACCTGGGCCACTGAACTCCCGCGCCCGGTGCGGCCGTTCCGTACCGCCTCCACACCGTTTCCGCCCCGTCTCCGCACCGTCGACTTTCGGCCGACCCGCGTTCCGCCCCCTGGAACCTCACGCCACGCAGTGCATAGGCGTGCGCACAGCGGGTAGGGCTTGCTGCATCGTCTCCCTCGCTCGCGTAAGCCCTCGCGTAAGCCGTCGTCAGGAGTAGACCGTGCTGCAACTGCCGCATCAGCCCCTCCAGATCGCCGCCGTCCCGTCCCAGCGCGTCCCGGCGCGAGAGGACGAGGCCGGCCCGTGGCACACGGAGGCGGTGTGCCGCCGCGACGAAGCGGGACTGTTCTTCGCGCCGTCGAAGGAGCCGACGGCCGCCCGGCTCGCCCGCGAGGAGGCCGCCAAGCGCGTGTGCGCCCGCTGCCCCGTCATGGTCGAGTGCCGCGAGCACGCCCTGCTCCAGCCGGAGCCGTACGGGGTGTGGGGCGGCCTCACGGCCGCGGAGCGGCGCGTGGTGCTGGCCCGCCGCCGGCGCCGCGAGATGGAACTGAAGAAGGCCGCGTCGGCCGGCCAGCAGATCGCCGCCGCCGGCTGACCGGCCGGTCGGCACAGGGCGGCAGCGGCTGCGGGTCCACGGCACGGCCCGTACGAGGAGGGGCGCTCCCACCGCACTGGGAGCGCCCCTCCTCGTCGTATCCGCCGTACTGCCTCAGGTCCGTCCGGCCGGCCCGTCTCCTTGGCCGGTTTACTTGGCTCGGTCGAAGTCGATCTGGCTGTACGCGCGCAGCTTCGACAGCCGGTGCGTCGAGTCGATCTGCCGGATCGTGCCCGACTTCGAGCGCATGACGAGCGACGACGTCGTGGCGGTCTCCGCCCGGTAGCGGACACCACGCAGCAGCTCGCCGTCGGTGATGCCGGTCGCGACGAAGAACACGTTGTCGCCGCGCACCAGGTCGTCCGTCATCAGGACCCGGTCCAGGTCGTGGCCCGCGTCCAGCGCGCGCCCGCGCTCCTCGTCGTCCTTCGGCCACAGCTTGCCCTGGATGACACCGCCCAGGCACTTGATCGCGCAGGCGCTGATGATGCCCTCGGGCGTACCGCCGATGCCCATGAGCAGGTCCACGCCGGTGCCCTCGCGGACCGCCATGATGGAACCGGCCACATCGCCATCCGAGATGAACTTGATACGGGCGCCGGTCTCGCGGATCTCCTTGACGATGCCCTCGTGGCGGGGGCGGTCCAGGATGACCACGGTGACGTCCTCGGGCGCGGACTTCTTCGCCTTGGCGACCCGCCGGATGTTCACGGAGACGGGCGCGTCGATGTCGACGTAGTCGGCGGCCTCGGGGCCGGTGACCAGCTTGTCCATGTAGAAGACCGCGGACGGGTCGAACATGGAGCCGCGGTCGGCGGCGGCCAGGACGGCGATCGCGTTGGGCATGCCCTTCGCGGTGAGCGTGGTGCCGTCGATCGGGTCCACGGCGATGTCGCACTCGGCGCCCGTGCCGTCACCGACACGCTCGCCGTTGAACAGCATCGGTGCCTCGTCCTTCTCGCCTTCGCCGATGACGACGACGCCGTTCATCGAGACGGTGGAGACGAGGGTGCGCATGGCGCGTACCGCGGCGCCGTCCGCGCCGTTCTTGTCCCCGCGGCCGACCCAGCGGCCGGCCGCCATCGCGGCGGCCTCGGTGACCCGGACCAGTTCCAGGGCCAGGTTGCGGTCGGGGGCCTCGGGGGAGACCTCGAGCTCGGACGGCAGATGATGCTCGGTCATCGGAGCGCACCTTTCTGTACGGCGACGGCCGGTGGTGAAGAGGGTGCTGCGACTCTATCGGTAGGTCGACAAATTGAGCAGAGGGGCCCACGTATGAGCACGCCAGGCTGATGCGACCATAGGGGGCGTGGCAGGTATGCGAGGCAAGCAGACGGTGCGCGGGATGTTCCAGTCGATGACGGTCATCTGCGCTGTCGCGGCAGTGATCTATTTCTTCGTCCCGCACGACGAGAACGCGGACCCGATCCAGCCCGTCGACTACAGCGTCGAGCTGACGACGGCGCAGCGCGCCGCGCCGTACCCGATCGTCGCGCCCGAGGGCCTGGCGGAGGGCTGGCGGCCGACGTCGGTGTCGTACAACCGCGCGGAGAACGACGCCTGGCACCTCGGCTATCTGACGCCGGAGCGCGAGTACGTCGCGGTCGAGCAGTCGACGGCGCCGGCCGACAAGTACATCGCCCAGGTCAGCCACGGCGCCAAGGACACCGGGAAGACGCAGCAGGTCGCCGGGCGGGCGTGGCAGCGCTGGGAGGGCGAGAAGTACGACGCGCTCGTCCTGCGCGAGCCGGGCGTGACCACGGTGGTCACCGGCACGGCGCCCTTCGGGCAGCTCGGCGAGATGGCGGCGGCCCTGAAGGCGACGCAGCCCAAGGGCTGACGGCATTTCCGGGGCGACCCCCAAACCCCCGGCAGCGGGCGGCTCGGCATGGGCGCGGAACGAAGGCGCTGCCGAGCGCGGCACGAAGGCGGCGCTGAGCGCGCGGCACGAAGGCGGCCCCGGGCACCAGGGGGACTGTGTTTCCCGGGGGACGACCCCCGGACCCCCGGCAGGGGGCGGCCCCGGGCGCGGCACGAAGGCGGCCCCGGGCACCAGGGGGGATGGTGCTCGGGGCCGCCGGTTCGTGGGGCGCGGGCCTCAGACGGTGGTGACGACCTCGTCGTAGGCGAGCCGCGGCGAGCGCGGGTACGCGGCGGCCTCGCCCGGCCTGCCGATGTTGACGACCATCAGCGGGGTGTGGTCGCCGTCCAGGAACTCCTTCTGGACGGCGCCGAAGTCGAACCCGGTCATCGGACCGGCGGCGAGCCCGGCGGCGCGGACGCCGACGATGAAGTACGCGGCCTGGAGCGCGGCGTTCATCCCGGCGGCGGCCTCGCGGACCGGGCGCTCGCTGAAGAACACGTCCTTGGCCTGCGGGAACACCGGGAACAGCTTCGGGAGCTCCTCGTGGAACTCGTTGTCCGCCGCCAGGATCGCGGTGAGCGGCGCGCTCGCGGTCTTGGCCTGGTTGCCCTCGGCCATCAGCGGGACCAGGCGCTCGCGGGCCTCGGCCGAGCGGACGAGGACGATGCGCAGCGGCGTCTGGTTGAACGCGGTGGGGCCGTACTTGACCAGGTCGTAGATCGCCTGGACCTGCTCCTCGGTCACCGGCTCGTCGGTGAACGTGTTCGCGGTGCGGGCCTCGCGGAAGAGGAGGTCCTGGGCGGCGGGGTCGAGGACGAGCGACATGCGGGGTCTTACCTTCCGAGCGACGTGCGGGGGTATCGCGGGGCGATGTGTCCACCGTACGCCGAGATAGATGAAGGTTCAACTAAAGCGGGGGTGTCCCAGGTCACCCGCCTGCCTCAAGGGGTTCCGGGGTTCCGGGGTCCGCGTCCCGCCCCGTCCGTCCTACTCCTCGTCCACGTCCGCGTGCTCCGAGGCCAGCGCCGCGTCCAGCCGGGCCCGCGCACCCTCCAGCCAGTGGCGGCACACCTTCGCCAGCTCCTCGCCCCGCTCCCAGAGCGCGAGCGACTCCTCCAGCGTCGTGCCGCCCGCCTCAAGACGCCGCACGACGTCGATCAGCTCGTCCCGCGCCTGCTCGTACCCGAGCGCCGTGCCGTTCCCGGCCACGGCCCCCGCCCCGTTGCCGGCCCCCGCCCCGTCCCCGGGCTCCGTCACCGTCGTCGCCGCCGCGTCCGTCGTATTGGCTGCCATGTCCTCCACCCTACGGTCGGGGTCCGACAACGCCGTCGCCGTCCACGCGCCGTACCGTGAACGATCCGGCCGCCACCCGGGCCCTCAGCTCCTCGTCATCCGCCACGTCCTCCGGCGACCGCACCACCGCCCCGTCCGCGCGCTGCAGCACCGCGTACCCGCGCTCCAGGGTCGCGGCGGGCGACAGCGCCACCACGCGCGCGTGCGTATGGGTCAGCTCCGAGTCGGCCCGGTCCAGCAGATGCCCCAGCACCCGCCGGCTCCGCGCCAGCAGCGCCTCGACCTGCACCTCCCGCTCCTCCACCATGCGCTGCGGGTGCTCCATCACCGGCCGGGCCAGCGCGTGCGCCAGGCCCCGCTCCTCCCGCTCCAGCAGCCCCCGTACGCAGCGCAGCGCCCGGTCCCGCAGGGCCCGCACCCGCTCCAGCTCCTCGCCCACGTCCGGCACGACCTTCTTCGCCGCGTCGGTCGGCGTCGCCGCCCGCAGATCCGCCACCAGGTCCAGCAGCGGCGAGTCCGGCTCGTGCCCGATCGCCGACACCACCGGCGTACGGCACGCCGCCACCGCCCGTACGAGCTGCTCGTCAGAGAACGGCAGCAGGTCCTCCACGCTGCCGCCGCCGCGCGCCACGATGATCACGTCCACGTGGCTCAGCTCGTCCAGCTCCTTGACGGCCTGCACCACCTGCGGCACCGCGTGGACACCCTGCACCGCCACGTTCCGCACCTCGAAGCGCACCGCCGGCCAGCGCCGCCGCGCGACCTCCAGCACGTCACGCTCCGCCGCCGACGCCCGCCCGCACACCAGGCCGATGAGCTGCGGCAGGAACGGCAGCGGCCGCTTCCGGTCCGCCGCGAACAACCCCTCCGCGCCGAGCGTCCGCTTAAGCTGCTCCAGGCGCGCCAGCAGCTCCCCGATGCCGACCGGCCTTATCTCCGCCGCCCGCAGCGACAGCTGCCCGCGCGGCGCGTACCACTCCGGCTTCGCGTACACGACCACGCGCGCGCCCTCGGACACCACGTCCGCCACCGCGTCGAACACCTGCCGGTAGCACGTCACGCTCACCGAGATGTCGTACGACGGGTCGCGCAGCGTCAGGAACACGACCCCGGCACCCGGCCGCCGCGACAACTGGGTGATCTGACCCTCCACCCAGACGGCCCCGAGCCGGTCGATCCACCCCCCGATGAGCCGCGACACCTCACCGACGGGCAGGGGAGCTTCGGCAGACGTAGACAGAGGCATACGGGGAGCGTACGCGCCACCGCCGACAACACGGAGAGGTCCGGCAGCTGGCGTGCGAGGCTCCGAAGACACCGACCGGGCACCGTTCGGGCGCCGAACCGTCACCGGCACGACCTCGTGGGGGATCTTCGACCCGGTCCGCCCACCCTTACGATGGGGGACATGACTCCTACGCCTCCTGCCCGCCGGGTCCTCCTTGCCGCTCCTCGTGGCTACTGCGCGGGCGTGGACCGCGCCGTGATCGCCGTGGAGAAGGCGCTGGAGCAGTACGGCGCGCCCATCTACGTCCGGCACGAGATCGTCCACAACAAGTACGTCGTGCAGACCCTGGAGAAGAAGGGCGCGATCTTCGTCGACGAGACGGCGGAGGTCCCCGAGGGGTCCATCGTCATGTTCTCGGCGCACGGCGTCGCCCCGATCGTGCACGAGGAGGCCGCCGAGCGGAAGCTCGCGACGATCGACGCGACCTGCCCGCTGGTCACCAAGGTCCACAAGGAGGCCGTCCGGTTCGCCAAGGAGGACTACGACATCCTCCTCATCGGCCACGAGGGCCACGAGGAGGTCATCGGCACCTCCGGCGAGGCCCCCGACCACATCCAGCTCGTCGACGGCCCGTCCGACGTCGAGAAGGTCGAGGTCCGCGACCCCTCCAAGGTCGTGTGGCTCTCCCAGACGACCCTCTCCGTCGACGAGACGATGGAGACGGTCGACGCGCTGAAGGAGAAGTTCCCGCAGCTCATCTCGCCGCCCAGCGACGACATCTGCTACGCCACGCAGAACCGCCAGCTCGCCGTGAAGCAGATGGGCGCGGAGGCGGACCTGGTCATCGTGGTCGGCTCCCGCAACTCGTCGAACTCCAAGCGGCTGGTCGAGGTCGCCAAGCTGGCCGGCGCCCGCGAGGCGTACCTGGTGGACTTCGCCGACGAGATCGAGGAGGCGTGGCTGGAGGGCGACGTCTCCACGGTCGGTGTCACGTCGGGCGCGTCGGTGCCGGAGGTGCTGGTGGAGGGCGTCCTGGAGTGGCTGGCGCAGCGCGGCTTCGAGGACGTCGAGATCGTGAAGGCGGCCGAGGAGTCGATCACGTTCTCGCTGCCGAAGGAGCTGCGGCGCGACCTGCGCGCGGAGGCATCGGCACTGAGCAACCGCTGAGAAACCGCTGACCACCCTCTGACCGGGCGGTAACCCGGTGACTGTCAGCGTCGCCCCGTAACGTTGTGTCCATGAACGTCTTCGGAGTGGACATCGGCGGGTCGGGGATCAAGGGCGCTCCCGTGGACCTGGACCGCGGCGATCTGGCCGAGCCCCGTCACAAGGTACTGACCCCGCAGCCCGCGACGCCTTCGGACGTCGCGGGCTGCGTCGCCGAGGTCGTGGGGCACTTCGGCTGGTCGGGGCCGGTGGGCGTGACCTTCCCCGGAGTGGTGACCGGCTCCACGATCCGTACGGCGGCGAACGTCGACAAGGCGTGGATCGGCGTGGACGCGGCGGTGCTGCTGGGCGAGCGGCTGGGCGGCCTGCCGGTGACGGTGCTGAACGACGCGGACGCGGCGGGCATCGCCGAGATGACGCACGGCGCGGGCCGCGGCCGGAAGGGCACGGTGATCGTGCTGACGTTCGGTACGGGTATCGGCAGCGCCGTCTTCATCGACGGCCACCTCGTGCCGAACACCGAGCTGGGCCATCTGGAGCTGAACGGCAAGGAGGCGGAGAAGCACGCCGCCACGAAGGCCAAGGACGACAAGGACCTGAGCTGGCAGGAGTGGGCGCACCGGGTGCGGAAGTACCTGGCGCACCTGGAGATGCTGTTCTCGCCGGAGCTGTTCGTCGTCGGGGGCGGGGTGAGCCGGAAGGCGGACAAGTTCCTGCCGCTGATCAAGAACGTACGCGCCGAGATCGTTCCGGCGCACCTGCAGAACAACGCGGGCATCGTCGGCGCGGCGATGGCGACGACGGCCCGCTGAGGTCAGGGGCGGCGCGGCGGTGCGGGCCGGGGGGCCGAGGCAGCGGCGGCGCGCTGGCGGCGGCTCATCAGCCGCACCTTCCGTACGCAGGTGATGAGCCCGGCCACGAGCGTCCCGCCGTACAGCCACCCGGCGTGCACGGCGAGCGCGGTGACCACGGCCATGGTCTGGCCGCCGACCCCGCCCTCACCGCCCGAGATGGGGATGACGCCGACGGCGAAGGCGATCGGCACGCTGATGGGCGCGGTGACGAGGTCGGCGGCCCGTACCCAGAGGGCCGTGAGTGCGCTGACGGGCAGGAAGAGCAGCCCGTACGCGAGGGGGGAGCCGTCGAGGAGCAGCCAGTCGAGGAAGCCGACGACCAGCATCACGGCGCACGCGAAGAGCCCGGCGCCGAGGCCGGTGAGCCGCGGGTTGGGCGGCCGCCGCAGTCTCCGCAGCCGCCGCAGGGCGAGCACGACGGGCGGCACTGGCCGGCGGACGGGGCGGGCACCGGGCGGGGTGCCGGGCGGGGTGCCGGGCCGACCGGAGGTCCGGCCTCCGGGGCGTGGGCGGACGGCCGCGCCCTCGGCGAGCGGCGCGGCGCCCTGCGGCAGGACCGGGGACTGCGGCTGCCGCGGACGCCGAGGGGGACTGCTCCTGTGCTGCTCCACGGGGACAACGTAGGCCGGGCGGAGCAGGAAAACCGGGATGGGACACACCTTTGGGCCGGACCTTGGCGCGAAGTAACCACGACACACCACCCCACACCCACCCCACACCCACCGCACAGCCCTCGCCGGCCCGCCCGTGGCTGCCCGCGCCGACACGCCCGTAAACTGGTGGATCGGCCCACCCCACCCACACTCAGGAAGTCGCCAACGTGTCGCTCACGATCGGAATCGTCGGTCTGCCGAATGTCGGCAAGTCGACCCTGTTCAACGCCCTGACCAAGAACGACGTCCTGGCGGCCAACTACCCCTTCGCCACGATCGAGCCGAACGTCGGCGTGGTGGGCGTTCCCGACACCCGCCTGGCGAAGCTGGCGGAGATCTTCGGCTCGCAGCGCATCCTCCCGGCGACGGTCGACTTCGTCGACATCGCGGGCATCGTGCGCGGCGCGAGCGAGGGTGAGGGCCTGGGCAACAAGTTCCTCGCGAACATCCGCGAGTCGGACGCGATCTGCCAGGTCATCCGCGCTTTCCGGGACGAGAACGTCGTGCACGTCGACGGCAAGGTCTCGCCGAAGGACGACATCGAGACGATCAACACCGAGCTGATCCTCGCCGACCTCCAGACCATCGAGAAGGTCCTCCCGCGCCTCCAGAAGGAGTCCCGGATCAAGAAGGACGTGGCGCCGAAGGTGGCCGCGGTCGAGGCGGCCAAGGAGATCCTGGAGCGCGGCGACACGCTCTTCTCCGAGGGCATCGTCCAGGGCAGCGAGAAGGCGGAGCTCCTCCACGACCTGCACCTCCTCACCACGAAGCCGTTCCTCTACGTCTTCAACGTCGACGAGGACGAGCTCACCGACGACGCCTTCAAGGACGAACAGCGCGCCCTGGTCGCCCCGGCGGAGGCGATCTTCCTCAACGCCAAGCTGGAGGCGGACCTCGCCGAGCTGGACGAGGAGGACGCCCTGGAGCTCCTCCAGTCCGTCGGCGCCGAGGAGCCCGGCCTGGCGACCCTGGCCCGCGTCGGCTTCGACACCCTGGGCCTCCAGACCTACCTGACGGCCGGCCCGAAGGAATCCCGCGCCTGGACCATCAAGAAGGGCGCCACGGCCCCGGAGGCGGCCGGCGTGATCCACACCGACTTCCAGAAGGGCTTCATCAAGGCGGAGGTCATCTCCTTCGACGACCTGGTCGAGACGGGCTCGGTCGCGGAGGCCCGGTCCAAGGGCAAGGCCCGCATGGAGGGCAAGGACTACGTCATGCAGGACGGCGACGTGGTGGAGTTCCGCTTCAACGTGTAGTGGGCGACATAGCGCCACTTCGCTGATCTGGCAAACATGCAGGTCAGAAGGGGCCGGGCTCGTGGGGGCCCGGCCCCTTCATCGATCCCGTGCTGGATCGGTGCTGGATTTTCTGAGCTGATGTCAGGCGTGCTCAGGTGTCGTAGACGGTGGAGCGATGGCCGACGTGCACGACCCACACCACCAGCTCACCGTTGTCGATCGTGTAGATCACGCGGTAGTCGCCCACCCGTAGGCGGCGCCGGTCGGGCTGGGAGACCATGGCCGTGGTGTTGAACCCCAGCGGGTCGCTCTCCAGCTCGGTCAGCTTGGCCAGAATGCGGAGGGCCATGTCTCGCGGGACCTTGCGGAGCTCGGCCTGAGCCTCGGGTCGGAAGACGGTGCGGTACTCACTCACTGCGCGCCAGCGTCTCCCTCATGATGTCCTCGATCGGGATGCCGGGTGCCGGGTTGGCCATGCGCTCGTCGATGATTCGGTTGATCTCGCGCTCTTCCCACTCCTGGTACTTCCGGAGCACTTCGATGGACACCACGGCAGCCACCTGCTTGCCTCGGCGCGTGATCACCGTGGGCACGTCGTCGCGGTCAGCCCGCTCGACGACCTCGGCCAGGTGTGCCCGGACATCGCGGATGGACTCTATGGGCAGCGGCTGTGTCATGCGCACAAGAGTACCGAGTGTCGCATGTGTACACAACGGCTCCTTGTCGCGCTCCGGGGGTGCTGGGTGAACCGCAACCGTGCTGGATCGGTGCTGGATGCGATCATTGAAAGGCGCGTCTTCGCAGGTGGCAGACCACCACGTGGATGATCTGCCACTGCAGATCAGAAGGGTCCGACCTTGCGAGGGCGGGGCCCCATCGGCCACACCGATTGGATAGAGCTCGGTCGCCGTGACAGCCCACCACGGCGACTTGAGCTCGTTCGTCTCCCGCTCCCCCTCCTCCCCGCCTTTGCCCGGACCAGTGTCCCAGCGAGTGTTGGTCTTGCCTGGGTCTCGGCGGCAGGAGAGGACTTCCCCCGCCGCGGTGTGCGGTGCAGGGGAGCCTCGGAGAGCCGAGCGCCTACCGGGTCAGCTCCCGTCCGCGTCGTCCTCATCCCGTGCGCGAGGCGCCGTGGGCGGGTTCGGGCTGTGCGAGGTGTCCCAGAAATACGGGGGTGTCATGTCGTCCCCGCTCGTCTCCCGCCAGTCTTGGTTCCGTTCGCCCGCGCAGCTCTCTGCCGCCCCTGGTGTGAATATGCCTGCACCGGCATCCGGGTCCGCACCCGCGTGGGTGAACGGCGAGCCCTCTGGGGTTGGGAAGCGCGGCGACCAGGGACTTGTGGTTTCCCCCTCGCCCGAAGGTCCACTCTCCGGTCCCTCGCCCCCACCCTCGTCGGGCGCCGGCAGAAGAGTCCGCGTGATTTCCTCGGCGGCCTCGTCCAGCCCGGCTGCTTCCAGGCTCCGCACCACACGGTGCACGAACACCGTGTACTCGTCCATGTCCGGCTTCAGGCCCACCGCCGCCAGCAACAGAAGCAGCCGATCCGAAACCCCTACTTCCTCCTCGCGGTCGAACGTCCCTCCTCGCTGGCCGTATCCGTCCCACAGCGGGCCCCCGGCGGTCGCTTCGCTCCGCGCGCCTGCGGCCGGGACGAGCAGGTGGCGGAAGAGCTCGGGCACCTCCTCGTCGTTGGCCGCCGCCGCGATCTGGGCGAGCGGGCCGATCATGTCGACCGCCTTCTCGATTTCGTTCTCATGACGGGTCAGCCACCACACCACCGCGCTGCCCGCGCTCTTGAGCACGTCGTCACCCAGGTAGCGCCGCTTGTTGCGCTCGTGCTGACGCTCGTACTCCCAGATCTCCTCGTCCTTGCGAAGGTCGTTCAACTTTCGCAGGCGCTCCCGGTCGGCAGGGGCGAGGGCCAGCGTCACATCGGCCGCCAGTGCCATCACTCGTCCGCTCCGGTCCGGGAGCGGGACGCCCAGCTCCCCCTCCAGGAGATGCCGGGCAAAACTGGCCCGGCCAGGTTCCTCGCGGCAGACGACCTCCAGGGCCCGGCTGACGACCGAGGACACGGCGAGGGCCGGTGAGGCGCCGTCGGACCGGTCGGCGTGGTCGGGGACCGGCCTCCACCACACGGTGGCGGAGAAGAGGAAGTCGTAGCCGTCCGCCGCGCTCGGCAGTGCTGCGTCGACCACCCTCGCCTCCTGGTACGGCTGCTCCGTCGGCGCGGCAGGCGGCTCAGGTTCCCCGGGCCCGTACGGATCCGCCGATGCCCGGCCACCGCTGAGGACCGTCATCACGAGCAGCAGGGAACCCGATGCGGTGACCATGGACAAGAAGCCCCACAGCCATGCCGACCAGTGCAGGAGGTTTCCGAGCACGGCCGGCGCGAGGCCGCAGAGAGCGACGAACAGCAGGCTGGGAAAGCGGTGTTTCATCGTGCCTCTTCCGTGGTCCGTGGTCCGGCGCCCGCACGCTTCGTACTCTCCGTGCGGGCGTACTGCATGTGATCGATGTGCTGCCAGAAGAGGGCGGCGACGGCCGCCCGGGGCGGGTGGCGCGCGGGCCCCGCCCAGTCGCAGGCGATGGTGTAGAGGCGGTGGAGAGCGGCCGTGCGGCCGTGCGTGGCCCCGACGATTCCGCGCAGCGCCATCTCCCGCGGACTGTCGCCGGCCACGGCGTTCAGCCAGCTACTCACCAGCGGGTTCCAGAGCTCCGTCGGCGGCTGGGAGAAAACCGTCTCCCAGCCCAGGATCAGGTCCGGCCACGGCGGCGGGTCCGGTGCCCGTTCGCTCTTCAACAGCTCAGCGAGCAGCCGAAGATGGGGCTCCACCCCGTGCGGCTCCCGACGCGCCCGGTCCCGCACGCGGTCGATCAGCAGCCGGTAGAGCCGACGCTCGCGGCCGGCGAGGTCGAGAAGGGCCTCCCGGGCCTCGCGCGCCGCCTCCCCCTTACGTACGGCGAGGTAGTGGAGCCGCACTATCGCCTGATCCGGGTGCGTCGTGCCGAGGCTCTGGAGGCAGGCGGTGGTCAGGACGCGGGCGAGACCGTCCGACAAGGGGCCGGATCTCGCGCACTCGTACATCCGCTTGCGGAACCATCCCCCGAACCTCTCGTGGCTGAGACCGAGTTCGAGGGCCGCCACGGCTCGCGGGTCGCAGGACGCCCCGGTCGCGCGGTCCGCCCAGCGCACCACGAGCTCGAAGAGGTGGTCGGGCCGCCCGACGGCCAGAGACCGCTCGCCGAAGCGGACGACGACGTTCACCCGGTCGTCGGTGGTCAGACCGCGCAGCCCGGCGGCACGACCGATCCAGTCTCTGAGGTCGTCGCGGACCCCGGGGAAGTTCGCCCAGAAGTACGTCCGTACCGCGTCGGCGTAGGCCAGCCGCCCGAAGCGGAGCCGTCCGTCCGGGTCCCGCTCGATCCCGAGCGCCGCCAACCGCTCCCCGAAATCCGTCCGCGCGAGCTCGGTCGTCGCCTCTTCCTCGTGCCTCACCGTCCTCATCAGGCCGTGCCACGCCTCGTAGACGGTGTCGGCGCGGGCCTCCTCGAACACCGCCGTCGCGAGCAGCAGGGCTCGCTCGGGCGCGGTGCGGACCGCGGCCACCTGTCGGCCCACCTCACCGGCGCGGTCGGTCACCGCGTGCATCGCCTGGTCGAGCCATGCCGCGAAGTCGGCGCCGAACCGGCCGCTGTCGCGAGCGGCCCTCACCAGCCCCGCGAGCCGCGCCAGTTCCCGCATGGGGGAGCGGTCGCACAGGCGCTGGAGGTCGGCGCTCCCCAGGTCCGCGGGGCGGAAGGCCATACGGTCCATGCGGAGGTAACGGGTGACGACGGCGACGCCCCGGGGGCGTCCCAGCGTCACCATGTGCGGTTCGAGGTCCGGCGCGTGGGCGTGCTCCATGCCCGACGGCAGGACGACGACCATGTGGGCCCCCGCCTCCTGGACCTGTGACCGGCGCACGGCCAGGCGGCGCTGGGCCTTGGCGTACGTCTCCTCGTCGGCGATCCCGGAGAGGTCGAGGAGGAAGCGGTCCCCCTCACGGGGGGCGAGAGGGTTCTCGTCCTTGTCCGTGGCGGGAAGCTCCTCGAACCGAACCCCCTCCTCGTCGGCGCCTCCGTCCTCACCGAACCCGTGCAGCAGCATGATCGCCGCGGCGCGGCGGCCGCTGCCGGGCGGAGCCTCCAGCAGCACCACCGATCCGGGCTTCTCCAGGCGGTCGGCGGCGACGCGGTAGCCCACCGGCGGAACGAACCGGTCGGCCAGGCGCACCCGGTCCTCACGGGCGATCCGGAGGGACTCGACCCCTTTGCGGATCATCCAGTCCGCGCCGACGCCGTAGAAGACGTACTGGTGCCCCTCGCCGTTGTTCACCGGGCCGCGCGGATCGTTGACGGTGACGCGGTCCTGCTCGGTCATCGTCCGTCGTCCGAGCGCCGGCGCTCGCGCTCGAAGCGCTGATGGACCGTACCGCTGTTGTCGCCCGCGGTGAACTGGATCCCGGTGTTGTCGCCCTGGAAGTGGGGAGCGTTGTACTGGTGGCCCCGACCGGTGTTCACCGGCCCCTGGGGCTCGTTGACGAAGGTGCCCGACAAGTCTCCGTTGAGGTTTCCGATGCCGCCGCGCACACGCTGCTCGACGTCGTGTGTCCGCATCCTGCTGTGCCCGGCATCCTTGGCCGACTTCTTGCGGGACTTCGTCTTTGCCCGCTCCCGCGCCGCACGGGCGTCGCGGTCCACCGAGCCCAGCTCGGGCAGCAGCCTGGCGAGGGCGTCGCCGAGCGCCGTCAGGTCCGACTCGGCGTTGCGGTGGTCGAACCGCCTGTACTGGCAGTCCGCCAGCTCCCGAAGGTCGTCCGGGAGGACGGCGCGGTCGATCCGCGTGGCCTTTCCGACGAGCACAGGGATCACCAGGATCCCGCGGTCGAGTGCGGTCTGGATCTCACGACGGGTCCAGTCCTGCTCGGCCTCTAGGGCGGGGCGGCCGTCGGCCCCCCGCACCTCCGCCCAGCGCGGGCCGATCACGGCGAGGAGCGCCTCGCACTCCTCCACCGCCCTGACCAGTTCCACCGGGAAGCGGTGTCCGAGATCGATCGAGTTGCTGGCGAAGAAGATCCGCTCGTCGCCGAACCGCCGCGCGAGTTCCCGAGCGATCATGGTCGCTGCGGATTCCTCATCGCCTGTGCGGTAGTTGACGAAGACATCGGGCATGAAGGACTCCTTCGTGTGAGGAAGACGGGAGACGGGGGAGAGGGGGGGTACGAGCGCGGGGGCTGCGGACCGGGCCTCTGAGGCCCGGTCCACCCGGGCCATGAGGTCCCGGCCGTGTGACGGCATGGCGCGTCCACGGGAGGGCGTACGGAGGGAGCTGCGCCGCCCGGTCCGTCACTGGTCGCGGTAGTCCGAAGAAGGCGGGCACGACGCGTCGGGCGCGGATCAGAAGTCCCGCCGAAATCGTGCGATGCAGAGGGACCGGGGAGTCCGGCGATCCGGGCGGCTCGAGCTGTTGTCGGTCGTGGAGCCGGTGTCAGTCGTGCGTGGGGGCGAGTGCCCGTGCCAGCGCCGGTTGCAGATCGCGTACGGCTCGGCTGCTTCGGAACCGGGAAAGTTCCCGCGCGAGACGACGGATATCGCTGTTCACCGTCGCCGAGGGCGCGGCCGGCATCAGTCCCAGAAGCTCCCCGGCGATCGTGCACGCGTGCTCGACCTCTCCGGAGGCGGCGTGGGCCAAGGACCTGCGGAAGCCGTACCGGGCACGGGTGCGCAGTGCGTGCGGCGGGAGGCGGCGGCACTCCCGGTCGAGGACCTCGGCGGCGGCCTTGGGGCGACCGAGGTCGTGCAGGCACCAGCCGGTCGTCATCGCCGCCGGATCGCTCACGTGGGTGGTGCCGATCACGGGCTCGGCGCCGCTGCGGGCATCGTCGCTGTCGAGCAGCTCCCGCGCTCTGTCGAGGCTGCGGAGGCAGTCGCTTTCGTCGCCGACGAGCGCGTGTCCCTGCGCCTCCCGCTGGGCCGCGAGTCCCCGGATGCGCGGCGGGAGTTCGTCGTGCTGGGCCCGGCGGGCCAGGGCGATAGTGCTCGCGGCGTCTCCGCCGTAGAGCGTGACCAGGGCGCGTCGCACGAGCGCGTAGGAACCGAGGTACGGATCACCCCCGGCGTGCGCCAGTTCGGCGGCCCCACCGGTCCAGCCGAGCGCGGCGTTGCTGTCCCCGGCCTCCTGGGCCATCCAGCCGGTGAACTCCGCGAACCGCGACGCGAGCAGGAGCACGGGGGCCCGAGTGGCGGACGGGGCGCCGGCGGCCAGCCCGGCGACCGTGCGCGTCTGTGCCTCCAGCAAGGGAAGCAGGACCCTCGGCGCGGTGGACTGGCCGAGCATTCGTAGCTGGTCGAACTGCGCTCGGAAGGAGGGAAGGAGGGGGACGGCGGCAGAGGACACCTGACCGCCGAGTGTCAGGCCGAGGTCGATCAGCGACCCCGTACCCGCCGCGAGGAGCGCCCGGCGCCCGACGAGCCAGAGACTCGAGGTGGCAGGCGTTTCGGTGGTGTCCGACTCGGTCTCGGGGCGGACGACCAAGCGTTGCAGCTGACCGTTCGCGACGAGGAAGGCGTCGCACCGCCGAGCCAGTTCGGGGGACGCGGAACGCTCCCCGCGCTCGACCTTGCTGAGGTGCCCCTTGTCGTAGTTGAGTGCCACCGAGAACTCGGTCAGAGTCAGTCCAGCTTCCTGCCGTAAGCGGCGAAGTTCCGGGCCAAAACGTAAAGTTGTGCTCATCCAACCTCCCCCTTGAACAGCGACCGTGAGAGCCGTGTGCCCTCACGGGGAGCTTTCGTTCGGCGTTCACTGGCCGACACGAAAACCGATGGCGAACACCCGTCGTGACGGAGCTGTTTCGCTTCGCATCTGAGAGCGAGTTTGGCACGAGGTGCGCCTCAAGAATCGGGGTTCGGCGGGGTTGCCCGTTGCCTCTTCTGTCCTCCGCTGTTCTCCGTCTGTTCCTTGCAGCGATTGGAGTCGGTCACGATCAGGACAAAATGATCGAGAATCTCAGGGGATGGGGAGCTGCAAGGGTGGCGGCAGGGTTTGGCGGGGAACGGCCTGGTCGGTGGGTGATGTTGACCGGGCGAGCGTGCTGATCACCGACGAGGTGCCGTCCTTGATGGATGCCGATGGCGACTGGTATCGGTCCAGCGCTCGCTGGCTGCCGAATTCCCTCCGCAGGCTCAGGCGTGTACGGTGCTGGCCGCCATCGGCAGTGGCGAGCGGACTTTCACCGACATCGCCCGTGCAGCCGGCACTGATCGTCGCTGCCAGCTGCCCGTTCGCTGCGTCCGCCGAAGGATCGCCGCTACCGGGTGACAGGTCCCTACCTGCGGTTTGGCTGCACCTGCTCGGCCCGTCCATGGAGGAGATCGAGCGGTGGCGGGGCGATCTGACCTTGGCGCGCATCCGGGAGAACTGGACCAGCTGGCGCGGCGGAGCCATCGAGCCCCTTGTGCGCGAGGCCCTGGCGTGTGTACTGCCCGATGACAGGCTGCCCGCGGCCCCCGCAGCGGGCGGCTACTGGACCCGTACCAACGACGTCGAGATCGATATCGTCGGGGCGGACCGCGCCCCATTGCCAAGGAACTGCTCTTCGCCGGCTCCCCCACGTGGCTGCGACAGTCGCCCTTCGAGCGGCACGACCTGGCAGCTCTCTATCGACACCAGGCCGCCCTCAGGCCGCGGACGTGGCGGAGAAGTCCCACGGACCTGGGCCCCCTTGGCGGCGCTGTTGTGTAGCGCTGGCGATCGTGAGTCTTCTCGTACTTCGTCGCGAATCCCGGGCTGCATTGGTGCTGGACTCCTGATCCGAGGTCAGGGGCGCCTAGGCCGTTTCTTTCGGATCATCTTGCCGACCAGATGAAGATGGCGGCGATGTGGAGTCCGGCGAGGTAGATGGTGGCGGTCTTGTCGTATCGAGTGGCCAGACCGCGCCACTGCTTGAGTTTGTTGATGCACCGCTCGACGGTGTTCCGCTGCTTGTAGGCCTCGGGGTCGAAGGCTGGCGGGCGGCCGCCCCGGCTGCCGAGGCGCTTGCGGTTGGCGGCC
>NZ_JABWDV010000408.1:9393-27804 GCF_013362995.1 Streptomyces sp. TRM64462 | reverse complement strand
CTCCTCGTCGCCCAGCGCGGAGCCGTGCGACGCCTCGGTGTTCTGCGCGTTCGGCGCCGGCCACGCGATGATCGAACGCATCGCGATGAAGGAGGGGCGCTCGGTCTCGGCCTCGGCGGCCTTGATCGCAGCGTAGAGGGCGGCCGGGTCCAGGTCGCCCTCGGCCTTGGGCTCGACGCGCTGGACGTGCCAGCCGTACGCCTCGTACCGCTTCATCGTGTCCTCGGACACGGCGGTCTCGGTGTCGCCCTCGATCGAGATGTGGTTGTCGTCCCACAGCAGGGTCAGGTTGCCGAGCTTCTGGTGACCGGCGAGCGAGGACGCCTCGGCGGAGATGCCCTCCTGGAGGCAGCCGTCACCGGCGATCACGTAGATGTGGTGGTCGAACGGAGAACCGCCCTTCGGGGCCTCCGGGTCGAACAGACCGCGCTCGAAACGGGCGGCCATCGCCATGCCCACCGCGTTCGCGACACCCTGGCCGAGCGGGCCGGTGGTGGTCTCCACACCCTTGGTGTGCCCGTACTCCGGGTGACCCGGGGTCGTCGAGCCCCATGTGCGGAAGGACTTCAGGTCGTCCAGCTCGAGACCGAAGCCGCCCAGGTAGAGCTGGGTGTACAGGGTCAGGGACGAGTGGCCGGCGGAGAGGACGAAACGGTCGCGGCCCACCCACTCCGGGTCGGCGGGGTCGTGGCGCATCACCTTCTGGAAGAGGGTGTACGCGGCGGGCGCCAGGCTCATGGCCGTGCCGGGATGGCCGTTGCCGACCTTCTGTACGGCGTCCGCTGCCAGGATGCGGGCGGTGTCCACGGCCCGCTGGTCCAGTTCGGTCCACTCGAGGTCTGTGGTCGTCGGCTTAGTGCTCACCCTGAGTCAGGGCTCCTTCGCTGGTTGGCTGGGGCACCGGATGGATGCTGCGCGGACGTCGGTGTCGAGGGCCGCGGAGGACTCCGATGACGTTCCGGCGGCAGACGGTGGGCGGCCGCCGGTATGACGGGGCGCCCTCTGCCCGTCGCGGCGCCGCGACGGGCAGAGAAGTCGGTGCGGTCAGGAGCCGACGGCGACGGACTTGGGGTCGGCGTCCTCGTCCCCGGCGCCGGCGAAGTGGGCGTCGCGCGGGGCACCCGGATTCCATCCGCGGTTGACCACAAGACGCTGGAAGGCGATGGCGCTGCCCAGCAGGACGAGAATGATGAGCGTGATCACGATCATTCCGGTCACCGGACCGAGCTTGACCGCGTGGCCGACGGTCAGACCGAACCAGCCGAAGTCGGCGTCGCCGAACGTGGTGTTGGCCAGGCCGAGTGATCCGAGCACCTTGAGCAGGAGGGCCGGCAGGAAGGTGATGATCACACCGTTCACGAACCCACCGACGATGGCGCCGCGGCGACCGCCGGTGGCGTTGCCGAACACGCCGGCCGTACCGCCGGTGAAGAAGTGCGGGACCATGCCGGGCAGGATCAGTGCCAGACCCATCGGCGCGTTGAAGGCCATCAGGACGCCGAGGCTGGCCAAGCCACCGGTGAAGCTGGAGATGAAGCCGATCAGGACGGCGTTGGGCGCGTAGGGGAAGGCGACCGGGCAGTCGAGCGCCGGCAACGCGCCCGGGACGACCTTGGCCGCGATGCCGTTGAAGGCAGGGACGAGCTCTCCGAGGATGGTACGGACGCCGAAGAGGATGACGGCCACACCGACACCGAAGAGCAGGGCCTGCATGACGCCGGCCATGATGTAGTCGCCCAGCGTGCTTGCCTCCATGACGGCGAACGCTTCGGTCTGGCCAACACGTCCGAGCATGGCCAGAGCGAACACGGTGTAGATGAGGACCATGGACAGCGCGGTGGCGATCATCGAGTCGCGCAAGAACTTCAGCCCATCAGGGAACTTCATGTCCTCGGTGCTCTTGCTGCGCTTGCCGACCAGACGTCCGACCGTACCGGCCGTGATGTAACCGATCGAGCCGAAGTGCCCCATGGCCACGTCCTCGCCTCCAGTGACGCGACGCGTCCACGGGTGGGTGAAGGTAGGCATGACGACCATCATCGTGCCCAGCAGCGCGGCGCCGACGGCGATCATCCAGAACGCCGACAGCTGGGCGGTGGCGAGCAGCGCGGTGATCAGGGTGGCCATGAAGAAGGTGTGGTGTCCCGTCAGGAACACGTACTTCAGGGGGGTGAATCTCGCGAGCAGAATGCTCACGACGAAGCCCGCGATCATCACCCAGGCCACCTGGGCCCCGAACTGCTTCTGGGCCAGGGCCACCACGGCCTCGTTGGTGGGAACCACGCCGCGGACGCCGGTCGCTCCGAGGATGAGCTTACCGAGCGGTTCCAGGGAGCCGACGACGGTGGAGGCACCGACCCCGAGGATCAGGAATCCCATCGCGGCTTTCAGACCGCCGCCGACGACCTGACCGATGCTGCGGTGCAGGGCGAGCAGTCCGATCGCGGTGATGATGCCGACCAGATAGGCGGGCTGGTTGAGAACGTTGTTGACGATGAATTTGGCTATGCCGACGATGACGTCCATGAGGGTGCTCCTCGGAGCGTTGTGAAGGACGGGTAGCGCAGCGCTACCCGTCAGTTGGCCTCGGAGAGGGCGGCGTTGAGCGCCTTGGCGATGAGATCGACGTTGACCAGGTTGTCGATGACGACGATCTTGGCCTTCAGGTCGCCGAGCTGGGGGGCGAGTTCACCCGAGGTGACGACGAAGTCCGCGCCGGCGGCGGCGCCGCGGGCGGTGCCGATGTCGGCGACCTCGACGTCGGCCGTCACGCCGAGGCTCCGCAGGGCCTTCTCGACGTTCATCTTCAGGATGATGCTGCTGCCGACTCCCATCCCGCAGACGGTAAGAATCTTCATGACTGGACCTCCGGGTCGAAGTTGCCGATCAGGTGCCGCACGGTGGCGGCGTCGGGGGCAGCGAGGAGCTCGTCCACCCGCTCCGGCTCACTGAGCAGTTGAGCCAGGCTGCCAAGTGCCGCGGTGTGCTGGTTGTGGTCGGTCGCGGCGAGGCCGACGACCAGGCGAACCGGGTCGTTGTCCCGGTGGCCGAAGTGGACGGGCTCCCGCAGGGACACCCAGGACAGTCCGGTGCAGCGGACCGCGGGCGACGGGCGGGAGTGGGCCAGTGCGAGGCCCGGGGCGATGACGATGTAGGGGCCGAGCTTCTCGACGGTGGCGATCATTTCGTCGCTGTAGTCGGCGGTGGCGGCGCCGCCCTGGATCAGGCCCTCGCCGGCGAGGCTGATGGCTACCCTCCAGTCGCGCGCCGAGGCGTTCACCAGGACGGACTGCTCGGGGAGGAGCCCCAGAAGAGACACGTTGTCGGGCATGTGCAGAACCTTGCTGATGGTGATGGGTTGACCCGGATCGTGGAACTCCGCGCCGGGTGAGGGAAGCGTAGACAGGAATTATGTCTAGCGCTAGACGTAAACCTGTTGACTTTCAACCGAAATCAGGTTGACACTCAGGCAACCGCGGCGAACGGCCGCCTGAACCTAGGACCCTTCATGGCGACACCCTCCGTACCGGCTTCCCTGTCCGGTATCGCGGCCTCCCCCGGCATCGCCGGGGGCACGGCAGTCCTGTGGAACTCCAGCGAGACGCATCTGGTGGAGACGAACGTCACGGCGGACGAGGTCGCCGGTCAGCTCGCGCGCCTGGCCGACTGTCTTCAGGAGGCAGCCCGCGAACTCGACACCCTCCTCAAGTCCGTGACCGGCTCCGAGGAGCAGGGCATCATCGCCGCGCACCAGGCGATGCTGGCCGACCCGGAGCTGCGCGACGGCCTGGCGGCGGCGATACGCGACCAGCTCGTGGACGCTCCCACTGCCGTCCAGCGCGTGCTCGCCACGCAGGCCGACACGCTGCGCGCCTCGGGCAGCGCGCGGATCGCCGAGCGGGCCACCGACATCGACGACCTGCGTCAGCGCCTCCTCGGCGTCCTCGGCGCCCTCCGCCGGACCGAGGCCGAACTCCCCGAGGACGCGGTCATCGTGGCGACAGACCTCACCCCGTCCCAGACCATCGGCCTGGACCGGACCCGCCTGCGCGCCTTCGTCCTCTCGGGCGGCGGACCGACGGCCCACACCACGATCCTCGCGCGCTCCCTCGGCATCCCGGCCGTCGTGCAGGTGCCCGGCCTGGACGCCGTCCGGGCCGGAGCGCCCCTTCTTGTCGACGGTGACCAGGGCACGGTAACCGTCGACCCCGATCCCGAGGAGGTCGCACGCGCCACCGCCGCCGCCCGCCGGCGCGAGGACGTCGCGGCCGAGCCCCTGCCCTACGCGCACACGGCCGACGGCCGCGGCATCCGGCTGTCCGCGAACATCGGATCCGCCGACGAGGCGGTCCGTGCCCACCGGACCGGCGCCCGGTCGGTCGGCCTTTTCCGCACCGAGTTCGTCTTCCTGGCCGGGGAGAGCCTCCCCGGGGAGGAGGAGCAGCTGGCCGCCTATGCCGGAGCCGTCCGGGCGCTGGACGGCGGGCGGGTGACGATCCGTCTGCTCGACGTCGGCGGGGACAAGCCGCTGCCGCCGCTGACCAGCTCCGAGGCCAACCCGATGCTCGGACACCGTGGGGTGCGGCTGCTGCTCGACGCCCCGGACGTACTGCGTACCCAGCTCCGCGCCGTCCTCCGCGCCGCCGCGCAGGCCGAGGTGTGGGTGTGCGTCCCGATGATCTCCGGCGCCGCCGAACTGGCCGCCGTGCGCAGCCATCTCCAAGAGGTCAGCGCAGAGTTGTCCGCCGAAGAGGTCGACCACGGTTCGGTCAAGCTCGGCGTCATGATCGAGACGCCGGCGGCGGTCCTGTCCGCCGCGGCTCTCGCTCGGGAGGCGGACTTCTTCTCGATCGGCACCAACGACCTGCTGCAGTACCTGGTCGCCGCCGACCGGGACAACGGCCGGGTCACCCACCTGCTCGACGCCCACACCCCCGCGCTGATGCAGGCGATCGGCCTCGTGGTCGAGGCGGCGCACGCCCACGGCATCACGGTCAGCGTGTGTGGCGAGGCCGCGAGCGACCCCTCCATCCAGCCGTTCCTGCTGGGCTTGGGCGTAGACGAGCTGTCCATGACCGCCGCCCGCCTGCCCGACGCCGCGCGCTCCATCGCCGCCGTGACCAGTACCGGCGCCGCCGAGCTCGCCAACCGGGCCACCCAGGCGGAGGACGCCGACGCGGTGCGCGGACTGCTGGACCCCGCCGCCCCGATCGCCGCAGATCCGCTGGACGACGGCGGCTGGGCCGTCACCGTGACCATCACGGACCCGGAGGGTCTGCACGCCCGGCCCGCCTCGGAGCTGGTGACGACGGCTCAGGGCTTCGGCTCCGAGATCACCCTGCATGTGGACGGCAGGCAGGCGAACGCCAAGGCCATGCTGTCCGTGCTGGGACTGGGCGCGGACTGCGGAACCGCGGTACAGATCCAAGCGCGCGGCGACGACGCCCGCGACGCGGCCACCACCCTGGGCACGCAGCTGGCGGCCCGCCCCTGAGGCCCCGGGCCGACGCGGTGACTCCCTGCGCCGCCTCGGCCCGGCCCAAACCGCCGGGTCGGCGTGTGCCCCCCTGACCCCACGCCGACCCGGCTCCAGCCCGGTCCAGGCTTCCCACCGGCAAACCGAATTCTGCCCATGATTGGCATAATGGCGGTCATGGGGATTCGTAACGGAAGAGCAGCAGCGGGGGCCGGCCACCTCCTGGACATGATCCGCAACCAGCGGGCGCGGACCCGGTCCGAGCTCGTGCGCGCCTCCGGCATGGCCCGCGCCACCGTGGAGAACAGGCTGACCGGCCTGCTGGAGGCCGGATACATCGTCTACGGGGCGGGCAGTCCGCAGGCACCCTCGGTCGGGCGGCCGGCCGAGGTGTTCGAGTTCAACCACCAGTCCGGGGTCATCCTCGCAGCCGAGCTCGGGCCCGAGCACTGCCAGGTCGCCGTGACCGACCTGGCCGCCGGAATCCTGGCGGCGACCGGCGGCCCCGTGGACATGGAGTCCGGCCCGGAGCAGGTCCTGCGGCAGGTGGGTGAGCACTTCACCACCGCCCTCGGGCTGGCCGACAAGGCGGTCGCCGAGGTGCGGGCCGTCGCCCTCGCCGTGCCCGGCACCGTCGAGACCGCCACCAGCCGGATCAACGCGCCGACCATGATGAGCAGGTGGTACGAGTTCGATCTTCGTGACTTCTTCGCCGACCGCTTCTCCGGCATCCCGGTCTTCGTGGAGAACGACGCCCATGTCATGGCTCTGGGCGAGCAGCGCAAGCAGTGGCCCGACACCGCCGACCTGCTGATGGTCAACGCCGGCATGAGCATCGGCAGCGGCCTGGTCCTGGGCGGCCGGCTCTTCCGCGGCTCGCTGGGAGCGGCCGGGGACATCGGGCATCTCAACCGCGGCGGCGGACGGGTCTGCCGCTGCGGCAGCGTCGGCTGTCTGGAGACCGACGCCGCCGGCTGGGCGATCGCCCGGGATCTCCGGAGCATGGATCGTGGCGCGCGCACGGCCGCGGACATCGTGGCGCTCACCCGGGCCGGGGACGCCGACGCCGTCGCGCTGGTACGTCAGGCCGGGCGCGCCATCGGCGCGGTGGTCGCCGATCTCGTCGGTGTCCTCAACCCGTCCGTGGTCACCGTCGGCGGAGCCCTCGTCGAAGCCCGCGATACCCTGCTCGCGGGAATCCGTGAGGCCGTCTACGCGCGATCCCATCCACTGTCCACCCGGGACCTGCGGATCTCCCACAGCCTGCTGGGTGCCGACGCCGGCCTGGTCGGCGCCGCCACCCTCGCCTCCGAGCAGCTTCTCGCACCGGAGGCCATCGACGCGCAGCTCAGCAGGCTCTGAGCCGAGGTCCCGAGCCGGCCGTCCGGCACCCGGCCGGAGGGGGGCCCGTACGCCGACGAGCGGCGGGACCGGGGGATGAGGGATGCTCGAGGTCCGCGCCGCCATGGCCGGACGTCAGTCCTGCGCGCCTGATGCGGAGGCTTCATGCCGCCTCTTCGAGACCTCGGTCTCGAAGAGGGTGCCTTCGCCGTCCTGGCTCAGCGCACCGGTCATCAGGCTGACCACGTCCGTCATCGTGACGCTGCCGGGCTCCACGACAGCGGCCCGGCGGCCGAGCCGGTGCACGTGGATACGGTCGGCCACCTCGAAGACCTGCGGCATGTCGTGGCTGATCAGAATGACAGGGATGCCGCGGCTCCGGATCTTCCGGATCAGCTCTAGGACCTGGTCCGACTCCCTGACCCCGAGCGCGGCCGTCGGCTCGTCCATGATGATCATCTCGGTGCCGAACATGGCGGCCCGCGCCACCGCGACGGCCTGCCGCTGCCCTCCGGACAGCGACCCGACCAGCTGTCCGATGTCCTGTAGCGTGGCGATCCCGAGCGTGTCCAACTGGGCGGCGGCTTCCTCCCGCATGGCCTTGTGGTCGAGGAGGTGCAGCCACGAGCCGAGAATTCCCGGCCGCCGGCGTGCTCGCCCGAGGAAGAGATTCGTCGCGATATCCAGCTGAGGTGCGAGCGCGAGTGTCTGGTACACCGTCTCGATACCCCGCACCCTGGCATCACGCGGGGAATGGAAGTGCACCCGTTCGCCGTGCAGAGTGATAGTGCCGGAATCCGGGATGAGCGCGCCTGACAGGGCCTTGATGAGGCTGGATTTTCCGGCGCCGTTGTCGCCGACGACGGCCAGGACTTCACCTGCTCGAATATCGAAGTCCGATTCCCGGATCGCCACGACATTCCCGTAGCGCTTCACCAGCCCCTGTGCCTCCATCACGATCCGGGCCTCATCCGCTGCCGCGGGGCCGGGGTCCGGCGCGGTCGGCGTCTCGCTCCTCATGGCATCCTCCGTCGTCCGTGGAAATACCCGGGCAATCACCGACACTACTCCGGTCACCGCATACTGTATAGCTTTTGCGCAAACCTTTGCGTTCCCATGTCCGCGGATATCGAAGATGCCGAGTGCGCCCCGCTCCGAGGGAGCCGAGACCAGGTGGTGGACGGGGGGTCTCGACGACCCGCTCCTTAATTTGCGCAAATCATTGCTACGATCCGGGCATGGCAGGCAGGCGGCCGCGGCAGACGGCCACGATGAGCGATGTGGCACGACTGGCGGGCGTCTCGGTCTCGACCGTCTCCCACGTGCTGAACAAGACGCGGGCGGTCGCGCCCGAAACCGCGCGGCTGGTCCACGACGCGGTGGCCGCCTGCGGCTACGTACCGGAGAAGGCGCACCAGGAGGAGGGCCTCGGCATCATCGGCCTGGCGATGTCGGCGATCTCCAACCCGTACTTCGCCGATGTCGTCCACGGTCTCGACCGGCGAGCGTCCCGGGAGGGCTACTCCCTGCTGCTCGCCGAGACGCACGACGACCCCGACGGCGAACTGCGCGCCGTGAGCGAGCTCCTCAGACGCAAGGTCAGCGCCATAGTCCTGGCCCCCTCCGGTGACACGGGCCGTACCTTGGACTACGCGCGGCGGGCCGGGGTCCCGGTGACGGTCCTCGACCGCTTCGTCCGGCACGAGACCGACCAGATCAGCGTCGAGAACGTCGAGTCGACCGCCCGGCTGGTGGATCACCTGGCCGAGACCGGCCACACCCGGATCGCGATGATCTCCGGACGTCCCGGGCTCGCCACCACGGACGAGCGCATCCAGGGCTACCGCCTCGGCCTGGAGCGCCATGGCATCGCAGCACCGGATGAATACCTGGTCCCGGGGCGCTCCCAGGCCGGCCCGGCCCAGCAGGCGATCGCCGACCTACTGAGCCTGAGCCGGCCGCCCACCGCCGTCGTGGTCGGCAACAACCAGATGACCATCGGTGCCATGCGAGGGCTCCGGGACGCCGGACTGCGGGTGCCCGACGACCTCGCACTGGTCGCGTTCGACGACTTCGAGTGGTCGGACCTCTTCCAGCCACGGCTGACGGCCATCGCCCAGCCGACCTCGACGATCGGCGAGCAGGCCTTCGAACTGGCACTGTCCAGGATCGCGGACCCGGATCTGGCACCGCGCCGCGTGCTGGTCCAGCCGACGTTCCAGCACCGCGAGTCATGCGGCTGCGCACCGGCGGACTGACCCGGTTCCAGGGACACGGTCCGGACGCAGTGATACCCGCTTCCCCAGCCGGGAAAGCGGTGGAACAAGGGTGCGTGGCTCAGTGCCTGCAGGCCCCCGCCGTACGCGCCTTGGGGGCGTGGGCACGTCGCTCGCTCAGGATCCGGTCGGCCGACGAGCCCGCGCGCCGGATCCTCGCGCTGGTCCGCTCGTCGACTCCGTCGGTCTTGAGCTGCGCGCTACGAGGGGTGAAGCCGTAGCGGATGTAGCGGTTGATCAGGCGTTGGCGTCGTTCCGCCGGAGCGGCGTCCAGGAACCAGGTCTCCGTGAGCAGACCGCGTACCTGGTTCCACGGCTGTTCGTCGTTCAGCAGGAAATTTCCGTCGACGATCACCAGCTGGTGACGCGGGGCCACCTCCAACGACTGGGCCACCGGGTCCTCGATCTCCCGGCTGAAATCCGGCCACCACACGCTGTGGTCGGTTTCCTCCCGGAGGCGCCGGAGCATGGCGACGAATCCGTGGCCGTCGAAGGTCTCGATGATTCCCTTGTCCCCGGACAGACCCATTTTTTCGATGACGTGCTGGGCCAGATGGAATCCGTCCATGGAGACCGCCGTGGCGACACCCGGGCGGATCGTCTCGATTTCGCTCAGGAGCTGTTCGGCGAAGGTCGACTTGCCGGCTCCCGGCTCACCGACGATGCCGAGAAGGGCCCGGCCGTGCTCCGAAAGCAGGAGCGCGCTTTCGGCGAGAGAGCGCAGTGGAGGATCATGGTAGATCGGCTCGCTCTCTCCGGAATCCGGCGAGGCGGCGAGGGGGTCTGTCATGTGTTCTCCCGAGTAACGCATACGGAAACGGAAAAATGGTCGGCCTGAGGCCGCCCCGCCGGCGCGGAGCGGCCTTGTCATGTCGCACGGCCCCGGACCAGCCGGTCCACGGCGACCGCGACGATGACGAGGATGCCGGTGGCCACCTGCTGGTACAGGCTGTCGATGCCGGCCTGGGTGAGTCCGTTGGCGAGCACGGTGACCACCAAGGCGCCGAGGATGGTGCCGGGGATGCTGCCCCGCCCGCCGAACAGGCTGGTGCCGCCGATGACGACGGCCGTGATGCTCTCGAGGTTGCCGAGCTGGAAGGCGTTGGGGTCGGCGTTGGGGATGCGTCCCAGCGCCTGCCAGGCGGCGATGGCGTACACGAAACCGGCGAGCAGGTAGACACTGAGGATCACGCGCTTGGTGTTGACACCGCTGAGGCGGGTGGCCTCCTCGTCGTCACCGACCGCGTAGACGTTGCGTCCCCAGGACGTCTGGGTGAGCGCGAACCAGACGCCGGCGGTCAGCAGGACCATCACCCCCATGCCGACGGTGAGCTCGATCTGCCCGAACAGGTAGCGGCGCTCCCCCAGCCAGGTCAGCAGCGGCGACGTGACGGGAAAGCTCTGCCCGCTCGCGTACAGCTGCGATGTCGCTGTGAGCACGCTGAGCATGCCGAGGGTGACGATGAACGGCGGCAGCTTCAGCCGGGTGACCAGGGTTCCGGAGACTCCGCCCAACGCCGTGCACAGCACGATGCCGACGGCCAGCGCGGCCAGAGCCGGCACTCCCCCTTCGCCGACGAGCTTGGCGATCACCAGGGTGCCCAGCACCATGATGGCGGCGTTGGCGAGGTCGATGCCCGCCGTGAGGATCACCAGGGTCTGCCCGATGGCCAGGGTGCCCGTGACGAGCACCTGCTGGACGATGAGGGACCCGTTGTCGACGGTGAAGAAGGTATCGGTGGTCAGGGCGAACACGGCGATCGCGACCAGCAGCGCGACGAGCGGGCCCGCGGTGGTACTGCCGGCGAACCACTTGGCCAGCGCCCGGCCGCGGGGGGCGGCGTGCCGTTCCTGTGCGGAAGTGGTGATCATGGCTATCCCCAGCAGTTTCGCAGACCCCAGGCGGTGTCCTTGCTGGGCACGCCGGGCACGGGCTTGTCGGTGATGAGCTGTGAGCCGGTGTCGGTGAAGCCTGACGGCTTGACGCCGTTCTCCGCGTGCTCCACGACGGCGGCGACTCCCAGCTGCGCCATCTTCTCGGGGAACTGCATGACCGTGGCGGCGAACCTGCCGTCCCGGACGTTGCGTACGCCGGTGCACGAACCGTCGATGGATCCGACGACGACGTTCTCGCCGTCCGGCCTGGCGGCCAGGGCCTTGGCGGCGCCGGCGGCGGCGGGCTCGTTGATCGTGTAGACGGCGTTGACGCCGGGGGCTCGCTGCAGGAGATTCTCCATCGCCGTCTGTGCCTTGGTCTGGTCGCCGTTGGTGACCGCGGCGCCCTTGATCTCGGCCGACTTCTCCGTGATACCGAACCCCTCGAGGAAGCCTTGGTGCCGCTGGTCGTCCACGGTGGATCCGGGGGTTCCGTCCAGGAGCAGTACGTTGGGGGTCCGTGAGGCGAGCGCGGCCCGGACGTAGGTGCCCTGGGCGACGCCGGCCGCCTTGTTGTCCGTGGCGAAGGTGGCGTCGACCGCGTCGGCGGGGTCCGTGGCGGTGTCGAGGGCGATCACGAGGATGCCCTCGGCGCGCGCCGCGGCGATGGCGCCCAGCACTCCCTTGGAGCTGCTCGGGGTGATCAGGATTCCCTTGACGTTCTGGGCGACGAGGTTGTTGATGGCGTCGACCTGCCCCTGGTTGTCGCCGTCGAACTTGCCGGCGAGGGCGATCAGCTTCACACCCCGTCGCTCGGACTCGGCCTGGGCCGACTCGCGGAGGGCGACGAAATAGGGGTTGCTGTTGGTCTTCGTCACCAGCCCGATCGCGATCTCGTCGCTGGACGTGGCACCGCTTCCGCTCTTCTCCGACGTACAGGCGGCGGTCATCGCCAGACAAGTCGCCGCGAGGACGAATGCGGTGGATCGGACCCGCACCTTGTTCAGGGACATAAAATATCTCCCGTTTCAGCCGGATTTGATGTGAGGCAAAAGCGACAATACCCCTTGTCAAGAATGCCGTACAGTGATTGCGCAAAGCTTTGCGCAGAGGCGTGTGAGCGGCACCGTCAGCTGTCCATACCGGCGCCGCGCGGCGGTGTCCCCCACCTCGTGGCATGGAGGTGGGGGACACCGATCACCGCCCGACTCGACTCAGCTCCCGGCACGGCTCACACATACCGCTCGAGCACTGCTCGGAGCGCTCGGCCCGCCCGGGCCGCTCAGAACGCGAAGTCCTCGACGTTCGCCGGTGTCACCACGACGGCCGGTCCGAGGATGACCTCGCCGTTGGCGCCGACCGTGAAGGTGCCGAGGCGGCCGGCCGAGAACTTCTGTCCGGGCTTGGCCTCGAGCTTGCACTGCGCGAGCGCCTGAGCCGCGTAGTACGACAGGCTGCCGAGGTCCCGCACGTTCCACCAGATGTCCTGGACGTCGCCGCTGCGGACGTATTTCTTGATGAGGGTGGCGGGGGCCAGGCCGGTCAGCTTCACCCTGCCGAGGTCACCGGTCTGGGACAGCGCCTCCGCGGCGGCGGGCAGTCCGATGCCGGCCGGGACGATGATGCCCTTCAGGTTGGGATAGGCCTGCACGAGCGACTTCGCCTTCTGGGCGTTGATGTCGGCCTTCTCCTGGCCGTAGGCGACCGTGACGAGCTTCATCCCCTGCAGCTTCGGGTCGGACGCCAGCCTGGCCTTCATGTCCTTGATCCAGGCGTTCTGGTTGACGGCCGTCTCAGTGGACGACAGCACCGCGAACTCACCCTTGCCGCCAATGAGTTCCGCCATGCTGTCGAGCATCTTGGAGCCGAGCTCGTCGCTCTTGGCCTGGTTGACGAACAGGGACCGCGCATCAGGGGCGACGTCGGAGTCGACAGAGATCACCGTGATCCCTGCCTGCCGCGCCTTCTTGAGCGCCGCCGCCGCGCCGTTGAGGTCGCTGCCGGAGATCACGATGGCGCCGACCTTCTTAGCGATCAGCTGGTTGACGTACGGAATCTGGGCAGCGCCGGTGGCCTCACTTGGCGCGGTGTAGAAGACCTCCCCGCCGATCAGGCTGGCCGCGTCGTTGGCCCCGTCGCGGATCGTCGTCATGTACGGGTCCGTGCCCAGCTTGGGCAGGTAGCCGACCGTCACGGGGCCGGTCGCACACGCGGCCTTGGCCTTCGTGGTGCCGGCGTCGCCGGCACAGCCGTTCACCGCGGCGCCCAGGGTCATGGTCACAGCAAGCGCGATCAGTCTCCGACACTTCATAGCGGTTCTCCGTTCAGGGGTGGCACAGGTTCTACGGGGGATCTTGGGAGGCGGCGAGACGGGCGGTGGGAGGTGGCCCGTCTCGGCGGCCGGCTTCGGGCGCGCTACGGGCCCGTCGGCTGAGGCACCGCGGCCTTCCGCAGTCGGCGGCTGATCAGGGCGGCATGGATCTGGTGGGTCGTGTTGGTGATCAGCAGGGAGAGGATGAGCAGCAGTCCGACCGCCGCACCCTGGGCGTAGCCACTGACGTTGGCGAGCTGCAGCATGCTGCGCAGGGCGACCACGAGGACCAGAGCCCAGTAGACGCCGGGCATGCGGCCCTTGCCGCCCAGCACGCTCACGCCGCCGAGGAACACGACGGTGATCGCGTCGAGTTCAAAGCCGAGTGCCCCGTCCGGTGCGGCCTGGCTGGTGCGGGCGACGGTGATGATTCCGGCGAGCGCGGCGACGATGCCCGAGACGACGAACAGGCCGAAGCGGATGCGGTCCACGCGGACTCCGGAGTACACGGCGATCTCCGGCCCGCCGCCAATGGCGTACGTACGGCGTCCCGTCGCGGTGCGGTGCAGGTAGAGCGCGAACAGCGGCGCCAGCACTAGGAACGGCACGATGTCCCAGGGCAGATAGGTGCCGGGCAGGGTCTCGTTGCCGAAGGTGATGAGCGACAGGGGGACGTCAGTGATGGGCGTGCCGCCGAGCAGGACGTAGCACAGGCCGCGGAACAGCGCGAGCGTACCCAGGGTGACCACGAGCGAGGGCAGTCCCACGACAGTGACCAGCAGGGCGTTGAGTGCTCCGCACACCGTGCCCGACAGCATCGCCAGCGTGACGGCGACGGCGAGCGGGAGGCCCGCCTGGAGGGCCATACCCAGGACGACGCCGCTGAGACCGGCGATGCTGGCCACGGAGATGTCGATCTCCCTGGCGATGATCAGCAGGGCGAGCGGCAGCACGAGCAGTGCCTTGTCCGACATCTGTGAGACGGAGTTGGCGAAGTTGAAGCCGCCGGAGAATCCCGGCTGGACGAGAGAGGCGGTCACGAGCAGGACGACCACGAGGGCGGCGAGGATGTAGTCCCAGCTGGTGAAGCGGGACCGCAGGGTGTTCCACATCAGGCGGTCCTCCGGTGCGAACGGCGGCGGGCGAGTGCCGCGTCAAGCGAGACGGCGACGAGGATCACGGCTCCGAACACGGCCTGGAGATAGCGGGAGTCGACCCGGACGAGCGTGAGAACGTTCTCGATCACCAGCAGCGTGAAGGTGCCCAGGGCGACCTGCTGCACGGTTCCCGAACCGCCCCGCAGCGCCACGCCACCCACCACTACCGAGGCGATCACGGTCAGTTCGAACCCGTAGGCCGCCTGACCGTCCACCGTGCCGTAATGCGAGGCCCACAGCGCCCCGACGAGACCGGCGAGCAGTCCCGAGACGGCGAACGCGCCGAGCACGCGCCGGTCCACGGGGATGCCGATCTGCCGGGCACCGTCCGGATTCGAGCCCGAGGCGTACAGCTCACGTCCGCGTCTGGTGCGCCCGAGTGCGAAGCCGGCCACGACGAAGCACACCAGACTGACCCAGATCAGCACGGACACACCGAGCGGTCTGGCCGCCGTCCACTCCAGCCAGGCCGCGGGCACCTCGCCCGCGGCGACCTGCTTGCCCGCGGACATCGTCGCGTCGATGCCCCGGAACAGCGCGAGGGTGCCGAGCGTGGCCACGATCGAGGGCACTCGCCCGTACGAAACGATCAGCCCGTTGAACGCGCCGCAGGCGAGTCCGACGGCGCAGGCGAGGACGACGGGCACCACGATCGGCAGGTCGGGGTGTTCCTTGATCAGCAGGGCCGAGGCAAAGGCGGTCAGCCCGATGACGGACGAGACCGACAGGTCGATGTTGCGGGTGAGCATGACCAGCAGCTGCCCCAGTGCGACGGTGCCCAGGAGTGCCGCGCTGCCCGTGAGGTCGGTCAGGTTGCTCAGCGACAGGAACTGCGGGTTGAGCAGGCTCAGGGGAAGTGTCAGCGCGAGGAGCGCCGTGAGCAGCCCGGTCTCCCGGCGGGACCGGATCCGGGCGAACACGGACCGCTTTCCCGGCTGTGCCGTGTCCTCGGCTGACTCCTCGTGCTCCGGGGCGCTGTCCCCGCCGACGCCGGTGGCGGCCAGTCCCACGGCGTACGGCGTCGCCTCCTCCCGGTCGAACTCCGCGGCCACCGAGCCGTGGCGCATGACGAGGACCCGGTCGGACATCCCGAGCAGCTCGGGCAGGTCGGAGGAGATGAGAATGATCGCCATCCCCTTCTCCGCGAGGGAGTTGATGATGCGGTGGACTTCGGCCTTGGCGCCGATGTCGATGCCCTGGGTCGGCTCGTCCAGGATCAGCAGCCGCGGTTGCACGGCGAGCCACTTGGCGAGTACGACCTTCTGCTGGTTGCCGCCCGACAGGGCTCCGACGCGCTGGTCGAAGCCGGTGCTGCGCAGCTTCATCCGGGCCAAGGGCCCGGACACCAGGGCCATTTGGGCCCGCCGGAGCACGAGGCCGCAGCGGGACGCCTTGTCGATGACGGGCAGGGTGGCGTTCTCCAGTACGGAGAAGTCCTCGATCACGCTCTGCCCGCGGCGGTCCTCCGACACGTAGGCGATGCCGCGCGCCAGAGCGTCGGCGACGGACCGCAGGGCGACCGGCTCGCCGTCCAGGCGGATGGCTCCGGCGTCCTGGCGGTGCACCCCGAACAGCACGCGCGCCAGCTCCGTACGGCCACTGCCCACGAGGCCCGCGAAGCCGACTATCTCGCCCGCCCGAACGGAGAAGTCGATCCCTTCGAAGTCACCCTGCCGAGAGAGCCTGGAGACCTCGAGGACGGGCTCCCCCAGCGTGACCTCGCGCTCGGGGTAGAGGTCCGTGAGTTCGCGGCCGACCATGAGGGCGACCGCGTCCCGCTGCGTGATCTCTGAGCTCCGTACGGTCTGCAGGAGCCGGCCGTCGCGCAGGATCGCGAGCCGGTCGCAGATCCGGAAGATCTCCTCCATTCGGTGGCCGACGAACATCATCGCCACGCCACGTTCCCGGAGTCGGCTGATGACCTTCTCCAAGGTGGCCACCTCGCCGGCGGACAGTGCGGCCGTCGGCTCGTCCAGGATCAGTACGTCGGCGTCGCCCGCCAGCGCCCGTGCGATCTCCACCATCTGTTGTTCCGAGGTGGAGAGCACCGAGACCGGCAGGGTCGGCTCGCGGTCGAGTCCGAGCATCGAGAGCCAGTGGGCTGCCTCGCGCCGCATCCGTGCGAAGTCCACGGCGCCCGCCCGGGTGCGGGGCAGCCGGCCGGCGAAGATGTTCTCCGCGATGGAGAGATCGCCGAACAGCCCCGGGTGCTGGTGTACGACGGCGATCCCGTGACGTCGGGCGTCGGCGGGCGTGTGGAGCGTCAGCTCACGGCCGCCCATCCGCACGGCGCCCCGGTTCGGCTGGTGGATGCCGGCCAGGATCTTGACGCAGGTGCTCTTGCCCGCGCCGTTCTCGCCGAGGAGGCCGATCACCTCACCGCGGCGCAGGCTCAGGGTCACCCCGTCGAGGACCGTGGTCGACCCGAAGACCTTCGCCACGTCGACGAGTTCTGCCGCGACGGTGCCGGGACCGATGTCCGGCTCGGCGCCTTCCGGTGCACGTCCGTGGGTTCGGGCAGTTTCCATCGCGGCTCCTGAGGGGTCGGGTTCGGGCAGGGCGGGAGGAGGGGAAAAGGGAAAGGCGAAACGGAGCGGAGGGAAGGCGAGTGCGGGCCGGAGAGCCGCAGGACGCGGGCCGCGCTTGTTAAGCGCTTAGATCCTCCGAGCGGCAGTCACATTAGGGGAGGGTTAAGCGCTTAGCAAGAGACTGACGCCCGACGCTCTAAGCGGTTAACATCGCGGGGGCAGCCGACCGCCCCCGATGACGAAGGTGGGTCCCGTGACGACCATGACCGAGGTTGCGCGCGCCGCCGGCGTGTCCATCGCGACGGTGTCTTACGTGGTCAACGGCACGCGACCGGTGCGCGAGGAGACCCGACGGAAGGTCGAGGAGGCGATCGTCCGGACCGGCTACACACCCAACTCGCTCGCCCGCGCCCTCGCCATGTCGAGCACCAGTTCCATCGGCATCGTCGTCTCGGCGATCACCAACCCCTTCTTCGCGGGCCTGGTCGCAGGCGTCGACCAGGCGGCGTCCGACGCCGGCCTGACCCTGCTCCTGGCCGACTCGCACGACGAACCCGAGCGCGAGTTCGAGGTGGTGCGCAGCCTTCGTCAGCGGCGCGTCGATGGCATCATCCTGGCCGCCTCCGCCCAACCCGGGCGGACGCTGGACGACCTGAGGGAATCGGGGACGCCGACCGTGCTGGTGGACCGCCTCGTCGACGACCGTTTCGACCAGATCGGCCCGGAGAACGAGGAGGCGACCGCCTCCCTCGTCGGGCATTTCGCCGCACTCGGCCATCGGCGGATCGCCTTCATCAGTGGTAGGGCCGGTCTTGGCACCAGCCGGGAGCGCCTCGCCGGCTACCGCCGGGGCCTGGCGCGTCACGGACTTGACTTCGAACCGTCGCTGGTGTCCGAGGGGAACTCGGACATCTCCGGCGGTCGTGCCGCCCTGGCGACCCTGCTCGCCGCCGGAGCCGCGCCGACTGCCCTGATCGTCGGCAACAACGCCATGGTGATCGGCGCGATGCAGTCGCTCCGGAATGCCGGGGTGTCCGTCCCACACGACATGGCGCTGGCCTCGTATGACGACCTGCCGGGCGCGGACCTGTTCGACCCGCCGCTGACCGCGTTCGCCCAGCCCGCGGAGACGCTGGGTGCGCGCGCGGTCGAGCTGCTCGCGGACCGGCTCGCGCATCCCGACACCGCGCCGCGGGTCGAGCGACTCCGGCCCCACCTCATGCACCGGCGGTCCTGCGGCTGCCCGGGCCGTTCCGCCGACGAGGCGGAGCGCGCGTCCACCGCGCCCGCGGACGCGCAGCCCGCCGACTGATCGCAACCGCCCACCGGGCGGGTCGGGCCGCGCTCCGCGAGCCGGGTCCCGCTTTCACCCGGCGGATTCGTCCGCCGGGTGAAGGCGCCGCTCCGCCACTCTCAGGCGGCGGCGCCGGCGACCAGCTCCGCATCG
>NZ_JABWDV010000408.1:0-9372 GCF_013362995.1 Streptomyces sp. TRM64462 | reverse complement strand
CGCGCCTCGATCGCCGACACGTCGATCTCGGCGCGGACCTCGGTGCCCTTCCAGGACGACTCGACCGTGCACTTCTTGGCGTAGGCGCGCACGATGTTCAGCCCACGGCCGTGGACCTCGTCCTCGTCGTGGCGGCCCTCCGTGGCGTGCTCCGGCGGGACCCACGTACCGCTGTCCCTGACCTGGACGACCGCGGTGGTGCCGTCGAGCCCCAGGGACAGCTCGACGTCATCGCCGCCGCTGTGCAGCACGGCGTTCGTGACCAGCTCGGAGACCGCCACCCGAAGGGTGTAGACCGCGTCCTCGTGGATCCCCCAGCGGCGCGCCACGACCTTGGTGAAGGACCGCAGGGCAGAAACGGCCTCCTGGGAGGTAGGCATCGAGCACACAGCGTGGCCGCGTCGGGAGGCGGGCGCACCACGCTCGCCGGTCAGGGTCTCAATTTCCCCGTCGATCCAGTGCCCTGAAGCGGACGAGGCGTCGGCCAGGGTGTTCTTGTCAGGCGTGCCGCTGTGCTCGGTGAACGAGAACAGGCCGGTGGTCGTAGCAGGCATGGTGTGTCCTGACCTGGAGCCGTGGTGGGCGGGGAAGCGAGTTCCGCGTGAACTGCCGCCGGAGGGGTGCGAACCGTCGCCGTCGGTCGGCTGACCGCGAAGGCCGAAGGATTCCGTGATCATGACGCTGACCTCCTCGGCTGTTCTCTGAGCGACTGAGTTGGACGCTACAGCCACCGACAAGACCAGTAAAGGCTTTGCGCAAAGCTTTGTACGCCCCGGATCTCGGCGACCTTCCGTGCGTGGGAGGAAGCGAAGGCGGCGAGGCCGCGACCCCTCCGACAGGGCGGGGAACCGGCGCTGTCCGAGCCGCGGCGGGTGCGGACTCCTCCACGCCGAAGGATCCGATTTGCGCAAAGATTGCTAACCTGTTGTCCATGGCAGGCAGACGGCCACGACAGACCGCCACCATGAGCGACGTGGCGGCCCTGGCAGGCGTTTCGGTCTCGACGGTCTCGCATGTACTGAACAGGACCCGGGCGGTGGCTCCCGACACCGCACGCCTGGTGCACGACGCGGTGGTCAAGTGCGGTTACGTCCCGGAGAAGCTCTCCCGGCAGCAGCGCGAGGAGTTCGGCACGATCGGCCTGGCCATGTCGGCGATCTCCAACCCGTACTTCGCCGACGTCGTGCACGGCCTCGATCGGCGGGCGACCAAGGAAGGCTATTCGCTGCTCCTGGCCGAGACACACGACGACGGGGACGCCGAGCTGCGCGCCGTAGGCGAGCTGCTCCGCCGCAAGGTCAGCGCGATCGTGCTCGCCCCGTCGGGCGACGCCTCGCGGACGTTGAGCTACGCGCGGCAGGCCGACGTGCCCGTGACCGTCATCGACCGCTTCGTCCGAGAGGAGGTCGACCAGATCGGCGTGGAGAACATCGAGTCCACGGCCCGTCTCGTCGACCACCTCGCGGAGACCGGCCACACCCGCATCGCGATGATCTCCGGACGCCCCGGGCTCGCCACGACGGAGGAGCGCATCCGCGGCTACAAACGGGGCCTGGAGCGTCGCGGCATCCCTCGACGGGACGACTACCTCGTTGCCGGCGACTCCCAGGCGGCGCCGGCCCAGCAGGCGGTTTCCAGACTCCTGAGCCTGCCCAAGCCGCCCACCGCGCTCGTCGTGGCCAATAATCAGATGACCATCGGGACGATGCGGGGCCTGCGTACCCTTGGTGTCCGGGTACCCGACGACATCGCGCTGGTCGCCTTCGACGACTTCGAGTGGTCGGACCTCTTCGAACCACGACTGACGGCCATTGCCCAGCCCACTCTGATGATCGGCGAGCAGGCCTTCGAGCTCTCGCTTTCACGGATCTCGCAACCCGATCTGCCGCCGCGCCGGGTGCTGATCCAGCCGACCTTCCAGCACCGCGACTCGTGCGGCTGCGGGTCCTCCCAGGACAGGGATTCGTCCTGACCTACCTGGCCCATGGGTCCGTCGCTGTCCATACCGTGCCGAGAGGATTTCACCCGGCGCGTGGCGTGGGCGGTCAGGCGGCCGGCAGCTCACGTAGGCGATCCGGGTGCTCAGCGATCCGCTCGGCCACACGCGCCGGGGCCAGCCGCCCGCACCTCCAGTTCCTGCGGCAGGTCCCCGTGGTAGAGGCTCATCGCCGTGGTCGGCGCCCTCGCCGCGGTCCCGTCCCCACTACCCGAGGAACGACAGCCGTACCTGCCGCTGAGGGTTGTCCTTGTTGGTGTCGACCAGGCACACGGACTGCCAGGTGCCGAGCGCCATGCGTCCGTCGATCACCGGGAGGGTCGCGTGCGGCGGGACCAGGGCGGGGAGTACGTGGTCGCGGCCGTGCCCGGGGCTGCCGTGGCGGTGCTGCCAGCGGTCGTCGGCGGGGAGGATCGTGTGGAGCGCGGCCAGCAGGTCGTCGTCGCTGCCCGAGCCGGTCTCCAGGAGGGCGACTCCGGTGGTGGCGTGCGGTGTGAAGACGTTGAGCAGTCCGTCGCGGCCGGCCGCGACCTCCTGGAGGAAGGAGGCGCAGGCGTCGGTGAGGTCGTGGACGACCTCGTGGTGTCCGGTGGCGATGTTCAGGATCCGTGTGGTGAAGGCGTCGCTCATCCCTCCATGGTGCCGTCCGGGAAGATCCGCCACAGCCCCGTAGTTAGTAGAAACGTGAACGACTCTTGGGTGCGAGACATGGATGTCGTGGTCGTCGGCGCTGGGCAGGCGGGCCTGTCCGCCGCGTACCACCTGCGCCGGGCGGGGCTCGGGCCGGACCGGGACTTCGTGGTGCTCGACGGGGCGCCGCGGCCGGGCGGCGCGTGGCAGTTCCGCTGGCCGTCGCTGACGTACGGCAAGGTGCACGGCATGCACGCGCTGCCGGGCATGGAGCTGACGGGCGCGGACGCCGACCGCCCGTCGGCGGAGGTGATCGGCGGGTACTTCGCGCGGTACGAGGAGGCGTTCGGGCTGCGGGTGCGCCGGCCGGTGCGGGTGGCGGCGGTCCGCGAGGGCGAGGACGGCCGGCTGCTCGTGGAGGGCTCCGACGGCACGTACCGGACGCGGGCCCTGATCAACGCGACCGGCACGTGGGAGCGGCCGTTCTGGCCGCGCTACCCGGGCCAGGAGACGTTCCGGGGCCGCCAGCTCCACACGGCGCGGTACGCCGGGCCCGAGGAGTTCGCGGGGCGGCGGGTGATCGTGGTCGGCGGCGGGGCGTCCGGGACGCAGCACCTGCTGGAGATCGCGGACGTCGCGGCGGAGACGACCTGGGTGACGCGGCGCCCGCCGGTGTTCCGCGATGCCCGGTTCGGTGAGGCCGAGGGGCGCGCGGCGGTCGCCCTGGTGGAGGAGCGCGTACGGCAGGGGCTGCCGCCGCGCAGCGTCGTGAGCGTGACGGGCCTGCCCCTGACCGACGCGCTGCGGGAGGCGCGGGAGCGCGGGATCCTCGACCGGCTGCCGATGTTCGACCGGATCACGCCGACGGGCGTGGCGTGGGACGAGGGGCGCACGGTCGACGCGGACGTGATCCTGTGGGCGACCGGCTTCCGGGCGGCGCTCGACCACCTGGCCCCGCTCCGGCTCCGCGAACCGGGCGGCGGCATCCGCATGGACGGCACCCGCGTCGTACGGGACGAACGCGTCCATCTGGTCGGTTACGGGCCCTCCGCCTCCACCATCGGCGCGAACCGCGCGGGACGGGCCGCCGTGCGTGACGTCCTGCGCCTCCTGGCGCGCGTTCCGGCGGCCGCGGCGGCCGCCTGAGCGGAGTAGTCCCGTTTCAGGACGCCGTGCGGCGGTTCTCGTTGAACTCGGCCACGTTCCGGAGCTGCTCCGTGTAGCTGCTGGTGAAGCGGGTGTCGCCGGGCTGGACGGTGACGAAGTACAGCCAGTCGCCGGGTGGGGGTTCGACCGCCGCGTGCATGGCTTCCTCGCCCGGGTTGTCGATCGGTGTGGGCGGCAGGCCCGTGCGGGCGTAGGTGTTGTACGGGCTGTCGATGCGGGTGTCGGCGTGTGTGGTGTCGAGCGTCGAGCGGTCCAGGGCGTAGTTCAGCGTCGAGTCCATCTGGAGGGGCATGCCGCGGGCCAGCCGATTGTGGATGACCCGGGCGACCTTGCCCATGTCCTCGGGAGTGTCGGCCTCGGCCTGGACGATGCTGGCGATGATCACCGTCTCGTAGAGGCTGAAGCCGGTCCGGCGGGCGCCTTCGGTGATGCGGTCGGTTCCGAAGCGCTTCCCCGCGGTGGTGACCATGTAGCGCAGCAGGCTCTTCGGGGTGGTCGTCTCGTCGACCGGGTACGTCGCCGGAAAGAGGAAGCCCTCGGGGTTGCCGCGGGCCGCGGCGGGCAGGGTGAGGCCGGCGGTCGCGGCGGCGCGGGCGGTGCCGGGCGGGACGCCGAGGGACTTGTCGACCGCCGCGTACACCTGGGTGGCCCGCCAGCCCTCCGGGACGAGGAGCGTCCAGGTCTTCTTCTCCGGCTCCTTGACCGGGGCGGGTTCCCGGAGCAGCAGCAGGGGGACGAGGACGCCGGCGGCGATCAGGACGAGCGCGCCGGTGATCAGGACCAGTCGGCCACGGCGGGTCAGCCGGGGCCGTTTTCCGCGTCGCGCCGTGGAGTGCTGGGACATGCGCCACATGCGGGAACGCTAACCCGTAACGTCTCATAATCCTGGCATATCAGTCACATCGGCATGCCACGGGAACACGCGAACGTACGCGCGGATGTTCGCCGGAACGTGTGGTCGTTCCGGAATCCGTTGCTCAACTCCCCTGCGGCGCATGATGCTTACGGTGCGCAAGCGACGGGCTGCAGACCGCGATTGCGTCGTCCCACTACTGCACGATGTCCAAGGAGATCCACCCCATGAACCTCATCACCAACCTGCTCGCCGGTGTCATCCACTTTGTGGGCTGGCTGGTCTGACGCTCGTTCGACGCTGCGCCGCCGCTCCCCCGTCCCACGGGAGCGGCGGCGCTTCCGTGTTCATGAGGACATCGCCCTGGACAAGGGCGGCGTAGCGCCCGCCCCGGGCGAGCAGCTCGGCGTGGCTGCCGCGCTCGACTATGCGCCCGCCGTCGAGGACGACGATCTGGTCGGCGTCGCGCACGGTGGAGAGCCGGTGGGCGATGGTGATGGTGGTGCGGCCCTCGGAGAGCGCGTCGATGGCCTGCTGCACCGCATGCTCGGTGCGTGTGTCGAGGGCGCTGGTCGCCTCGTCCAGGATGAGGACCGGAGGGTCGCGGAGGATGGTCCGGGCCAGGGCGAGGCGCTGCTTCTCGCCACCGGAGAAGCGGTAGCCGCGCTCGCCGACCAGCGTGTCGTACCCGTCGGGCAGCGAGGCGATGTGGTCGTGGATCTGGGCGGCCCTGGCGGCGGCCTCGATCTCCGCGTCGGTGGCGTCGGGCCGGGCGAAGCGCAGGTTGTCGGCGACGGACGCGTGGAACAGGTACGTCTCCTGGGAGACCACGCCGACGGCCCGCGTGAGGCTGTCGAAGTCCAGGTCCCGTACGTCGACGCCGTCCAGCGTGACCCGGCCGCCCGTCACGTCGTACAGACGGGGGACGAGATAGCTGAGTGTGGACTTGCCGGAGCCGGTGGCGCCGACCACGGCGAGGCTGGTGCCCGCGGGCACGGCGATGTCGATGCCGTCGAGGGTGGGGCCGCTCTTCTCGTCGTCCTGCTCGTAGTGGAAGTCGACGTTCTCGAACCGGACCTCGCCGCGCACCTTCTCCAGGTGGACGGGCCGCTCGGGCTCGGTGATGTCGACGGGCAGGTCCAGATACTCGAAGATCCGCTGGAACAGGGCCAGGGACGTCTGTATCTGCACGCCCGTGGACAGCAGGCTGACGGCCGGGCGGAACAGGCCCTGCTGGAGCGAGACGAACGCGACGAGCGTGCCGATGGAGAGGGCGGGCCCGCCGGTCTGGAGCGCGAGCCCGGCCGCCCAGTACAGCAGCGCCGGCATGGCGGCCATGACGATGGTGACCGCGCTCATCCGCCAGCGCCCGGCCATGGAGGCGCGCACCTCCAGGTCGACGAGGCGCTCGGACTCGGTCTCGAAGGACCGGGTGAGGGAGTCCGCGCGGCCCATGGTGCGGCCGAGCAGGATGCCGCTCACGGACAGGGACTCGGTGACCGTCGCGGCCATCGCGGCCATCTGCTTCTGCCGCTGTGTGGTGATCGCCTTGCGTTCCCGGCCGACCCTGCGGCTGATCCACACGAACACCGGCAGCAGGACGAGCGAGACGACCGTGAGCCGCCAGTCCAGCGCGAGCATGGCGACGACCGTCGCGACGACGGCCGTGAGGTTGGAGACGAGGGAGGTGGCCGTGGACGTCACGGTCGCCTGCATGCCGCCGATGTCGTTGGCGATCCGGGACTGCACCTCGCCGGTACGCGTCCGCGTGAAGAAGGCGAGCGGCATCCGCTGGAGCCGGCCGTAGACGGCGGTGCGCAGGTCGTGCATGACGCGCTGCCCGACCGTGGTGGAGATCAACGTCTGCAGGACGCCGAAGACGCTGGTCACCACCGCGGTGAGGATCATGCCGAGGGCGAGCAGGCTGAGCAGCCCCGTACGGCCCTGCGGGATGGCGGTGTCGAGGATCTCGCGCAGCAGGAACGGCGAGGCCACGCCGACGAGTGACGAGGCGCCGACGAGCAGGCCGACCACGGCCAGGCGGCCGCGGTACGGGCGGAAGAGCCGCAGGATGCGCCGGATCTGCGCCGGCGGCTGGTCGGGATCAGGGGGCGGTGGCGTCCAGGTGGACTCGGCGTGGATACGCATGGGCTCCCTTCGGGTGCGAGACGGGACCTTTTGAGAGGATAGCTCATTGTTACCGTACTTCACAATGAGCGTGGTCCTGATACGCTTCCGATTATGAACGCTCCCGACGCCGACGGCCTCCTGGCCGAGCAGCTGCTGCGGCTCACCCGCCGGCTCCACCGCAGCCAGAAGCGGCAGCTGGAGGCCGCGGACATCAGCATCACGCCCGCCCAGTCGCGCCTCCTGCGGACCGTCGCGCACTATGAGGCGCCGCCCCGCATGGCCGACCTCGCGGAGCGTCTCGAAGTCGTGCCGCGCGCCGTGACCAGCCTGGTCGACGGCCTGGAGGCGAGCGGCCGGGTGCGCCGCGTCCCCGACCCCGCGAACCGCCGGGTCATCCGCATCGAGCTCACCGACGAGGGCCGCGCCACGCTGAGGCGGCTGCGGAGCGCGCGCCGGGCCGCCGCAGAGGACATCCTGGCTCCACTGACCGCCGAACAGCGCGAGGTGCTCGGCGGGCTGCTGTCCGCTCTGGTCGACGGGGTGCCCGAGCGGCGCTGCTGAGCCCGCCGCACGGCCCTCGCGCGCCGTCGAGGGGAGCGCGACATGCCGCTGCTGGAGCCGAAGCCGGACGCCCTCCGCGCGGGCGACCCGCGCCGGACGCCCTCCCCCGACCGGGTGCCGGAGCTGACCGCCCACGGCACGCCGTCGCCGCTGCGCGACGAGCTGAGCGCGGTGCTCGGCCCCGGCAAGGTGCTGTCGCGCGTCGCGGACCTGGTGCGGTACGCGTCGGACGCGAGCCCCTACCGGTTCGTGCCGCAGGTGGTGCTGCTCCCCGAGGACATCGACGACGTGTCGGCGATCCTGTCGTTCGCGCACGGCAAGGGCCGCGAACTCGTGTTCCGGGCCGCCGGCACCAGCCTCAACGGGCAGGCGCAGGGCGAGGACATGCTGGTCGACGTGCGCCGGCACTGGGAGGGCGTCGAGGTCCTCGACGGCGGCGCCCGCGTCCGGGTACGGCCCGGCACCACCGTCGGCCGCGTCAACGCCGTACTCGCCCGGTACGGCCGGGTGCTCGGCCCCGACCCGGCGAGCGCCGCGGCCTGCACGGTCGGCGGGGTCGTCGCCAACAACGCCTCCGGGATGACCGCCGGCACCACCCGCACCGCGTACCGGACCGTGTCGTCCCTGACCGTCGTCCTGCCGACCGGCACCGTCGTCGACACCGGCGATCCGGCCGCCGACGAGGAACTCTCCCGCGCCGAACCGAAGCTGTGCGAGGCACTCCTCGGCATCAAGGCCGAGATCGAGGCCGACCCCGAGCTGACGGCCCGTATCCGCACCAAGTATCGGATCAAGAACACCAACGGCTACCGCCTGGACGCCTTCCTCGACGGCGCCACGCCTGTGGAGATCCTGCGCGGCCTCATGGTCGGATCCCAGGGCACGTTCGGCTTCATCGCGGAGGTCGTGTTCGACACGCTGCCGCTGGACCGGGCGGTGTCGACAGCGCTGCTGTTCTTCCCGTCGCTGCCGGCCGCCGCGGCCGCCGTGCCCCGCTTCACTGAGGCGGGGGCGCGGGCGGTCGAGCTGATGGACGGCAACACGCTGCGCGCGTCGGTGCGGGTGCCCGGCGTACCCGCGGACTGGGCGGAGCTGCCCCGCGGCTGCGCGGCGCTGCTCGTCGAGTTCCGCGCCCCCGACGAGGCGGCACTCGACGCGTACGAGTGGGCGGCGGTCGAGGTGCTCGACACGCTGGACCTGATCGCGCCGGTGCCGTCCGTCGCCAACGCCTTCACGCGCGCCCCGGAGGCCGCCGGGCGCCTCTGGGCGGCCCGCAGGGCGTTCGTCACCGCCGTCGGCGGCTCGCGGCCCGCCGGTACGACACTGATCACGGAGGACTTCGCGGTGCCGCCGGCGCGGCTCGCCGAGGCCTGCGAGGCGCTGCTCGGCCTCCAGGCCGCGCACGGCTTCGACGCCGCCGTGGCCGGCCACGCCGCGCACGGCAATCTGCACTTCCTGCTGGCCTTCGACCCGGCCGACCCGCGGGACGTCGACCGGTACGCCGCGTTCATGGACGCGTTCTGCCGGATGACCGTCGAACGGTTCGACGGCTCCCTCAAGGCGGAGCACGGCACCGGCCGGAACATCGCCCCCTTCCTGGAGCTGGAGTGGGGCCCCCGGGCCACCGAGCTGATGTGGCGTACGAAGCAGGCCATCGACCCGGACGGGGTGCTGGCGCCGCGGATCGTCCTCGACCGCGACCCGCGCGCGCATCTGCGCGGCCTGAAGTCCGTGCCGGCGGTCGAGCCGATGGCCGACGCGTGCATCGAGTGCGGCTTCTGCGAACCCGTCTGCCCCAGCCGCGACCTGACCACCACGCCCCGCCAGCGGATCGTGCTGCGCCGCGAGATGGTACGCCAGGGCCACGGCTCACGCGTCGAGAACGCCCTCGTCGAGGCGTACGGGTACGACGCCGTCGACACCTGCGCCGGCGAGGGCGGCTGCCGTGTGGCGTGCCCGGTCGGCATCGACACGGGCGCCCTGATGAAGCGGCTGCGGACGCTGCGCCACTCGCCGCGCGAGGAGCGCGCCGCCG
>NZ_JABWDV010000407.1 GCF_013362995.1 Streptomyces sp. TRM64462 | reverse complement strand
GCCTGGTCCACCCCCGCGCCCGGCGGAGGCGTCGCACCCGGAGGCGCGGGCGGCGGCCCCGGAGGCGGCGTCGCACCCGGAGGCGGCGTCGCACCTGGAGGCGGCAGCGGGCCGTCCGGGCCCAACTGCGCCACCAACTGCGTCGGTACGTAACCCCCGGCCGGCGCCCCCGGCGCCCCCGGACCCGACGCCGGCGCAGGCGCAGGCGCCGGAGGCGGCGTCGCCTCGGCGGGCCGCGCGCCCGGCGTACCCGGAGCACCCGGAGGAGGCGGCGGCGTCGCGCCCGTACCACCCCGCGTACCGCCCCGGGTACCGCGCGGCGGCAGCGTCGCCTTGCTCGTCGCCGCGTCCGCTATGTCCGCCGCCCGTACCGACTCGGGGTCCAGCGCCGGGGCCACCGCCGTACGCGGAAGCTGGCTGCCGCCCTGCATCAGCGCCGTCGGCGCGTCCGCCGGCACCGAGGGCGGCGGTGTGTCGTCATCGTCCGCACCGGCCAGCGGCGGCGCGAACACCGTCGCCGGCAGCGGTACGGAACCGTCCTCGTCGTCCGTCCGGGCGTTGACCGTGTCCCACGGCGAACCCACCGAAGCGCCGGCCGACGTGCCTGTGTCCGCCGCGGCAGGCTCGGGTTCAGGTTCAGGTTCAGGTTCAGGCGCTGCGTCCGCGGGAGCAGCCGCCACGTCGGCCTCCGCCTCAGCAGACGCGGGCGCCTCCGCCTCCCCGCCCGGAATCCCCATCCGGTCCGCCGCCTCCTGCAACCACTCCGGCGGCGTCAGCAGGAACGACGTCTGGTTCAGGTCGATCCGCTCAGGCACCGGCGCCGCCCCGGAGCCCGGCCCCGACGCGTCGCCCGCCGGCGCCCCGTACTCCTCCTCGTACCGCCGGATCACCTCACCCACCGGCAGCCCCGGCCACAGCGTCACCTCACCGCTGTCCCGGGCGATCACCAGCCGCTGACGCCCGCCGTCCGACACCGGGCCCTCCGGACGGTCCTCCGCCCACACCACGAACCCCAGCTCGAACTCCCGCACCCGCACCTCACGATGCTGGTACGCGGGCACATCGCCGTTGATCCACTCCTCGGCGCGCTCCTGCGCCTGCGCGAACGTCACCATCGGTCCGTCGTCACCCCTCGCCCGCGACCGGGACGGCCCGCGCGAAGCCGCCGTCCACCATCAGGTTCGCCACCGTCTCCAACTCCGGCGGACTACCCGCCAACCGCTGCAGAAACGCGTCGAAATCCGCACCGCACGGCAGCAGCAGCCGCTCCATGCGCTCCTGGATCACCGACCCGTCCCCGTCCCGCGCGTCGTCGTACGGACAGAACCACACCGACCCCGCACCGGACCCCCGCACCTTCACCGCGAGCAGCCCGCCCTGCACGTACCCGACGCCCAGAAAGTCCTTCGTCAGATGGTCCCGCAGGCACTTGTTGGCGTACACCAGGTCGTTGACCCCGGCCTCGTCCCGCACCGTGAAGAACGGCTGGTCCACCAGCAGCCCCAGCTCCGCGTCCAGCGCCACGCCGACCGGCGCGCACCCGCCCGCCGCCTTCAGGAACGACCGGTAGGCGCCCGGCAGCCGGTACCCCAGGTCCTCCTCCACGCCCTGAAGCTGCGCCTCCGACACCGCGACACCGCTCTTCGGCAGCCCGAAGTGCGCCGGGCGGGTCTCCTGGAGCGGACGCGTCCCCCGCTTCGCATGGTCCACGGCCGCCGTCGCCAGACCCCCGTGGTGGCGCAGCAGCGCCTTCACCTCCACCGGGACCAGCTCCATCCGCCGCGTACCCGCCACGTGGTGCCACGTCCAGCCGTGCGGCGTCGCCACCGCCGGGACCGTGTCCCACAGGGCGTGCCCCGAGGCGTGCAGCGCCGCGTTCGCCGACACGTAGTCCGTCAGCCGCAGCTCGTCCACACCGAAACCCTCGGGCGGGTCCGCGATCTCCGCCGCCGCGCGCGCGTACGCCGAGAGATCCGGGTAGCCGTCGGCATCCATCCGTACCCCTCCGGGGTGACGGGCGGCCCGGACCGGATCCGGGAAATGCACGACCTGCCCGGCGTAAGCCGCGTTCGGCGGCGCGGCTTGCTGCCCGAGCCGACCTGTCGTCATGGCGGTAGCCCCCTGCTGCTGCTGGCTGGTTCCGCACAGCCTATGCGGTAGGCCGACGGAGCCGACCCGCCCTCCACCACCGTGACCAAGGGTCACCCCCAGGTGACCCATCGACGATCTTCCGACACACCCGTGCCACGAAACCCCCACCACGTTTCCCAACACCTCACCCGATTTGGCAGGCTGTCCACGCAACTGGGGGATTGCACAGAGGGGAACACCACGCACGATGAGCACGCACACAGCGCAACCGGCCGGCACCGGCGCACCCGCGGGCACACCCGCGGGAACCACCGCCGCACCCACGGCCGGGATCCCCGGACCCGCCACAGCCGCACCCGGCGCAGCCGCACCCGCCACCGCACACGCAGCCTCCGCACCCATCGCCGCCGCTCACGGTGACCCGCGCCTCACCTGGAGCGCCGCCACCCCCGACCGCACCCCCGCCCTCCGCCACCGCCGCGACGGCATACTGCCCACCATCGGTGCCGCCCTCTCCGTACGCGGCGAGACCCTCACCAGCACCGCCGCACGCGGCAACCAGCCGCCCACCCTGCACCCGCTGGTCCAGGACTTCCTCGACACCCTCACCACCGGCCAGCGCGAACGCTTCAGCGGCCGCTGCCCCGAAGCCATCCTCGTCTCACGCCACCTCACCAGCACCGAGAACAACCGCTCCAAGCGCGCCCGCAGGAAACCCCTCACACCCGGCGAAGCGCGCCGCTCCCTCAAACACGCCAAGATCACCGCCCGCCGCATCCGCGAAGCCGGCGACCCCCTCCACGGCAGCTACGCCGCCCCCTGCCGCACCTGCGCCGCGCTCCTCGCCCACTTCGGCGTACGCCCCGTCGACCCCGCACAGCAGAACGGCTGACCCCACCCGCCATGCCCGACCTCAACACCACCCGCTTCTCCGTCGCCGTCGACGCCGCCCTGCGCGCCGCCGGCTGGCAACCCGGCCGCTGGGACATCAAGCAGGCCGAGCACTGGGCCGACACCCTCCGCGCCCACGTCTCCCCCGCCGGCCACCGCCACAGCGTCTTCCCCGCCGCCGTCGAAGCCTGGGCCGAGTTCGGCGACCTCCACATCACCACACCCGGCCCCGGCCGCCAGATCGCCCCCACGCCCGTCCACATCGACCCGCTCGCCGGACTCCACCTCGCCCGCAGCCTCGCCGACCTCGGCCGCGCCCTGGAAACCCAGCTCGCCCCGCTCGGCGCCGAAACCCCCGACCACCGCGCCATCCTCGCCATCGACACGGAAGGCCGCGTCTACAGCCTCGACCACGCAGGCGACTGGTACCTCGGACCCGACATCGACCACGCCCTCACCACACTCGTCACCGGCACCCACCCCGTACGCCTCACCAACCCCTGAGGCTCAGAGGCTCACACGGCGACCGGCAGCACCGCCGACACCCGGAACCCACCCGCGTCCGTGGGCCCCGACACGAACACACCACCCAGCCCGGTCACCCGCTCCCGCATCCCCACCAGGCCGTTGCCCCCGCTCGGCAACCCCGCGCCCGCCACCGCGGCGTCCGAAGGCCCGTTCTCCACCTGCACCGCCACCTCATCACCCCGATGCCCCAGCCGCACGACGACCTTCGCACCGGCCGCGTGCTTGTGGACGTTCGTCAACGCCTCCTGCACCACCCGGTACGCCGTCTGCTCCACCTCACGCGCATACGCACGCACCTCCCCCACCACCATGAGCTCCACCACCGTGCCGGCCGCCCGCGACTGCTCCACCAGCTCCTCGACACCGTCCAGCCCCGGCCCCTCCTCCACCACCGAACCCGCGGAAACCACCGACACCCCCGAGACTCCCGAGGCACCCGAGCCCCCGGCCACCTCCGACACCCCCGCGGCGGCCGCCGCCGCCCGCCCCACCGCCGCCAACGGCTCCCCAGCCGAACCCGCCGCCGCCCCCGCCGCCGGAGCCTCCGACCGCAGCACCCCCAGCATCTCCCGCAACTCCGTCAACGCCTGCCGCCCCATCTCCCCCACCAGCCCTGCGTTCTTGACCGCCTTCTGCGGATCCTTCAACGCCACCGCCTGCAACGCCGCCGCGTGCACCACCATCAGACTCACCCGGTGCGCCACCACGTCATGCATCTCCCGCGCGATCCGCGTCCGCTCCTCCGTACGCGCCAACTGCGCCCGCTGCTCCGCCTGATCGGCCAGCAACGACAACTCCTGCTCCAGGCTGTCCGCCCGCTCCCGCAGGCTCTCCATCAACCGCCGCCGCGCCCCTATATAGAGCCCGAACAACACCGGCGGAGCCGTCAGCCCCAGCGACATGAACAGCGACACCGTCGGCACGTACCAGGACCCCGGGTCGAAGTCCGCCGCCGCCACGTCCTGCCGCACCTGCACGAACGTCACCAACGCCACCGCCACCAGCGACATCCCCGCAAGCGCCGCGATGATCCGCCGCGGCACCTCCGACGCCGCCAGCGTGTACAGCCCGACCAGGCCCATCAGATAGCCCATCTCGGCCGGCGTGATGGCGATCGACACCAGCACGACCAGGATCGGCCACCGCCGCCGCACCACCAGCACGGACCCTGCCAGCAGCCCGAACACCACCCCCACCGGCACCGGCACGGCCGCGCTCGCCGCGAAGGACACCCCCTCCGCCGCACACTCCAGCGCGGACAGCACCCCGAGCGTGACGTCCAGCACCACACTCCGCCGCCGCCCCCACCACCACAGCCCGCGAGCGGCATCGGCCATGCCCGCGGCGTCCTGGTCTGCCCCCGTTGTGGTCATGTCTCCCAGACTACGGGCGGCCCCCTCACGCCCGCGCGCGAGCCTGTGAGCACAGAGACGGTCGATTCGCACGGGAAACAACCGGTAATCGCCCGAACAACTGAATCGCCCGCACATTCGACCCGGCGGGCTGGATTCCGGAACGAAGCTGTCCCCATGACAACTGCCACCGGCAAGTACGCCGACTTCGAATCCCTCCGCACCCAGGCCGTCGCGTTACGCAGGCAGGGCCTCAGCCGCCGCCAGATCCGCGACACGCTCCACGTGGACAACAACGACCTCCTCAATCGCCTCCTCGAAGGCGAACCGGCCCCGGAGTGGACCAAGCGCCCGAACGCCAAAGACGACCTGCGGGCGCGGGCCCGCGAACTGCGTACACAGGGCTGGACCTACGACCAGATCCAGGTGGAGCTGGGCTGCTCGAAAAGCTCGATCTCGCTATGGGTCAGGGACCTCCCGAAACCGGAGCGGAGGTCACCGTCCGACCAGGCGAAACTGGCAGCGCAGAAGCGCTGGGAACACGAACTCGCGGTGCGTGATGTCGTGCGCCGGCGCACGAAAGAGGAAGCACAGCAAGCAATCGACGAGATCACCGAGCGGGAACTCCTCCTCGTCGGGGTCGCGCTCTACTGGGCGGAAGGAGCCAAGGACAAGACGTACCAGCGTCGCGAGCGCCTGCACTTCATCAACAGCGACCCCAACGTGATCGCCCTGTACCTGCGGTGGCTCGATCTCCTCGGAGTCACACCCGACAGGTTGCGTCTGCGGGTGAGCATCCACGAGTCGGCCGACGTCAGCGGAGCCGAGAAGTTCTGGGCTGAACTTGCCGGTGTCGACGTCGCCGCGTTCCAAAAGCCCATCCTCAAGCGACACAACCCCAAGACCAGCCGCAAGAACACCGGCGAGGCCTACCGCGGCTGCCTGATCATCTACGTGACCAAGAGCGCCGATCTGTACCGTCGCATGGAGGGCACCTGGTACGGCATAGTAGGGGCTGCATCCGCAGCCGATCTCGGAAATCGGACATAGCGGCCATCCCGGGTCGTCTAAGGGCAAGACGTCAGATTTTGGCTCTGATCATGGGGGTTCGAGTCCTCCCCCGGGAGCCCATGCTCAGTTCGGGTCCTGACCTCCAAGGTCAGGACCCGTTCTCGTGCGCGCGGCGGCCGCGCAGGGCTCCCCCGGGTCACCCCGTGCCACCCCGGTATCCTGCGGATGTCCACCACCCGAATGCCGAAGGACCCCTCCGTGAGCGCAACCCTCCCCCAAGTTCTCGGCTCCGCTCGAACAGGGGAGACCCCCCTGGCCGCCGTCGTCGTCCTCGCCGCGGGTGAGGGCACCCGCATGAAGTCCAAGACCCCGAAGGTCCTGCATGAGATCTGCGGGCGTTCCCTCGTGGGGCACGTCGTCTCCGCCGCGCGTGAGCTGGACCCGCGGCACCTGTGCGTGGTCGTGGGCCATGCCCGTGAGCAGGTGACCGCGCACCTGGAGGAGCACTACGCGGGGACCCGTACGGCAGTGCAGTACGAGCAGAACGGCACCGGGCACGCGGTGCGCATGGCACTGGAGGAGCTCGGGGAGATCGACGGCACCGTCGTGGTGGTGTGCGGTGACACGCCGCTGCTGTCGGGCGGCACGCTCGGCGCGCTCGCCGCGACGCACGCCGCCGACGGGAACGCGGTCACCGTGCTGACCGCCGAGGTTCCGGACTCGACGGGGTACGGGCGGATCGTGCGGGACGCGGTGTCGGGTGCTGTGACCGCGATCGTGGAGCACAAGGACGCCACCGAGGAGCAGCGGGCCGTCAAGGAGATCAACTCCGGTGTCTTCGCGTTCGACGGGCGGTTGCTGGCGGATGCGCTGAGCAAGGTGCGGACGGACAACAGCCAGGGTGAGGAGTACCTCACGGATGTGCTGGGGATTCTGCGTGAGGCCGGCCATCGGGTGGGTGCGTCCGTCGCGGTGGATCACCGGGAGATCCTGGGCATCAACAACCGGGTGCAGCTCGCGGAGGCGCGTGCGCTGATGAACCGGCGGCTGCTGGAGGCCGCGATGACGGCGGGTGTGACCGTCGTGGATCCGGCGTCGGTGCAGGTGGACGTGACGGTGACGTTCGAGCGGGACGCGGTCGTCCACCCGGGTACGCAGCTGCTGGGCGCGACGCATGTCGCGGAGGACGCCGAGGTGGGGCCGAACACGCGCCTGAAGGACACGACGGTGGGGCGTGGTGCGCGGGTGGACAACGCCGTCGCGGATTCCGCCGTCGTCGGTGAGGGTGCGTCCGTGGGGCCGTTCGCGTATCTGCGTCCGGGCACCGTTCTGGGTGCGAAGGGCAAGATCGGTACGTACGTCGAGACGAAGAACGCGACGATCGGTGAGGGTACGAAGGTGCCGCATCTGTCGTATGTGGGCGATGCGACGATCGGCGAGTATTCGAACATCGGCGCGGCGAGCGTGTTCGTGAATTACGACGGTGAGACGAAGCACCACACGACGATCGGGTCACATTGCAAGACCGGGTCGGACAACATGTTTGTGGCTCCTGTCACGGTCGGGGACGGGGCGTACACCGCGGCGGGTTCTGTGATCACGAAGGATGTGCCGGCGGGTTCGCTGGCCGTGGCCCGTGGTCAGCAGCGGAATATCGAGGGTTGGGTGGCTCGGAAGCGGCCGGGGAGCGCGGCGGCGCAGGCTGCTGCGGCGGCTTCTCGGGAGGCCGGCGAGGCCGGTGGCGGAGCCGGTGGCGAAGGCTGACCGAAAACGCGTGCGCCTGACTCGGCGTACCGTGATACGTGCACACTAATTCGGCTGGTTCGCGGCGTACGGGACTCGCGGCGGCCAGAGAACACGTCTGAGGAGACAGTGCTGTGACCGGGATCAAGACGACCGGCGAGAAGAAGCTGATGCTCTTCTCCGGCCGCGCCCACCCCGAGCTGGCCGAGGAGGTCGCACATCAGCTGGGTGTCGGTCTGGTGCCGACGAAGGTATTCGATTTCGCCAATGGTGAGATCTATGTGCGCTACCAGGAGTCGGCGCGGGGTGCGGACTGCTTTCTGATCCAGAGCCACACGGCTCCGATCAATAAGTGGATCATGGAGCAGTTGATCATGATCGATGCGCTGAAGCGGGCGTCCGCCGCGAGCATCACGGTGATCATCCCGTCGTACGGCTATGCCCGGCAGGACAAGAAGCACAAGGGGCGCGAGCCGATCTCGGCTCGTCTGGTCGCGGATCTGCTGAAGTGCTCGGGTGCGGACCGGATTCTCACGGTGGATCTGCACACGGACCAGATCCAGGGTTTCTTCGACGGTCCGGTGGACCACCTGACGGCGCTGCCGGTGCTGGCCGACTACGTGGGTGCGAAGGTCGACCGCTCGAAGCTGACCGTCGTGTCGCCGGACGCGGGCCGTGTGCGGGTCGCGGACCGCTGGTGCGACCGGCTGGACGCGCCGCTGGCGATCGTCCACAAGCGCCGTGACAAGGACGTCGCCAACCAGGTGACGGTCCACGAGGTCGTCGGTGAGGTCGAGGGCCGGGTCTGTGTCCTGGTCGACGACATGATCGACACGGGTGGCACGATCTGCGCCGCCGCCGACGCGCTCTTCGCGCACGGTGCCGAGGACGTCATCGTCACGGCGACGCACGGCATTCTTTCCGGTCCGGCCGCCGACCGGCTGAAGAACTCGAAGGTGAGCGAGTTCGTGCTGACGGACACGCTGCCGACGCCGGGTGAGCTGGAGCTCGACAAGATCACGGTGCTGTCGATCGCGCCGACGATCGCGCGTGCGGTGCGTGAGGTCTTCGAGGACGGTTCGGTGACGAGTCTCTTCGAGGAGCAGGCGTAAGGCCTGGTCCGCTTCTGCTGTCCGGAGGGCCGCTTTCCCGTCGTGGGGAGGCGGCCCTCCGCTGTGGCCTCGTATCGCTGGTGATCGATTGGGTGTGTGTTCGGGGGGCGGGTAGACTGACGCAGTTGCTCGGCGAGGGAGGCCGTGGTTCTTTGTGACCGCGGCGGTCCGTTATCGACGCGCTCTTCGTAGCAGGCCTGTGCAGTCGTGGCCGAGTGACCGCGATTTGTCCGTCTGACGCATACGAGGAGTGCGCTATGTCCGAGGTGAAGATCTCCGCCGAGGCCCGTACCGAGTTCGGTAAGGGTGCTGCCCGCCGTGTCCGCCGTGAGAACAAGGTTCCCGGTGTTCTGTACGGTCACGGTTCCGACCCGCTCCACCTGACGCTGCCGGGTCACGAGCTGATGATGGCGCTCAAGACGCCGAACGTTCTGCTCGCGGTCGAGCTCGAGGGCAAGAACGAGCTGGCGATTCCGAAGGCCGTGCAGCGTGACCCGCTGAAGGGTTTCATCGAGCACGTCGACCTGCTGCTGGTGAAGCGCGGCGAGAAGGTCACGGTCGAGATCCCGGTGCAGACCGAGGGTGAGCTGGCCCCGGGTGGCAACCTGCTGGAGCACGTTCTGAACGCGCTGCCGGTCGAGGCCGAGGCCACGCACATTCCCGAGGCCGTGACCGTGTCCGTGCAGGGTCTTGAGGCCGGTGCCTCGGTCCTGGCGAAGGACATCACGCTGCCGAACGGTGTCTCCCTGGCCGTCGACGAGGACGCCGTCGTGCTGCAGGTCCTGGCCGCGCAGGCCGAGGAGCCGGCCGCCGAGGGCGCCGAGGGCGAAGAGGCCGCCGAGGCCTGAGCCTCCCGAGGCTGAGGCTGAGCCTGGGCCTGGGCCTGGGCCTGATGTTGTCGTGGGGGGTGCCCGGCACCCCCCACACCCCTTTCTTGGAGGCATACGCGGATGACGACGGACGCCAGTGCGCCCTGGCTGATCGTGGGGCTGGGGAACCCCGGGCCCGGGTATGCCGGGAACCGGCACAACGTGGGCTTCATGGTGGCGGATCTGCTCGCCGAGCGGATCGGCGGCGGCTTCAAGCGGCACGGCAAGGCGCAGGCGCAGGTGCTGGAGGGCAGGATCGGTCCTCCGGGTCCGGCGGGGCGGCGGGTGATCGTGGCGAAGCCGATGTCGTACATGAACCTGTCGGGTGGGCCCGTGGTGGCGTTGCGGGACTTCTACAAGGTGCCGACGGCGAACATCGCGGCGGTCCATGACGAGTTGGACATCGACTACGGGACGCTGCGGCTCAAGCTGGGTGGCGGCGACAACGGGCACAACGGGCTGAAGTCGATGACGAAGGCGATGGGTCCGGACTACCACCGTGTGCGGTTCGGGATCGGGCGGCCGCCCGGCCGGATGCAGGTCGCCGACTTCGTTCTGAAGGACTTCTCGTCGACGGAGCGCAAGGAGCTGGACTACTTCGTGGACCGGGCGGCGGATGCCGTGGAGTGTCTGGTCACGGAGGGCCTTGAGCGGGCGCAGTCCGCGTACAACTCCTGACGAACCGCCCCTCGGAATTGACCCGGCGCGGTCCTATGGCCAAGGATCGCGGGCCATGAGCCCGAAGAAGCGGACTTCCGTACTCCCGTACGCCCGTGTCGCCACGATGTCGCTGGTCGCGCTGTTGCTGGTGGCCGCGGGCGGGTGGGCGTCGTGGGGGACGGCGCAGCACGTGCTGCTGTCGAAGGGGCGGGTGCACGGCACGATCGCGGTGACGGGGTGCGGTGCCGAGGTGTGTACGGGGCGGTTCGTGCCGGAGTCGCCGGGGGCGTCGGCCGGGGCGTCGGCTGGGGCGTCGGCTGGGGCGTCGGCGCGTACGGACATGACGATCGCGCGGTCGGTGGCGGTGGAGAAGGGCGGCCGGTACGAGGTCGTCGTGAAGCCGGACACGCGGGAGCTGGTGCGTACGGGGTGGGCGGGCGGGCTGCACGCGTGGCTGCCGCTGGGCGGGGCGCTGGTGCTGGCGTCGCTGGTGATCGGCGGGGGCCTGCGGTGGACGCGGGTGGCGTGGGTGTCGGGGTGCGCGGGTGGCGCGCTGCTGTTGGCGTCGTTCTTCGCGTTGTGACGAAACCGGTGCGGTTCTCCGTACAACCAAACCAGATTTGACGTAACTGTTATCCGGAATGATCCGGGTGTTTGGGGCGTACCGCGTCGAAGGGGGTGCTTTCCCCTTGACGGGTGTGGTGGGCCGTCAGGAAGCTGGGCCGCCGCCCCCCACGGCCCCTCACCTCTCACGTTGGACTGCCCATGCGCACTCTTTCCAAGTCCGCCGGCGCGCTGGTGGCGGCTGCGGCCTGCTCGCTGCTGCTCGCTCCCGCCGCGCACGCCACGGAGACCTCTCCCGAGCTCCGCCAGCCGCTCCCCCGCACCGCCGATCAGGCGGACAACGCCGCTCCGATCCAGGGCAGGGCCCACTGCCCCGGTGTTCCTGACGGTCAGGACGGCTGGCACTTCGTGCTGCCTGGCGGCAAGGCCACGTTCGTGTCGCTGAAGGTGACCTTCGAGCCGGGCGGCACGCAGGAGATCACCGACTTCAGTGTGTTCGAAGGCGCTGACGGCAAGCACGCCTACGTGGGCTCCGAGCCCGGCGCGAAGCTGATGTCCGTGGAAGCGAAGATCGAGGGCAGTGTCCCTCAGGACAAGTTCAACCTGTCGCACACCTGCCCGGTCACCGCCCCGTCGCCGAGCCAGTCGACGCCGCAGACCCCCGGTCAGACGCCGTCGCAGACGCCGTCGGCGTCGGAGTCCCCGGCCGTGACGCCGTCGGCGTCGGCGTCCGGGTCCCCGACCTCGGGTCCCGTGGCGTCGCCGTCCGAGTCGGCTCCGGGTGGGGTCGCGCCGACGGCCGCGCCGTCCGCCTCGGAGAGCGCGGCGACCGGTGCGACCGGTGACCTGGCGGAGACCGGCAGCAGCGCGCCCGTGGGCGCCGTCGCCGGTGTCGCCGCGGCGCTGCTCGCGGGTGGCGCGTTCCTGGTGGTGCGCCGCCGCAAGGCCGCCCAGCACTGAGTGCGCGCGCCGTAGGCGCACAGCAGGGTGGGCCCCCGCCGGAGCGTTCCGGCGGGGGCCCACCCGTGTGTGCGGACCGGGGTCAGCCGGTGTTGCGGAGGCCCGCCGCGACACCGTTGACGGTGAGGAGCAGGGCGCGGGCGAGCAGCGGGTCGGCGGGCTCGTCGGCGGCGGCCGCGTCGCGCTGGCGCTTGAGGAGGGCGACCTGGAGGTAGGAGATCGGGTCCAGGTAGGCGTCGCGGATGGTGAAGGTCTGCTTCAGGACCGGCTGGGCGTCCAGGAGTTCCTTCTCGCCGGTGATCCGCAGGACCTGCTCGACGGTCAGGGCGTGTTCGGCCTCGATGGTGGCGAACACGTGCCGCAGGTTCTCCGGGACGAGGGTCTCGACGTAGTGGCGGGCGATCCGCAGGTCGGTCTTGGCCAGCGTCATCTCGACGTTGGACAGGAAGTTGCGGAAGAAGTGCCACTTCTCGTACATCTCGCCGAGTACGTCGTCGAGGCCGGCGTCGCGCAGGGCCTTGAGGCCGGAGCCGACTCCGTACCAGCCGGGGACGATCTGCCGGGACTGGGTCCAGCCGAACACCCACGGGATGGCGCGGAGCCCGTCGAGGCCGGCGCCGGAGTCGGGGCGGCGGGACGGCCGGGAGCCGAGGTGGAGTTCGGCGAGCTGGTCGACGGGGGTGGAGGCGAAGAAGTACGCGGGGAGGTCGGGGTCCTCGACGAGGCTGCGGTAGGCGGTGTGGGCGGCCTCGGAGACGGTGTCCATGGCGGCGTCCCAGCGGGCGAGCGCCTCGTGGGTCTGGCGGGGCCGGGTGTGGAGTGCGGACGCCTGGAGGGTGGCGGCGACCGTCAGTTCCAGGTTCTCGCGGGCCAGGGACGGGATGAGGTACTTGTCGGAGATGACCTCGCCCTGCTCGGTGACCTTGATCTCGCCTTCGAGGGTGCCCCAGGGCTGGGCGAGGATCGCGTCGTGCGATGGACCACCGCCGCGGCCGACGGTGCCGCCGCGGCCGTGGAACAGCCTCAGCCGGACCCCGTAGCGGTGAGCGACGTCCCTCAGCCTCCGCTGGGCGCGGTGGATCTCCCACTGGGAGGTGGTGATGCCGCCGAACTTGGAGGAGTCGGAGTAGCCGAGCATGACCTCCTGGACGTCGCCGCGGAGTGAGACGAGGCGGCGGTAGGAGGGGTCGGCGAGCATGTCGTTGAGGATGACGTCGGCGGCCCTGAGCTCGTCGGTGGTCTCCAGGAGCGGCACGATGCCGATCTTGGCCCAGCCGGCGTGCAGGTCGACGAGGCCCGCCTCGCGGGCGAGGACGGCGGCGGCGAAGACGTCGTCGGCGCCCTGGCACATCGAGATGATGTACGACTCGATGACCTCGGGCCCGAAGCGTTCGAAGGCGGCCTTGACGGTGTGGAACACGCCGAGGGTCTTCTGTCCGGCGGCGTCGAGGGGCGCGGGTGTCGGGGCGAGGGGGCGGCGGGAGCGCAGCTCCTTGGCGAGGAGCTTCTGCCGGTACTCGCGGGGCATGTCGGCGTACCGCCAGGACTCCTCGCCGAGCCGGTCGAAGAGCTGGCCGAGCGCGTGGTGGTGGGCGTCGGCGTGTTCGCGGACGTCCATGGTGGCGAGCTGGAGGCCGAACGCGGACAGGGTGCGGATGGTGCGGTCGAGGTGGCCGTCCGCGAAGAGGCCGCCGCGGTGTTCGCGCAGGGACGCCTGGATGAGGGCGAGGTCGGCGACCAGTTCGGCGGTGCCGAGGTAGTCGCGGCCTTCCTGGTGGGGGGTGCCCTTGGCGAGGCGGTCGCGGGTGTTGGTGAGCTTCTGCCGGATGCAGGTCGCCTTGAGGCGGTAGGGCTCTTCGGCGTTGAGCCGCTTGTAGCGGGGGCTGATCTCGGGGAGCCGGTCGAGGTCCTGCTGGAGGGAGTCGAGGAGCTCCTGGGTGGCGCCGGCGTAGCGGATGGAGTTGGAGAGCAGGCCGCGCAGCTCGTCGATCATGTCGATGGCGTCGGTGAGGCCGTGCTCGTGCTGGAGGATCAGCACTTCCCAGGTGACGGCGGGGGTGACGTTGGGGTTGCCGTCGCGGTCGCCGCCGATCCAGGTGCCGAAGGTGAGGGGGCGGGTGCCGGGGGGCAGCTCGACGCCGACGCGCTCCAGTTCCGCTGCGAGGTCCTCCAGGACGTCGCCGACGGCGCCGGCGTGCAGTTCGTCGAGGTAGTAGATGGCGTTGCGGGCCTCGTCGGCAGGCTCGGGCCGTACGACGCGGAGCTCGTCGGTCTGCCAGATGAGGTCGATGTTCTCGGCGAGGCGCAGGTCGTGGCGGCGCCGGTCGGCGTCGGTGACGGGCTCGTCGAGGAGGGCGGCGATACGGCGCAGCTTGTTGAGTACGGAGCGGCGGGCCGCCTCGGTGGGGTGGGCGGTGAAGACGGGCCGTACGTTGAGGTTCTTGACCGTTTCGCGTACGTGCTGGGGGTCGCCGTCCTTGAGCATGTCGGCCGTGCGGGCGAGGAGGCCGCCTTCGGCGGCGCGCTTCTCGCGCATCTCGCGGCCTCGGTGGACCTGCTCGGTGACGTTGGCGAGGTGGAAGTACGTCGAGAAGGCGCGGACGAGCCTGGCCGCGGTCTCCAGTTCGGTGCCGCGGAGAAGTTCGGCGGCGGCTTCGCCGTCCTCGCGGGTCAGGCGGCGGACCTTCTCGACGAGGTCGAGGAGTTCGGGTCCTTCCTGGCGTACGAGGGTCTCGCCGAGCAGGTCGCCCAGTCGGCGGATGTCGGCGCGCAGCTCGGCGCTGGCGGAGGGGGTCTGGTCGGCACTGCTCACAGGTGCGGCTCCTTGCAGTGATGAGCACGTCTGGAGGGGTACTTCTGTGGTGTCCCCGGGCATGCCCCTTCGAACAACTGGCCGTTTTCGCGAGGCGACGCCTCGGGGAAGCTGCGGACCGCGCTGTCCGACGGCACCCAGGATAGGTGTCCGTCCGGGCCACGCCGTCAACAGCCCTCTTGCTGCGGGCCCGCTCGCTGCCATACTTACGACGCCGTAGGTTACGGGACCGTAGCCATGTGCTCGCGTGTCCCCCTTCGTGTCCTTTCCGTCGTTTCCTCACCCCCCAGGGGACCCCTATGACCACCAGCCCCGAGGTGCTTCGGCGCACCGAGCAAGATCCCGAGCTGCCATCAGCGACGCTGGGCGGCGACAACAAGCGTTCGATCGAGCAGATCACCCTGCTGCTGTTCATCACGGTGCCGTTCCTCGCCCTGGTGGCGGCGGTGCCGCTGGCGTGGGGGTGGGGGGTGAGCTGGCTGGATCTGGGGCTGATGACGGCGATGTACTTCATCGGCTGCCACGGCATCACGATCGGTTTCCACCGGTATTTCACCCATGGGTCGTTCAAGGCGAAACGTCCGCTGCGGATCGCGCTGGCGGTCATGGGGTCGCTGGCGGTGGAGGGGCCGCTGGTGCGCTGGGTGGCGGACCACCGCAAGCACCACAAGTTCTCGGACGACGAGGGCGACCCGCACTCGCCGTGGCGGTACGGGGAGACGGTGCCGGCCCTGCTGAAGGGCCTGTGGTGGGCGCATATCGGCTGGATGTTCGACCAGGAGCAGACGCCGCAGCAGAAGTACGCGCCGGATCTGATCAAGGATCCGGCGATCCGCCGGGTCTCCCGCCAGTTCGTGCTGTGGACGGTGGTGTCGCTGGCGATCCCGCCGCTGGTGGGCGGCCTGGTGACCTGGTCGTGGTGGGGCGCGTTCACGGCGTTCTTCTGGGGCTCGCTGGTGCGGGTCGCCCTGCTGCACCATGTGACGTGGTCGATCAACTCGATCTGCCACGCGGTCGGCAAGCGCCCCTTCAAGTCGCGTGACCGCTCCGGCAACGTGTGGTGGCTGGCCGTCCTGTCGTGCGGCGAGTCCTGGCACAACCTGCACCACGCGGACCCGACGAGCGCCCGGCACGGCGTGATGCGCGGGCAGGTGGACTCCAGCGCGCGGCTGATCCGCTGGTTCGAGAAGCTGGGCTGGGCGTACGACGTGCGCTGGCCGTCGCAGGCCCGGATCGACGCCCGGCGCCAGGACAGCTCCGCGAACGCGGCATGATGGACGGCGTGGCGATCGACGGCAGTGGCAGTACCAGCAGCGACAAACCCAGGCGTGGCCGCCGGGTCCGGATGACGGGCGCGGAGCGCCGCCAGCAGCTGCTCGACATCGGCCGGACGCTCTTCGCCGAGCGCGGCTTCGAGGGCACGTCGGTGGAGGAGATCGCGGCGAAGGCCGGGGTGTCGAAGCCGGTGGTGTACGAGCACTTCGGCGGCAAGGAGGGGCTGTACGCGGTCGTGGTGGACCGCGAGATGCGCCAGCTCCTGGAGATGGTGACGGGCGCGCTGACGGCGGGGCACCCGCGGGAGCTGCTGGAGCAGGCGGCGTTCGCGCTGCTGGACTACATCGAGACGTACACGGACGGCTTCCGCATCCTGGTGCGGGACTCGCCGGTTGCGCAGTCGACGGGTACGTTCGCGTCGCTGATCTCGGACATCGCCACGCAGGTGGAGGACATCCTGGGCCTGGAGTTCAAGGCCCGCGGCTTCGACCCGAAGCTGGCGCCGCTGTACGCGCAGGCGCTGGTGGGCATGGTCGCCCTGACGGGCCAGTGGTGGCTGGACGCCCGCAAGCCGAAGAAGGCCGAGGTGGCGGCCCACCTGGTGAACCTGGCCTGGCACGGCCTCGACGGCCTGGAGCCCAAGCCGCGCCTGATAGGCCACCGCAAGAACTGAGGGCCGTACGTGCGGGCCTCGTACGACATGACTGAGGGCCGGGTCTCCGCGCGCCGACGGCGCCGGGGCCCGGCCCTCTGAGGTTGCGCCAACGCGGGCCGAGGTCGCGCTAACGCGGGCGTCACGCCTGGGGCCCGGGCATCAGACCTCCTTGTGGGCCACGGCGAAGACCCTCCGGAACGGGAAGACCGTGCCGTGCGGGCCGGGCGGGTAGGCCTTGCGGAGGAGGTCGCGGTACTGGGAGAGGAACTCCGACACCGCCTCGCCGTCGTCGTCCAGGGCCGTGATCACCGGGCGCAGGGCGGTGCCCTTGACCCAGTCGAGCACGGGGTCCTCGCCCTGGAGGAGCTGTGAGTACACGGTCTCCCAGACGTCAGCCGAGCAGCCGAGGTCGGTGAGGCGGCCGAGGTAGTCCGCGGCCTCCAGGATGTGGACGAAGCGCCGGCCGTGGTCGGCGAGGCGGGAGCGCCACTGCGGGGTCTCGCACAGCTCGCCGAGGAGGGCATGGCTGGGCGAGGTGAAGTTGGCGGGCACCTGGAAAGCGAGGGTGCCGCCGGGGACGAGGCCGTCGAGCCAGACCGCGAAGGACTCCGGGTGGTTCGGCACCCACTGGAGCGCGGCGTTGGAGACGATCAGGTCGTACGGCTCGTCGGGCGTCCAGTGGGCGGCGTCGGCGCGGCGGAAGTCGAGCCAGCCGCCGCCCGCCGTGGTGCCGGCGTGTTCCTTGTCGGCCTGCTCCAGCATTTCGCGGGACAGGTCGAAGCCGGTGATGTGCGCGTCGGGCCAGCGGTCGGCGAGGAGCGCGGTGACGTTGCCGGGGCCGCAGCCGATGTCGGCGATCCGGGCGGGGCGGCCCTCCCGGGTGGCGGGCAGTTCGGGAATGCGGGCGAGCAGGTCGAGAAACGGCCGGGTGCGGTGGCCGGAGTGGCGCAGGTACTGCTGTGGATCCCAGATGGGTGCGGAACGCACGGTCAATCCCCCTTGCTGGTAAGAGATACCTAAGCGGAACGTTGCTCCGGCGGGGCCCTGCTCAATCGTCCGGATACATACATCTTGACATCAAGAGACTTCATGTCGACAGATCCCCTACACTGATCAGTCATGGAGGACGAGGTCGACCGGTTGGTCGCTGCATGGCGCCGCGAGCGCCCGGACCTCGACGTGGAACCGCTCGAGGTGCTCAGCCGTGTCTCCCGGCTGGCCCGCCATCTGGACCGGGCACGGCGCATCGCCTTCTCCGAGCACCACCTGGAGCCCTGGGAGTTCGACGTCCTCACGTCGCTGCGCCGCGCGGGCGCCCCGTACCAGCTCTCCCCCGGTCAGCTCCTCACACAGACGCTGGTGACATCCGGCACGATGACGAACCGTATCGACAGGCTCGCGAAGAAGGGCCTGGTGGAGCGGCTGCCCGACCCCACCGACCGGCGCGGCGTCCTCGTCCGGCTCACCGACGAGGGGCGGGACCGCGCCGACCAGGCCCTCGCCGGGCTCCTGGAGCAGGAGCGGGCCATCCTGGGCCGGCTGTCCCGCGCCCAGCGCGCCGATCTGGCGGGGCTGCTACGCCAGCTGACCGCCCCGTTCGACAACATCCCCGGCTGACTCGGCGGGCCCCACGCCCGCCCGCCGGGCCAGGGCGACCGCGGCCAGCGTGGAGTGCACGCCCAGCTTGCCCAGCACGTTCTGCATATGCGTACGCACCGTGTGCGGGGACAGGAAGAGCCGCTCGGCGACCGCCTTCCGGCCGAGCCCCGCCACCATGCAGCGCAGCACCTCGCGCTCGCGCGGCGTCAGCGACTCCACCAGCCGCTCGCTCTCGGTGCGGTGCTTGCGGGCCGCCGTCAGCTCCCGCAGCACACCCGTCAGCAGCGCGGGCGCCAGATGCGTCTCGTCGCGCAGCACGCCCCGGATCACACCGAGGAGCCGCTGCAGCGAGCAGTCCTTGGCGACCCACCCGGACGCCCCCGCCTGGAGGGCGAGTGCCGCGCGGCGCGGGTCGTCCTTCTCGGCGAGCACGACGGTCCGTACGGTCGGCTGGGCCTGGCGGACCCCGGCGACCAGCGATATGCCGTCGACGATGCCGTCCGCCCCGCCGCCGTCCGGGACGACACGGGCCACGGCCTGCCCCGCGCCCGCGCCGAGGTCGGCGTCGACGAGCAGCACGTCGAACCTGCGGCCCTCGGCGGCCGCGCGGTCCAGACAGCGCAGCGCGGCGGGACCGCTGCCCGCCGCCGACACGTCGACATCGGGCTCGGCCGCCAGGGCGGCGGCGAGCGACTCGGCGAAGATGCGGTGATCGTCCACCACGAGCACCCGGATACGGACCACTGACACCCCCAAGCGTCGAGGAAGCGACCGGCAGCCGCGGGTACGGCGCCCGGAATGAGGCGTTCACCTGAGCGCACGGCCGCCGCCGCGCAGTGACCGCTCCCCCACCCCGGGCGTCGTACCCGGCTGTCTCGCCCCCTGATCAGCACCGGCCCCCACCGGTGCTGTGCATCAGCGTACGGCCGTACGGGCGCCCCGGAAGCCGATTTGCAGAACTGACCGACCAGGGTGTTTCCCGTGTGTCAGCTGTGTCGTAACGGGGCGGAAATCGACTGCCCAAGATCGCTTACGGGGCTTTCCGCCCGGGTCACAGGAGTCGGCGCGCTCCCTCCGACGCCACCGCCGGGAAGATCCGCGGCGCCGGGTACCCGGCCGCCGCGAACGCCGCCTCCACGGCCGCCGCCACCGCGTCGGCCGCGTCCGCCTCCACCAGGACGACCGCCGAGCCGCCGAAGCCGCCGCCCGTCATCCGCGCGCCCAGGGCGCCCGCCGCGCCCGCGGCCGAGACGACGAGGTCCAGCTCCGGGCAGGACACCCGCAGGTCGTCCCGGAGCGAGACGTGCCCCTCGTCCAGAACGGGCCCGACCGCCCGTACGTCACCGGCGTCGAGCAGGGCCATGGTGCGCGCGACCCGGTGGTTGTCGGACACGACGTGCCGCACACAGGCGCGGACCGTCGGGTCGGCCAGCCGCTCCAGGGCGTCCGGGAGCTCCTCGTACGCGACTTCGCGCAGCGTGCGCACACCGAGCGCCCGCGCGCCGGCCTCGCACCCGGCGCGCCGCTCGGCGTACGCGCCGTCGCCGAGCGCGTGCTTGACGCGCGTGTCGACGACCAGCAGCCGCAGCCCGTGGGCGTCGAGGTCGAACGGGACCTGGCGGCACGTCAGGTCGCGGGTGTCGAGGTGCAGGAGGTGGCCGTCGGTGCAGCAGGCGGACGCCATCTGGTCCATGACGCCGCAGGGCACGCCGACGAACGCGTTCTCGGCGCGCTGCGCGAGCACGGCGATCCCGGGTGCGGTCAGACCGAGCCCGTACAGGTCGTCGAGCGCGAGGGCCGTGACGACCTCCAGGGCGGCGGACGAGGACAGTCCGGCGCCGGTCGGGACCGTGGACGACAGGTGGATGTCGGCGCCCGTGACGGCCGTGTGCCCGGCGTCGCGCAGCGCCCACACCACGCCGGCCGGGTAGGCGGCCCAGCCGGTGCCGGCGCCGGGCGTCAGGGACGTGACGTCCAGGTGGACGACGCCGCCCTGGCCCGGGCCCGTGCCGGCCTCGGCGGAGTGGACGCGGAGCACGCCGTCGGTGCGGCGGCTGACGGCGGCGACGGCGGTGTGCGGCAGGGCGAGCGGCATCACGAAGCCGTCGTTGAAGTCGGTGTACTCACCGATGAGGTTGACCCGGCCCGGGGCCGCCCAGACGCCTTCGGGCGCCGTGCCGTACAGCTCCTGGAACTGGGCGGCGACCTTCTCCGCCGCTGCCGCGCTCACGCTCCGGTCCCCTCTCGGCGGGCGAACGCCCAGGCGTCCTCGACGATCCCGGCGAGGTCGGCGCGGGACGGCTTCCAGCCGAGCCGCTCGTGCGCCCTGGCGGCCGACGCGACCAGGACGGCCGGGTCGCCGGGGCGGCGGGCGGCCATGACCTCGGGCACCGGGTGGCCGGTGACCTCGCGGACGGTCTCGACGACCTCGCGCACGGAGAAGCCGTTGCCGTTGCCGAGGTTGCAGATCAGGTGCTCGCCCGGCGTGACGGCGTCCATGGCGAGGAGGTGCGCCTCGGCCAGGTCGGCGACGTGGATGTAGTCGCGGACGCAGGTGCCGTCCGGGGTCGGGTAGTCGTCCCCGTACACCGAGACGGACGCGCGGCGGCCGAGGGCGACCTGGAGGACGAGCGGGATGAGGTGGGACTCGGGGTCGTGGCGCTCGCCGTACCGGCCGTAGGCGCCCGCCACGTTGAAGTAGCGCAGGGACGCGGCGGCCAGTCCGTGGGCGGCGGCCTCGCCGCCGATCATGTGGTCGACGGCCAGCTTGGACGCCCCGTACGGGCTGGTGGGGACGGTCGGGTCGGTCTCCGTGACCGGCGTGGAGACCGGCTCGCCGTACGTCGCGGCCGTGGACGAGAAGACGAGGCGGCGCACGCCCGCTTCGCGCATCGCGGCGAGCAGCGCCATGGTGCCGCCGACGTTGTTGTCCCAGTACTTCTCGGGCCGCGCGACGGACTCGCCGACCTGGGAGAACGCGGCGAAGTGCAGCACGCCGTCGAAGGACGGGTCGAGGTGCCGGGCGGCGTCCTGGACACGGCCCTCGACGAACGCGGCGCCGTCGGGGACGCCCGCGCGGAAGCCGGTGGACAGGTCGTCCAGGACGGTGACGTCGTGCCCGGCCTCCAGCAGATGGGCGGCGACGACGCCGCCGACATAGCCGGCGCCGCCGGTTACCAGGTACTTCATGATGCGCTCGCTACCTCTCGCAGTCGCCGGGCCGCGGCCTCCGGCGGCACGTCGTTGATGAACACACTCATGCCGGACTCGGAGCCCGCGAGGAACTTCAGCTTGCCGGAAGTGCGGCGGACGGTGAAAAGCTCGAGATGCAGTGCGAATTCTTCGCGCCGCGGGTCGCCGAACGGCGCCTGGTGCCAGGCGGCGATGTACGGAGTGGGCGGCTCACCATCCCCGAATATCCGGTCGAAGCGTCTCAACAGTTCCAGATAGACCTGTGGGAACTCCGTGCGCGCGCCGTCGTCGAGTGCGCGCAGGTCGGGGACGCGGCGCGTCGGGTAGAGGTGCACCTCGTACGGCCAGTGGGCGGCGTACGGCACGAACGCGGTCCAGTGGCCGGTGGCGAGGACCACCCGTGCGCCGTCGGCGCGTTCGCGGGCGACCAGGTCGTCGAAGAGGTTGCCGCCGCCCGTGCGGGCCCGGTGCTCGTCGAGGGAGCGGAGCATCAGGTCCGTACGGGGCGTGGTGAACGGGTAGCCGTAGATCTGGCCGTGCGGATGGCCGAGGGTGACACCGATCTCGGCGCCCCGGTTCTCGAAGCAGAACACCTGCTCGATTCCGGGGTGTGCGGCGAGTTCGGCGGTGCGGTCGGTCCAGGCGTCGAGGACGAGTGCGGCCTGCGCGGGCGTGAGGTCCGCGAACGACGCGTCGTGGTCGGGCGTGAAGCAGACGACCTCGCAGCGGCCCGCGTCGCCGGAGAGGGAGGGGAAACGATTCTCGAAGACGACGACCTCGTAGTCGTCGGCCGGGATCTCGGAGTGCCGGCCGTTGCGGGACGGGCAGAGCGGGCACGCGTCGGCGGGCGGGTGGTACGTGCGGCCCTGGCGATGGGAGGCGACGACGACGGAGTCGCCGAGCAGGGCGTCGTGCCGGATCTCGGACGCGGTGGAGACCGGGTCGAGCGGGCGGGGGTCGGCCGCGTCGCGTACCGCGTCGTCGCGGGAGTCGTAGTACACCAGCTCGCGCCCGTCGGCGAGCCGGGTCGGGGTCTTCTTCACTCGGGCTCCTTGCAGCGCCACGACCAGAACCATCAATCAAACAGAACCACACACAAGGAACCACAAACAAACAGCAGCGTCAATGAGAAAGGGCCGTACGGCGCGGGAAGCGCCGTACGGCCCTGGGTGGCCTGCGGTGACCTGGCGGGTCAGTACTGGTGCGGGATCCTCAGGACGTCCGCGGCAGCGCGGTCGAGGAGGCCCGTGCGGGCGGCGAGCGCGGCGGCCTCCAGCCTGGAGCCGACGCCCAGCTTCATCAGGACCCGCTGCACATGCGTGCGCGCCGTGCTCGGGGCGATGCCCATACCGGCGGCGATCAGCCGCGTGTCCTCGCCCTCGGCGACCCGCACCAGGACCTCCACCTCGCGGGGCGTGAGCATCTGGAGGAGCCGCTGGCCCTCGTCGTCGGGCTTGGCGGCCGGGTTGAGCAGCTCCGTGAACGCCCCCTGGAGCAGTTGCGGCGCCACCGCGGCCTCGCCCGCGCGGGCCTTCATCATGGCCCGCTCGACGCCCTCGATGCGCTCGTCGTGCCGTACGTACCCGGAGGCGCCCGCCGCGAAGGCCGCGGCGATACCGCGGGGGCTGGGCACGGGCCCGAGGACGACCACGGCCACCTGCGGGCGGTCGCGCTTGATGCGGACGACCGGGTCGAAGGCGCCCGGCTCGGCGGGGGTCGCCGTACCGAGGAGGCACACCTCGGGGGCGCGGCTCACGACGAGTTCGGCCGCCCCGGCGGCCGGCGCGGCGGCGGCGAGCACCCGGTGCCCGCGCAGCTTCAGGGCCGAGGCGAGCGCCTCGGCGAGCAGGCGGTGGTCGTCGACGACCATCAGCCGCACGCCCATTGAGAACCCCCATCCCCTTGTCCCCGTGGAGATGACCCCCCGGCCCTCCATGACCCGGCAAGCTACACGCTTGTTCGACGTTCTGCGCCCCCTACTGGTGAGAAGTCCCCCACAATGTCGAATTCTTCGCCAATCAGGGCTACTTGAGCGGACGCAGGCTGACGCCGCGCAGGCGCCCTCCCTACGGAACGGCCCGGCGCATCGGGATGATGCGCCGGGCCGTCGGACCGCTTCCGTCCTGCTACTTCGTGGTGAACGCCAGGACCAGGTAACGGGGTTCGCTGCTGCTGCCGTACGGCTTCGACAGGAACCGGTCGGACACGTAGAGGCGGCCGTCCCGGTAGATCAGCTCACGCTCGGCGAGCGTCCGGGTCGCCATGCGGATCGTCCGGTCGGCGGGCGTCTCCAGGAGCACGGTCTGCTCGAAGCTGCCGCCGTCGATGCTGACGATCTGGGGGCCCTTGTCGTACGGCGTGGCCTTGTACGCGATGAGGTTGTTGCCGTCCATCCGCACCGGCCACAGCTCGCTGCGGTCCCCGGCGTCCGCCTTGTCGGTGGTGGGCTTGCCGGTGGCGAGGTCGAAGGAGACGATCTCGTTGGTCCGGCCGGACTCGTCGCCGCCGCCCTCGTGCTGCTCCGTCGGCACGTAGATCCGGCCGTTGCCGACCACGACCTTCTCGCACTTCTCGACGTCGGTCTTCGGGCACTTGGCATTGAACCGCTCGGCGTCGACGGCGATCTTCGCCTTCAGCTTGCCGCTGGTCTCGTCGATCGAGAAGAAGTCCGAGATGCCGGAGCCGTCGCCCGCCGAGTCACCGACGTCGGCCGCCACGACCAGGGGCTTGCTCGACACGATCGACGCGTACTCGACACCGGCCGGCATCTTGTACGAGGAGGCGGGCGCGCCCGTGGTCGGGTTGAGGCTCTGGATCACCACCCAGCCGCCGTCGGACGCGCCGCACTTGCGGACCGCGACGAGGGCCTCGCCGCCGCCGTAGCCGGTGTCGCGGCAGCGTTCGGCGTTGTCCTCGTGGCGCCAGTACTCCTTGCCGGTGGCGAGGTCCCAGGCCGCGCCGCCGGACGTACCGCCGGCCGCGACGGTGTCGGCGCCGATCGTGACCTCGTCCCAGGACATCTTGCGGTCGCCGATGGTGCCGCCGGTGATGTTCTTGCTCCACAGGAGCTTGCCGCTGTCGAGGTCGATGACGCCGACCTCGCTGCACGGCGGGTACTTCTTCTCCTTCGTCGGCTTGGCCGGCTTGAAGAGGATGGCGGTCTTGTTGTCCTTGACGTGCCGCGAGGCGCCGCACGCCTCACCGGCCAGGTCCAGCTTCCACAGCTGGGTGCCCTTCTCCGGGTCGTAGCCCACGACGGAGTCGACGCCGGTCTTGGCGTACGTCTTGTCCGTGAGCCAGGAGCCCGCCGTCTGCGTCGAGTCGGTGACGACGGCCGCGGGGACCTGGAAGGCCACCTTCGCCTGCGTGTTGGCGGGCGGCTTCTCCTTGCCGCCGCCGCTGGGGCCGCTGTCGCCGCCGCCGTTCTCGCCGCCCTTGCCGCCGCCCTCGGTGGCGCCGGAGCCGCCCTGCGCGACGGGCTGGTCGTCGCCCTTGGTGGCGGAGTAGACGACGCCGCCGCCGATGATCAGGACGACCGCGGCGGCCGCCGCGATGATGATCTTCAGGTTGGTGGACAGCT
>NZ_JABWDV010000406.1 GCF_013362995.1 Streptomyces sp. TRM64462 | reverse complement strand
CGGACGATCGTGGAGTCGACCGCGACGACCCAGTCGAGGTCGCCTTCGGCGTCGGCCTGGGCGAGCAGGGCGGTGAAGACCTTCTCCCAGGTGCCGTCGGCGGCCCATTTCCGCAGCCGGTTGTGGGCGCCTTTCCATGAGCCGAAGTGCTCGGGCAGCTCCATCCACGGAGTGCCGGTGCGGTACTTGAAGGCGATCGCGTCGATCACCTGCCGGTGGTCCCGCCACCGGCCACCCCGCTTCGGTGTCCGGTCCGGCAGCAACGGCTCGATGCGTGCCCACTGGGCGTCAGTCAACGACACGCATCAACCAACGATCAGATGATCCGAAGGAAACGGCCTAACCGGCTGCTCCGGCGGTGCGGAGGAATGTGCCGCCGGTCCATCGCCAGTTGACGGTGTCGCGCCGGTCGGGGCAGCAGCGGGGGACGTCGGGGGTGCTGTAGCCGAGGAGGGTGGCGGTGATGGTGCCGTCACGGACGGCGAGCTGTGCGGTGCTGACGCCTTCGGCGGGGTCGACGAGGGTGGCGACGATGCGGGGGGTGTGGGTGTCGCGGCTGTGGGTGAGGACGTAGAGGCCGTGGGGCGGGGTGCCTGAGCCTGCCTGGCAGTGAGCCGCGGCGATGGTTTCGGGTGTGCCGTCTCCGTCGAGATCGCCGGTGGCGGTGTGGGCGATGACGGTGGGTGCTCCGGCGCAGGTCAGCGGATAGGTGACGGCGTCGGCGTCGGGTGCGGCCGCGGGGGTCGGCGTGGTGCCGGGGGCGGCTGCCGTGTGGGTGTGGGCGGGAAGGGTCGCGGTGGCGGGATCCGGCTGGAGGAGTCCGGTGACGGCGATGACGGCGGCCATGGCGGTGGCGGTGGCCAGCCAGTGCAGGGGCCCGGTGTGGGTGTGCGCGAGGTCGGGGCCGTGCGCGAGGCCGGGGGTGTGCGCGAGGTCCGGGACGGCGGAGGTCTGCACGCGGGGTGTCTCCTGTGGGCTGTGCGGGGGAGGTGGCCAGCATCGTGCCATATGTCACAGCAGGGGGGAACGGTGGGGGTGTCGGCGGGGTGCGGGGTGAACATGACGGCGCCGCCGCCGAGTTTCCGTGTGGGTACGGGAACTCGGCGGCGGCGTGGTGGCGTTGCCGGGTGTGTCAGGCCTTGTTGGGGGCTCCTTCTTTCCCTCCGCCCCACCCGACGTAGTCCTCGCCGTAGGCGCCCTTGGCGGGGCGGCGGCGGCGCATGGGGGGTTCGACGCCGTCGGCGAGGCGGCGGGCGGTGACGAGGAAGCCGGTGTGCCCGATCATGCGGTGGTCGGGGCGGACGGCGAGGCCTTCGACGTGCCAGTTGCGGATCATGGATTCCCAGGGCTGGGGTTCGGCGTAGCAGCCGATCTCGCGGATGGATTCCACGGTGCGGGCCAGCTGGGTGGTGGTCGCGACGTAGCAGCAGAGGATGCCGCCGGGTACGAGGGCCTTGGAGACCGCTTCGAGGCATTCCCAGGGGGCGAGCATGTCCAGGATGACGCGGTCGACGTCGGTGTCGGTGAGGTTGTCCTGGAGGTCGCCGACGGTGAGCTGCCAGGCGGGGTGGGGGCCGCCGAAGTAGCGTTCCACGTTGGCCTTGGCGATGTCGGCGAAGTCTTCGCGGCGCTCGTAGGAGTGGAGCATGCCGCTGTCGCCGATGGCGCGGAGCAGGAAGCTGCTGAGGGAGCCTGAGCCGACGCCGGCTTCGACGACGCGGGCGCCGGGGAAGATGTCGGCGAAGGCGAGGATCTGCCCCGCGTCCTTCGGGTAGACGACTGCGGCCCCGCGGGGCATGGACAGGACGTAGTCGGGGAGCAGGGGGCGCAGCGCGAGGTAGGCGACGTTTCCCGTGGTTCGGACAACACTGCCCTCGGGGGCGCCGATCAGCTCGTCGTGGGGGAAGGAACCCTTGTGGGTGTGGAAGTTCTTCCCGGCTTCGAGCGTGAACGTGTAGTGGCGTCCCTTGGGGTCGGTGAGCTGGACCTGGTCCCCGACCTTGAAGGGCCCGCGTCGGCGGGCGGCACCGGTCGGTTCGGACATGTGACCAGGGTACCGGGCTTCGGTGGGGGCCTGTGACGTGGTGCGGCGGGGGTGGTCAGCTGGGGCGGGCCATGGCCTGGACGAAGGCGCGTTCCACGTCGGCGGTGGAGAGGACTCCGTAGATCTCGCCGGTCTCCTCGATGACGAGGTATTCGGTGGCGGGGGTTTCGCGGAGTCGGTCGAGGAGGGCTTCGCCGGCGAGTTCTGCGGGGACTCTCATGCCGTCGGTGAGGTCCTGGGCGAGGCCGCTGACGGCGACCCAGGGGCGGCGGTGCTGGGGGATGCCGACGATGGCGGTCTCGCGGACGAGGGCGGTGGGTTCGCCGTGGCCGTCGACGACGACGAGGGCGCGGGCTCCGGCTTCGTTGGCGCGGCGGAGGGCCTCGGAGAGGGGGGTGTCGGAGGTGACGGGGACGGCGCGGCGGGTGAGGGCGCGGGCGCGGAGTTCGGGGAGGTGTTCGCGGAGGCGGGCCATGCGGAGGCTGTTGCCGGCGCCGGTCCAGATGATGGCGGCGAGGATGGCGGCGAGGAGCGCGTCCATGACGGTGTCCATGCCACTGAGGCCGTCGGTGGTGTTGCCGAGGGCTCCGGTGTGGGTGAGGAGGGGGAGGCCGATGAGGACGGTGACGGCGAGGGCGCGGCCGACCCAGGCGGCGGCGACGGTGCCGCTCATGGGCTTGCCGGTGATCTTCCAGACGACGGCGCGGAGCATGCGGCCGCCGTCGAGGGGGAGGCCGGGGAGGAGGTTGAAGGCGGCGACGATGAGGTTGGAGATCATCAGGCCGGCGAGGAGGACGCCGGGGACGGTGCCGGGTTCGACGGCTTTCATCCCGGCGTAGAAGAGGCCGGCGAGGGCGAGGGAGAGGAGGGGGCCGACGAAGGCGAGGACGAATTCGCGGCCGGGGGTCTCGGTCTCCTTCTCGATTTCGGAGACGCCGCCGAAGAACTGGAGCTGGATGCGGCGGACGGGGAGTTTGAAGCGGAGTGCGGCGACGGTGTGGGCGAGTTCGTGGACCAGGACGGAGGCGTAGAAGGCGACGGCGAAGAAGAGGGAGACGAGGTAGCGCGCGTTGCCGAGTTCGGGGAGGACCCGGTCGAGCTGGCCGCCGAAGACCCAGGTGATGAGCGCGGCGACGAGGAACCAGCTGGGGGCGACGTAGACGGGCACGCCGAAGGCGCGTCCCATGAGGATGCCACCGCCGGGTTCTCGGGTGCGCCGCTGCTTTGCGCTGTCGTCCTGGTTCACGGGGGCCCTTCGATGTGGAGGGTGAGGGGGGTTTCCTGGTCGATCATGCAGTGTGTGAGGGTCTGTGGTCGATGGTATGCGGCTTGCTGTCGGTGGCGGGTCGTAGGGTCTGAGCCATGACTACGAGCCCGCGGCCCCCGTCGTCGCTGTCGCCGTCCCGGGCGAGCGACTTCATGCAGTGTCCTTTGCTGTACCGGTTCCGGGTGATCGACAAGCTGCCGGAGAAGCCGAGTGCGGCGGCGACGCGGGGGACGCTGGTGCATGCGGTGCTGGAGCGGCTCTTCGATGTGCCGGCCGCGGAGCGGACGGCTCCGCAGGCGCGGGCGCTGATTCCGCGGCAGTGGGACCGGCTGCTGGAGTCGCGGCCGGAGCTGGGGGCGCTGTTCGAGGACGATCCGGAGGGGGAGCGTCTGGCGCAGTGGCTGCGGGAGGCGGAGCAGCTGGTGGAGCGGTGGTTCACGCTGGAGGATCCGACGCGGCTGGAGCCGGTGGAGCGTGAGCTGTTCGTGGAGACGGAGCTGGAGTCGGGGCTGCGGTTGCGGGGGGTGATCGACCGGGTGGATGTGGCGCCGACGGGTGAGGTGCGGATCGTCGACTACAAGACGGGGAAGGCGCCGCGGGCGGAGTACAGCGAGGGTGCGCTGTTCCAGATGGTGTTCTACGCGTTGGTGGTGCGGCGGTGGAAGGGGGTGCTGCCGCGGCGGTTGCAGCTGGTGTATCTGGGGAGCGGTGATGTGGTGACGTACGACCCGGTGGAGGCGGATCTTCGGCGGGTGGAGCGGAAGCTGCTGGCGCTGTGGGACGCGATTCGGCGGGCGACGGAGACGGGTGACTGGCGGCCGCGGCCGACGAAGCTGTGCGGGTGGTGCGATCACCAGGCGTTCTGTCCGGAGTTCGGGGGGACTCCCCCGGTGTACCCGTTGTCGGTGCGCGGGGGCGGGTCGGGGCAGAATGAGGCGGGTCAGGCGATCCCTTAAGGAGTTTCCGTGGCTATCCGCGTCCTACTGGTCGACGACCAGCCGCTGCTGCGTACCGGTTTCCGGATGATTCTGGAGGCGGAGCAGGACATCGCGGTGGTGGGTGAGGCCGGGGACGGCCTTCAGGCGCTCGATCAGGTGCGGGCGTTGCAGCCGGATGTGGTGCTGATGGACATCCGGATGCCCCGGATGGACGGTGTGGAGGCGACGCGGCAGATCACGGGTCCTGGGCGGGACGGGCCGGCGAAGGTGCTGGTGCTGACGACGTTCGATCTGGACGAGTATGTGGTGGAGGCGTTGCGGGCGGGGGCGAGCGGGTTTCTGCTGAAGGACGCTCCGGCGAACGAGCTGGTGCAGGCGATCCGGGTGGTGGCGGCGGGTGAGGCGATGCTGGCGCCGAGTATCACGCGGCGGCTGCTCGACAAGTACGCGGGGCATCTGCCGTCGGGTGAGGAGCCGGTGCCGGACGCGTTGAACACGCTGACGGAGCGTGAGGTCGAGGTGCTGAAGCTGGTGGCGCGGGGGTTGTCGAACGCGGAGATCGCGGCGGATCTGTTCGTGTCGGAGACGACGGTGAAGACGCATGTGGGTCATGTGCTGACGAAGCTGGGGCTGCGGGACCGGGTGCAGGCGGCCGTGTACGCGTACGAGAGCGGTCTGGTGCGTCCGGGCGCGCAGTAGCGGACGGGTGCGGATGTGCCGGTGCCCCCGTGGAGTGTCCACGGGGGCACCGGTGTCGGGTGGGGTTCCGCCCGGGTCGGTCAGCCCTTCTTGATCTCCCAGAAGCGGAAGACGGTGGACGCGTCGAGGGTCCACTCCAGGCCGCTGACGGTGTTGTAGGCGACGGCGTACTGCTTGGCCTGCCAGAGCGGGAGGATGGGGAGGTCCTCGGCGACGAGGTTCTGGAGTTTGGCGAACTCGTCCTGGGCCGAGGTCCGGTCGGCGGCGGCCGCCGTGTCCGGGATGATCTTGTTGGTGATCTTCTTGTTCTCGTAGTGGTTGCCGAGGACGTTGCCCTCGCCGAAGAACGGCTGGGTGAAGTTGTCCGGGTCGGGGTAGTCGGGGACCCAGCCCTTGACGTAGACGCCGTACTTGCCGGCTTCGATGTCCTTCTCGTACTGGTCGTACTCGACGGACTGGACGTCGGCGTCGAACAGGCCGCTGTTGTTGAGCTGCTTGGCGATGGCGTGGAGCTGCTGGTCGGTGCCGGGGCCGAAGCGGCTGGGCGTGGACCACAGGGTGAGCTTGACCTTGTCGTCGAAGCCGGCGTCGCGCAGGGCCTTCTTGGCCTTGTCGGGCTGGGGGCGGTCGCCGTAGCGGTCGAAGAAGGCGGTGTTGTGGCCGAGGATGCCGGCGGGGACGATCGAGTACAGGGGGGTGGCCGTGGACTGGTAGACGTCCTGGACGAGGGCGTCGCGGTCCACGAGGTGGGCGATGGCCTGGCGTACGCCGAGCTTGCCGGCGACGGGGTCCTTCATGTTGAAGACGAGGTGCTGTACTTCGGCGCTGGAGCCCTCGATGACCTCGATGCCCTTCTGGCCGGCCGTCGGGGAGCCGTTGAGCTCCTTGATGTCGGCTGCGGCGAGGCCTCGGTAGGCGACGTCGACGTCGCCGTTCTTGAGGCCTTCGGCGAGGGCCTTGCGGTCGCCCTGGTAGAACTTCAGCTTGATGCCGGTGTTGCGGACCTTGGCGGTGCCCTTGTAGTCGGCGTTGACGGAGAAGACGGCTTCCGTGTCGCTGAAGGATTCCAGCTTGTACGGGCCGGAGCCGACGGCCTTGTGGTCGCCGCGGAGGGCGTCGCCGGGGTAGGCGCGGTGGTCGACGATGGAGCCGGCACCGGAGGCGATCTTGCTGGGGAAGGTCGCGTCGGGCACCTTGAGCTTGAACACGACGGTCCGCTCGTCGGGCGTCTCGATCGTGTCGATGGTGGACAGCAGCGGCCCGGGGCCGTCCGGGTCGTCGATCTTGAGGGCGCGTTCGAAGGAGAACTTGACGTCCTCGGAGGTCAGCGGGTTGCCGTTGCTGAACTTCAGGCCGTCGCGCAGGGTGCACGTGTAGACGGTGCTGGCGCCCTTGTCGAACTCGCACTTGTCGGCGGCTTCCGGCTGGGGCGTGGTGGCGCCCTTGGGGAAGCTCAGCAGGGACTGGAAGACGTTGTTGAACAGCAGCCAGGAGCCGGGGTCGTAGCCGGCGGCCGGGTCGGTCGCCATGACCTTGTCGGAGATGCCGACGACGACCGTGCCGGCGCCGCCGGTGCCGGCGTCCTTGTCGGTGCCGCAGCCGCTGAGCGTGGCGGCCGCCAGCCCCGCTGCGAGCGGGGCCGTCAGCCACTTGTTGTGTGCCTTCACTGGAACCTTGCCTCTGGATCTCTTCGTCGACCGGGCCCATGCACGGCCGGTACAGCAGGGGTCAGGCGGTGCCTCGGCCGAGCTCCCAGAGCTGGAGGTCCGAGGAGGTGTTGAGCGCCCATTCGACGCCGGTCAGGGTGTCGCGGGAGGCGACGTACTGCTTGCCCTGCCAGAGCGGGAGCACCGGGACGTCGTCGGCGACGATGTCCTGGATCCGCTGGAACGCGGGGGTGGCGGCGGTGCGGTCGGCCTGGCGGCGGGACTCCGGGATGAGCCGGTCGCGGATCTCGTCGCTCACGTAGGGCGTGTTGAGGAAGTTGTCGGTGTCGAGGAACGGCGCGGTGTAGTTGTCGGGGTCGGGGAAGTCGGGGAACCAGCCGAGTCCGTAGACCGCGTAGTCGCCGCGCTTCTGGGCGGGGCGGTAGGTGGACCACTCGGTGCCCTGGAGGGTCACGTCGAAGAGCTTGCTCGCGTTGAGCTGGTCGCGCAGGGCGGCGAACTCGTCGGCGGTGGCGGAGCCGTAGTGGTCGGTGGTGTAGTGCAGGGTCAGCTTGACGGGGGTGGTGACGTCGGCGTCGCGGAGGATGCCGGCGGCCTTGTCGCGGCTGGGCTCGCCGTATGTGTTGAAGAACGAGTTGCGGTGCGCGGCGATCGTCGACGGGATCAGCGAGTAGAGGGGCTTGGCGGTCGGGCCGTACACCTTCGCGGTGAGCTGCTCGCGGTCGACGAGGGCGGCCATGGCCTGGCGGACGGCCTTGTTCTCGACGGACGGGGCCTTGGTGTTGAAGGCGAGGTAGCGGATCTCGAGGCCGGGGACCTCGGTGAGCTTGATGCCTTCCTTCGGCTTGTCGTCGAGTTCCTCGATCTGGCCGGGTTCCATGGTGCGGGTCATCATGTCGATGTCGCCGGCGTCGAGGGCTTCGGCCATGGTGTGGGCGTCCGTGAAGGAGCGGAGGACGACCTGGTCGTTGCGGAGTTTGACGTCGCCCTTGTAGTGGGGGTTCTTGGTGAAGACGACGCTGGTGACGTGGCCGTCGCGGACCTCGGGGCGCATGGTGTACGGGCCGGAGCCGTCGACCTGGAAGCCTTCGCGGAGCTTGGCGGGCTCGTACCTGTCGCTGCTGACGATCCCGGCGACGGGCGTCGACAGCTTGTACGGGAAGGTGGCGTCGGATGTCCTGAGGTGGAAGACGACCTCGCGGTAGCCCTTGGTCTCGACGGTGTCGATGTTGGCGAGCAGGCCCGCGGCTCCGTTGTCGGACTTGATGGCGAGGACGCGTTCGATGGAGAACTTCACGTCCTGGGCGGTGACGGGCTTGCCGTCGGCGAAGGTGAGGTCTTCGCGGAGGAGGCAGCGGTAGCTCTGGCTGGCGAGGTCGGTGAACCGGCACTCGGACGCCGCGTCGGGGACGGGGAGGCCGCCGCCGCGGGGGGTGCGCATGAGGGTCTGGACGGTCTGGCGGAGTACGTTCCAGATGCCGGTGTCGTAGGCGTGGGCCGGGTCGAAGGGGGCGGGTGCGTCCTCGGTGGCGGTGAACTGGTCGGTGGTGCCGACGACGATGGCGTTGCCTCTGGCGGCGCCGCCCGGCTCACTGCCGCAGGCGGTGAGGAGGGGGGCCAGCAGGCCGATGAGGGCCGGCAGCACCAAGGTCTTGCGGTTCATGGGGGACGTACTCCTGGTCCGGCACGGGGGTGAGGCGCTGTGCGGAGACTTCGCCGCGGGTGCCGTTGTGGGGCGGGCGACCGGTCCGGGTCCCGGACACGATCGACCCCGTGTTCCCGGCGCTTTGTGGCGGTCGGGGCACGGGGAATGGTGCGGCGAAGTGCTCGGCGAAAAGATTAGTGGCAGCGCCACCGATCCCGGACCGGGCACCAGTTGAGATGTCATCAGAAAGTGATCATGTGGCGTGGGCGGGTGACTCCGAGAGCCCGGAATGTTTCGTACACGACTCCATGAATCCGGACACATGGGTGTGGTCGAAGCCGCCCGATCCGGGCATGTGGGGGTGGAGGGGCGCCCGGTCGGCGCCACGCTGAGTGAGCAAGGTCACGTTGCGGGCTTTTCCGTGATGTCACGCAAAATGCACGCCTGGCAGCCCTGAGTTTTTCCAGTATTCAACGTGACACGCTCGGTGTGCGGTCAGTCCATTCCTGTGATCAGAGATCGCAGAAAGCCGAGATCGACTTCTTCGAGTGATCCGACGACGACCCGTCCGTCGGCGGGGGCGATCGGCGCGACGGAGGGGACGGCGACGACGCGGCAGCCCGCGGCCTCGGCGGCGGCGACGCCGGTGGCGGTGTCCTCGATGACGGCGCATCTGGCGGGGTCGGCGCGGACTCCGCGGGCGGCGTGGAGGTACGGGTCGGGGTGCGGCTTCGTACGGGGCACCTCGTCGCCGGCGACGGTGAGCGTGAAGTGGTCGGGGCCGAGGGAGTACAGGACGCGGTCGATGATGCGGCGGTGGGACGCGGAGACCAGGGCGGTGGGGATGCCGTGCGCGGACAGCTCGGTGAGGAGGCGTCGGGCGCCGGGCATGAGGGGCACGCCGTTGTCGATGCGCTCCTCGAAGCGGTCGTTGAGGAGGGTGGTGAGCTCGGGGAGGGTGATGTCGGCGCCGGTGGCCTCGATGAGGTAGCCGGCGCTGCGGGTCATGGGGCCGCCGACGACGATGTCGCGCCAGGACACGTCCAGGGCGTGGCCGAGTGCGGCGAAGACCTCGACCTCCACGTCCCACCAGAAGCCCTCGGTGTCGACGAGGGTGCCGTCCATGTCGAGGAACACGGCCTGCAGGGCCGAGCCGTCGGCGGTACGGGTCAGGGACGCGGGGACGCTGCTGGTCATCCGGCACACCTCCATGGGGACGAGAAGGCCGGTCGCGGGCGCCGCGGCGGGAGCTCGTTCGAGCTCCCCCGTGGGGCGGGGTGCGACCGGCCTGCACTGGACCGACCAGTGTACGTCGCTGTGCGCCGGGGCGCGCGCCTGTTGCCTACGGCGTGGCGTGCTACCGGTACGTAGCGCGTTGTGCCCCGGGGGGACGGTGGTGTACGCCCCCCGGGGGCGGGCCGTCCGGTTACGCGCAGCGCCCCGGGGGAGTTGTGCCCACCCTCCCCCAAGCTCTCGGCTCCGCTCGAGCAGGGGGACCCCCATCGCCCTGGGGGTCCCCCTGGACGAAGTCCTTGGGGGAGGAACGCCTGCCCACAACGGCTTGACGGGGCGGGCGGTGGGTGGGGTCAGCGGGCGTTGAAGTACTTGGCTTCGGGGTGGTGGAGGACGATGGCGTCCGTGGACTGTTCGGGGTGGAGCTGGAACTCCTCCGAGAGGTGGACGCCGATGCGCTCGGGCTCCAGGAGGTCGGCGATCTTGGCGCGGTCCTCCAGGTCCGGGCAGGCCCCGTAGCCGAGCGAGAAGCGGGCGCCCCGGTACTTGAGGGCGAACATGTCCTCGACGGCGTCCGGGTCCTCGGCCGCGAAGCCGAGTTCGGCGCGGACGCGGGCGTGCCAGTACTCGGCGAGTGCCTCGGCCAGCTGGACGGACAGGCCGTGGAGCTCCAGGTAGTCGCGGTAGGAGTTGGACGCGAAGAGTTCCGCCGTCGCTTCGCCGATCCTGGAGCCGACCGTCACCACCTGCAGGCCGACCACGTCCGTCTCGCCGGACTCCTCCGGGCGGAAGAAGTCGGCCAGGCACAGGCGGCGGCCGCGGCGCTGGCGCGGGAAGGTGAAGCGGGTGCGTTCGTTGCCGCGCTCGTCGAGGAGGATCAGGTCGTCGCCCTTGGACACACAGGGAAAGTAGCCGTAGACGACGGCCGCTTCGAGCAGGTTCTGGGTGTGGAGCTGCTCCAGCCAGCCGCGCAGCCGGGGCCGGCCCTCGGTCTCGACGAGCTCCTCGTACGTCGGTCCCTCGCCCGTGCGGGCCTGCTTGAGACCCCACTGGCCCTTGAACAGGGCGCCTTCGTCGAGCCAGGAGGCGTACTCCTTGAGCTGGATGCCCTTGACGACGCGGGTGCCCCAGAAGGGCGGCTCGGGTACGGGGTTGTCGGTGGCGACGTCGGAGCGGACGCCGCTCTCGGGCTCGCGCTCCTCGACGACGGCGGTGCCGGTGGCGCGTACCCGGCGCTGCTTGAGCTCGGGCAGGGTCGCGCCGGGTACGCCGCGCTTGACGGCGATGAGGGCGTCCATGAGGCGCAGGCCCTCGAAGGCGTCGCGGGCGTAGCGGACCTCGCCCTGGTAGATCTCGTGCAGGTCCTGTTCGACGTAGGCGCGGGTGAGGGCGGCGCCGCCGAGGATGACGGGGTACTTGGCGGCGAGCTCGCGCTGGTTGAGCTCCTCCAGGTTCTCCTTCATGATCACGGTGGACTTGACGAGGAGTCCGGACATGCCGATGACGTCGGCCCCGTGCTCCTCCGCCGCGTCGAGGATCGCGGAGACGGGCTGCTTGATGCCCAGGTTGACGACGTTGTAGCCGTTGTTGGACAGGATGATGTCGACGAGGTTCTTGCCGATGTCGTGGACGTCGCCGCGCACGGTGGCGAGGACGATGGTGCCCTTGCCCTCGGCGTCGGACTTCTCCATGTGCGGTTCGAGGTGGGCGACGGCCGTCTTCATGACCTCGGCGGACTGCAGGACGAACGGGAGCTGCATCTGACCGGAGCCGAACAGCTCGCCGACGACCTTCATGCCGTCCAGCAGGGTGTCGTTGACGATGTCCAGGGCCTTACGGGTCGTCAGGGCCTCGTCGAGGTCGGCTTCAAGGCCGTTGCGCTCGCCATCGATGATGCGCCGCTTGAGCCGCTCCTCCAGGGGGAGCGCGGCGAGTTCCTCGGCCTTGCCGGCCTTGAGGGACTTGGCGGTGGCGCCCTCGAACAGCGCCATGAGCTTCTGGAGCGGGTCGTAGCCCTCGGCGCGGCGGTCGTAGACGAGGTCGAGGGCGGTGGTGACCTGCTCCTCGTCGAAGCGGGCGATCGGCAGGATCTTGGAGGCGTGCACGATCGCCGAGTCGAGGCCGGCCTTGACGCATTCGTCGAGGAACACGGAGTTGAGGAGGATGCGGGCGGCCGGGTTGAGGCCGAAGGAGATGTTGGACAGGCCGAGGGTGGTCTGCACGCGCGGGTGGCGGCGCTTGAGTTCGCGGATGGCCTCGATGGTGGCGATGCCGTCCTTGCGGGACTCCTCCTGGCCGGTGCAGATGGTGAAGGTGAGGCAGTCGATGAGGATGTCCTCCTCGTGGATGCCCCAGTTGCCGGTCAGGTCGTCGATGAGCCGCTCCGCGATCTCCACCTTCTTCTCGACGGTGCGGGCCTGGCCCTCCTCGTCGATGGTGAGCGCGATGAGCGCGGCGCCGTGCTCCTGGGCCAGCCGGGTGACCTTCGCGAAGCGGGACTCGGGTCCGTCGCCGTCCTCGTAGTTGACGGAGTTGATGACGGCGCGGCCGCCGAGCTTCTCCAGGCCGGCGCGGATGACGTCGACCTCGGTGGAGTCGAGGACGATGGGGAGGGTGGAGGCGGTGGCGAACCGTCCGGCGAGCTCCTCCATGTCCGCGACGCCGTCGCGGCCGACGTAGTCGACGCACAGGTCGAGCATGTGGGCGCCTTCGCGGATCTGGTCGCGGGCCATCTCCACGCAGTCGTCCCAGCGGCCTTCGAGCATGGCCTCGCGGAACTTCTTGGAGCCGTTGGCGTTGGTGCGCTCACCGATGGCGAGGTACGAGGTGTCCTGGCGGAACGGCACCGTCTGGTACAGGGAGGCGGCGCCGGGCTCGGGGCGGGGGTCGCGGGGGGCGGGGGTGAGGTCGCGGACGCGTTCCACGACCTGGCGCAGGTGCTCGGGGGTCGTACCGCAGCAGCCGCCGACGAGGGACAGGCCGTACTCGCGGACGAAGGTCTCCTGGGCGTCGGCGAGCTCGGGCGCGGTGAGGGGGTAGTGGGCGCCGTCCTTGCCGAGGACGGGCAGGCCGGCGTTGGGCATGCAGGACAGCGGGATACGGGAGTGCCGGGCCAGGTAGCGCAGGTGCTCGCTCATCTCGGCGGGGCCGGTGGCGCAGTTCAGGCCGATCATGTCGATGCCGAGGGGTTCCAGCGCGGTGAGCGCGGCGCCGATCTCGGAGCCGAGGAGCATGGTGCCGGTGGTCTCGACGGTGACGGAGACGATCAGCGGGAGGTCCACGCCGAGGGTGTCGAGGGCGCGGCGGGCGCCGAGGACGGCGGCCTTGGTCTGGAGGAGGTCCTGGGTGGTCTCGACGAGGAGGGCGTCGGCGCCGCCGGCGATCATGCCCTCGGCGTTCTGCTGGTAGGCGTCGCGGAGGGTGGTGTACGGGGCGTGGCCGAGGGTGGGCAGCTTGGTGCCGGGGCCCATGGAGCCGAGGACCCAGCGCTGCTGGCCGGTGGAGGCGGTGGAGGCGTCGGCGGCCTCGCGGGCGATACGGGCGCCGGCCTCGGACAGCTCGTGGACGCGCTCGGCGATGTCGTACTCGGCGAGTGCGGCGAAGTTGGCGCCGAAGGTGTTGGTCTCGACGCAGTCGACGCCGACGGAGAAGTACGCGTCGTGGACGGAGCGGACGATGTCGGGCCGGGTGATGTTCAGGACCTCGTTGCATCCTTCGAGGTTCTGGAAGTCCTCGAGGGTGGGGTCCTGGGCCTGGAGCATCGTGCCCATGGCTCCGTCGGCCACCACCACGCGGGTGGCGAGGGCTTCGCGGAGGGCGGCGGCCCGGGCGGCGGGATCGGCGGGCGGGACGGTCCCTGCGGCGGGCGTGGCGGACGGGGTCGGCAACGAGGCCATGGAGATGCTCCCTGAGGTGCGACGGCTGTCGGCTTTGCGTCCTTCAGGAGAAGGCGCACCTCGTCAGCGTAACCGCCGGGTCCCTGGGGCGGGCACGTTGTCCCACGTGGCGGACGGCATGCTTGGCGGGGATTCAGGACCGGCCATGAACACTGCGAGGGTTCCACGATGTGGCCGGAGGTCGGTAACGACCGATAGTGTTCAGCATTGTCGAACCATGGAGTGAAGGAGCAGGCCGGGGATGGCGAAGAACATCCAGTCCCTCGAACGGGCGGCGGCGATGCTGCGGCTGCTCGCGGGCGGAGAGCGCCGGCTGGGTCTCTCCGACATCGCCTCGTCGCTGGGCCTGGCGAAGGGCACCGCGCACGGCATACTGCGGACGCTCCAGGCGGAGGGCTTCGTCGAGCAGGACGACGCCTCCGGCCGGTACCAGCTGGGCGCGGAGCTGCTGCGGCTCGGGAACAGCTATCTGGACGTGCACGAACTGCGGGCGCGGGCGCTGGTGTGGACGGACGACCTGGCGAGGTCCAGCGGTGAGAGCGTCCATCTGGGTGTGCTGCACCAGCGCGGGGTGCTGGTGATCCACCATGTGTTCCGGCCGGACGACAGCCGGCAGGTGCTGGAGGTGGGGGCGATGCAGCCGCTGCACTCGACGGCGCTGGGCAAGGTGCTCTCGGCGTACGACCCGGTGGCGCACAGCGAGGCGGTGGAGGTGGAGCGCAAGGCGTTCACCTCCCGTACGGTCACGGCGCTCGACGACTTCGAGGAGCTGCTGGACCTGACGCGGGCGCGCGGCTGGGCCGCGGACGTGGAGGAGACGTGGGAGGGCGTGGCGTCGGTGGCCGCGCCGATCCACGACCGGCGGCGGATGCCGGTGGGCGCGGTGGCGATCACGGGCGCGGTGGAGCGGGTGTGCGACCGGGGCGAGCTGCGGTCGGAGCTGGTCGCCGCGGTGCGGGAGACGGCGCGGGCGGTGTCGCGGGACCTGGGGGCCGGGCGCTTCTGAGGGGGTGCGCGGGGCGTCCGCCGAGGCGTCCGCGGGGGTGTTCCGCCCGGTGACGGCCGTCGTGGCTCACCGGGCGGTGGCGTGTGTACGCAGTGTGTCGGTAACGATCGGGTTTACGGGTCTCGAACTCTTGACGGCCTCTTCACACGGGGGCAAAACTGCCGTCCATCGGTCGGCATTGTCGAACACCTACCGGAAATACGCGCTAGAGTGTGGCAACGCCAGGAGGCCGGAAACCGCCCTCATCCCGAGGGCACGGACCACCGGAGGGACCCGGGGTTCGTCTTTCCTGGACGAAGGACAAAGGAGTCGCGGGTGTCCAGCTCCGACATCTTCATCGGCGAGATCATCGGTACCGCCCTACTCATCCTCCTCGGCGGAGGCGTCGTCGCCGCCGTCGTGCTCAAGCGCTCCAAGGCGCACGGCGCCGGCTGGGTCGCCATCACCTTCGGGTGGGGCTTCGCGGTCATGACCGCCGTCTACACGGCAGGTTCCCTCTCCGGAGCCCATCTGAACCCGGCCGTCACGGTCGGCATCGCCATCAAGGACGGGGACTGGAGCAACACCCCCGTCTACTTCGCCGGCCAGCTCCTCGGCGCCATGATCGGTGCCGCGCTCGTCTGGGTCGCCTACTACGGACAGTTCCAGTCGCACCTGCGGGACCCGGAGATCATCCGCAAGCCCGTCGAAGGTGCCATCGAGGGCCCGGGCCCGGTCCTGGGCATCTTCTCCACCGGCCCCGAGATCCGGAACACCTGGCAGAACCTGGCCACCGAGATCATCGGCACGGTCGTGCTCGTCCTGGCCGTCCTCACCCAGGGCCTCAACGACAGCGGCAAGGGCCTCGGCGTCCTCGGCGGTCTGATCGTCGCGTTCGTCGTCGTGTCCATCGGCCTCTCGCTCGGCGGCCCGACCGGTTACGCCATCAACCCGGCGCGTGACCTCGGCCCCCGCATCGTGCACGCCCTGCTCCCGCTGCCCCACAAGGGCACCTCCGACTGGGGCTACGCCTGGATCCCGGTCGCCGGCCCGCTGATCGGTGCGGCCATCGCCGGGGGTATCTACAACCTCGCGTTCGCCTGAGCCCGGCCGACCCGACCCTTCAACAGACCCGAGGAGCACACCCCCTATGACCGCCACGACCTCCCACGGCACCGGCCCGTTCATCGCGGCCATCGACCAGGGCACCACCTCCAGCCGCTGCATCGTCTTCGACCGCGACGGGCGCATCGTGTCCGTCGACCAGAAGGAGCACGAGCAGATCTTCCCGAAGCCGGGCTGGGTGGAGCACAACGCCGCCGAGATCTGGACCAACGTCCAGGAAGTGGTCGCCGGCGCCATCGCGAAGGCCGGCATCACCGCCGCCGACGTCAAGGCCATCGGCATCACCAACCAGCGCGAGACCACCGTCCTGTGGGACAAGAACACCGGTGAGCCCGTCCACAACGCCATCGTCTGGCAGGACACCCGCACCGACGCGCTCTGCAAGGAGCTGGGCCGCAACGTCGGCCAGGACCGCTTCCGCCGCGAGACCGGCCTGCCCCTCGCCTCCTACTTCGCGGGACCGAAGGCCCGCTGGCTGCTCGACAACGTCGAGGGCCTGCGCGAGCGCGCCGAGCGCGGCGACATCCTCTTCGGCACCATGGACTCCTGGGTCATCTGGAACCTGACCGGCGGCGTCGACGGCGGCCACCACGTCACCGACGTCACCAACGCCTCCCGCACCATGCTGATGAACCTCCACACCATGGAGTGGGACCAGAAGATCCTCGAATCCATGGAGGTCCCGGCGGCCGTGCTGCCGGAGATCCGCTCCTCCGCCGAGGTGTACGGAACGGTCAAGGGCGGCGTCCTCGACGGCGTCCCGGTCGCCTCCGCGCTCGGCGACCAGCAGGCGGCCCTGTTCGGCCAGACCTGCTTCTCCGAGGGCGAGGCCAAGTCGACGTACGGCACCGGCACCTTCCTGCTGCTGAACACCGGCGAAAAGATCATCAACTCCTACTCGGGGCTGATCACCACCGTCGGCTACAAGATCGGCGACAAGGCGCCGGTGTACGCCCTGGAGGGCTCCATCGCCGTCACCGGCTCGCTGGTGCAGTGGATGCGCGACCAGATGGGCCTGATCAACTCCGCGGCCGAGATCGAGACCCTGGCGTCCTCGGTCGAGGACAACGGCGGCGCCTACTTCGTGCCGGCCTTCTCCGGCCTGTTCGCCCCGTACTGGCGGTCCGACGCCCGCGGCGTCATCGCCGGCCTGACCCGCTATGTCACCAAGGCGCACATCGCCCGCGCCGTGCTCGAGGCCACCGCCTGGCAGACCCGCGAGATCACCGACGCCATGACCAAGGACTCCGGCGTCGAACTGACCGCACTGAAGGTCGACGGCGGCATGACCTCCAACAACCTGCTGATGCAGACACTCTCGGACGTCCTCGACGCACCCGTGGTGCGTCCGATGGTCGCCGAGACGACCTGCCTCGGCGCGGCCTACGCCGCCGGCCTGGCCGTCGGCTTCTGGCCCGACACCGACGCGCTGCGCGCCAACTGGCGCCGCGCCGCCGAGTGGACTCCGCGGATGGACGCGGAGACCCGCGAACGCGAGTACAAGAGCTGGCTCAAGGCCGTCGAGCGGACCATGGGCTGGATCGAGGACGAGGAGTAATTCGACATGACCACCCTGCAGAGCGTCCCCGCCCTCGGGACGCACCCGGCTGCCGGTTCCCTGCCGAGCCGCGCCGAGACCCGGGAGCAGCTGTCCAAGGCGACCTACGACCTCCTGGTCATCGGCGGCGGCATTCTCGGTATCTCCACCGCCTGGCACGCCGCCCAGTCCGGGCTGCGGGTGGCCCTGGTGGACGCCGGCGACTTCGCCGGCGCCACCTCCTCCGCCTCCTCCAAGCTCCTCCACGGCGGTCTGCGCTACCTGCAGACCGGTGCGGTGAAGCTGGTCGCGGAGAACCACTTCGAGCGCCGTGCGGTCTCCCGGCAGGTCGCCCCGCACCTGGCGAACCCGCTCACCTTCTACCTCCCGGTGTACAAGGGCGGGCCGCACGGCGCGGCGAAGCTCGGCGCGGGCGTCTTCGCGTACTCGGCGCTCTCCGCCTTCGGTGACGGCGTCGGCCACCTGCTCAGCCCCTCGAAGGCCGCGCAGGACGTGCCGGAGCTGCGCACCGACAACCTGAAGGCCGTGGCCGTGTACGGCGACGACCAGATGAACGACGCGCGCATGGCGCTCATGACGGTCCGCGCGGCCGTCGACGCGGGCGCCACCGTGCTCAACCACGCCGCCGTCACCGGACTGCGCTTCACACAGGGCCGGGTCACCGGCGCCGAGCTGCAGGACCGGGTCGACGGCGCCGAGTTCGGCGTCGACGCCCGCCTCGTCCTCAACGCGACCGGCCCGTGGGTCGACCACCTGCGCCGGATGGAGGACCCGAACGCGGCCCCGTCCATCCGCCTGTCCAAGGGCGCGCACCTGGTCCTGAAGCGGACGTCGCCGTGGAAGGCCGCGCTCGCCACGCCGATCGACAAGTACCGCATCACGTTCGCCCTCCCCTGGGAGGACATGCTGCTGCTCGGCACGACGGACGAGGAGTACGAGGGCGACCCGGCGGACGTCGCGGTCACCGAGAAGGACACCGCCCAGATCCTGGACGAGGCCGCCTTCTCCATCCGCGACCAGCAGCTCGACCGTGACCTCATCACATACGCCTTCGCGGGTCTGCGGGTGCTGCCGGGCGGTCCCGGCGACACCTCCAAGGCCAAGCGCGAGACCGTCGTCACCGAGGGCCGCGGCGGCATGCTGTCGGTGGCCGGCGGCAAGTGGACGACGTTCCGCCACATCGGCCGTACGGTGATGAACAAGCTGGCCACCCTGCCCGGGGGCCCGCTCGGCGAGGACATGGAGCCGATCTCCAGCCTGCCGAAGAAGCTGCCGCTGCCCGGCATAGCGAACCCGAACGCGGTCGCGCACCGACTGCTGGTCGACGGCGGCACGCCCGGCCCGCGCATGGCCGCCGACACCGCCCGCCACCTGGCCACCCACTACGGTTCGCTCTCCTTCGACATCGCCCGCATGGCGTACGAGCGGCCGGAGCTGGCCGAGCGGATCCACCCGGACGCCCCGGAGATCTGGGCGCAGGTGGCCTACGCCCGCGACCACGAGTGGGCGGAGACGGCGGACGACGTGCTGCGCCGCCGTACGACGCTGACGATCCGCGGCCTGGCGACGGACGAGATCCGGGCCAAGGTCGAGGGGATGCTCGGCGACAAGGCCTGACAAGACCTCCTGACCCGCACGTCAGGCAGGACTGAGGGCGGCTCCCACGGGAGCCGCCCTCCTCGTACTCCTTGTACGCTCCAACAGCTCACACATCGGATGTCTGAGAGGCAGTGGGGGACGCCATGGCTGTGACCGACGAGGCGATCGAGAAGATCAAGGAGATGATCGTCTCGGGTGCGCTGCGCCCCGGCGACCGGCTGCCGAAGGAGAGTGAACTGGCCGCCGAGCTGGGCCTGTCCCGCAACTCGCTGCGCGAGGCGGTCCGCGCTCTGTCGCTGATCCGCATTCTCGACGTACGGCAGGGCGACGGCACGTACGTCACGAGCCTCGACCCGCAGATCCTGCTCGAAGCGCTGAGCTTCGTCGTGGACTTCCACCGGGACGACACGGTCCTGGAGTTCCTGGCGGTGCGGCGCATCCTGGAGCCGGCCGCGACGGCGCTGGCCGCGCACCGCATCGACACGGCCGAGCTGGACGCGCTGGAGGCGGCGCTGGACGCGCTGGGCGTGGATCCGCCGGTGGAGGAGCTGGTCGCGGCGGACCTGGACTTCCACCGGCGGATCGTGGGCGCGTCGGGCAACACGGTGCTGTGCTCGCTGCTCGACGGGCTGTCCGGGCCGACGACCCGGGCCCGGGTGTGGCGCGGCCTGACGCAGGAGGACGCGGTGAGCAGGACCCTGTACGAGCACCGGGCGATCCTGGCGGCGCTGCGGGACCGGGACGCCGAGGCGGCCCGGTCGTGGGCGACGGTGCACATCGCGAGCGTGGAGCAGTGGCTGCGGTCGGTCCTCTGAGCGCGGGTTCTCGTTCTACGAGGCGGGGCGCGGGCGCGGGCGCAGGCCTTGCATGCCGCCGTCGACGGCGAGCGCGGTGCCGGTGACGGCCGCGGCCGCGGGGCTCGCCAGGTAGGCGACGGCGGCGGCGACCTCCTGGGCGGTGACCAGCCGGCCCATCGGCTGCCGGGCCTCCAGGGCGGCCCGCTCGGCCACCGGGTCGGCGGCCGCGTCCAGGAGCCTGGTCACCCAGGGCGTGTCGGCGGTGCCGGGGTTGACGCAGTTGACGCGGACGCCGTCGCGGACGTGGTCGGCGGCCATGGCGAGGGTCAGCGACAGCACGGCGCCCTTGGAGGCCGAGTACAGCGCCCGCTGCGGCAGCCCGGCGGTGGCGGCGATCGAGCACGTGTGGGTGATCGACACCGCGCCCGGGCGGTCGGCGGCGGCCCGCCGGAGGTGCGGCAGGGTGTGGCGGGCGGTGCGGACGACCCCCAGGAGGTTCACGTCCAGGACGTGCCGCCACTCGTCGTCGCCGTTGTCCTCGACGGTGCCGGCCGCGCCGGTGCCGGCGTTGCCGACGACGGTGTGCAGGGCGCCGCCGAACGCGTCGACGGCGGCCGCGACGGCGTACCGTACGGCGTCGTCGGAGGTGACATCGGCGGTGAGGGCGAGCGTCCCGTCGGGAGCGCCCGAGGTGTCCCGGTCCAGGACGGCCACGCGAGCGCCGCGCGCGAGCAGTTCGCGGGCGACGGCCGCGCCTATGCCGGAGGCGCCGCCGGTGACGAGCGCGTTGATCCCGTCGAAGTCACGGACGCCGAAGTCACGCACGTCGAAGTCACGGAACTCGAAGTCACGCACAGCGCAGGCTCCTTTCCCGCCATACCGGCCCGTCCGGGTAGCGGTGGGCGGCGATCGAATCGGGGCGCATCCGGGCGGAGAACCCGGGCGCGGTGGGTGCCGCGTACCGGCCGCCGCGTACGACGACCGGGTCGGTGAAGTGCTCGTGGAGGTGGTCGACGTACTCGACGGCCCGGTCCTCCCAGGTCCCGGACACGGCGACGTAGTCGAACATGGCGAGGTGCTGCACGAGTTCGCACAGCCCCACTCCCCCGGCGTGCGGGCAGACGGGCACGCCGAACTTGGCGGCGAGCAGCAGGATGGCGAGGTTGTCGTTGACCCCGGCCACGCGGGCGGCGTCGATCTGCACGTAGTCGACGGCCCCGGCCTGGAGGAGCTGCTTGAACAGGACGCGGTTGGCGCCGTGTTCGCCGGTGGCGACGGGCACGTGCTGGGCTGCGCGGATCGCGGCGTGGCCGAGGATGTCGTCGGGGCTGGTGGGTTCCTCGATCCAGTGCGGGTCGTACGGGGCGAGTTCCGCGAGCCGGGTCAGTGCCTCCGGGACGTCCCAGCGCTGGTTGGCGTCGAGGGCGATACGGATACGGGGGCCGACGGCGGCGCGGGCGAGGCGCAGGCGCCGTACGTCGTCGTCGGGGTCGCCGCCGACCTTCAGCTTGATCTGCCCGAATCCCTCCGCGACGGCCTCCTGGGCGAGCCGCACCAGCGTGGCGTCGTCGTAGCCGAGCCAGCCGGGTGTCGTGGTGTACGCGGGGTAGCCCTCGGCGCGCAGCCGTGCGGCCCGTTCCGCGCGGCCGGGTTCGGCGGCGCGGAGGAGGGCGAGGGCCTCGTCGGGGGTGAGCGCGTCAGTGAGGTGGCGGAAGTCGACGAGGGAGACGAGCTCCTCGGGCGTCATCCGGGCCAGGAACTCCCACAGGGGCAGGCCGGCGGCGGTGGCGGCCAGGTCCCAGGCGGCGTTGACGACGGCGCCCGCCGCCATGTGCGCGACGCCCTTCTCGGGGCCGAGCCAGCGGAGCTGCGAGTCGTGCGTCAGGTCGCGGTGGAGCGCGGCGAGGTCGGCGGCGGTGCGGGGTGCGGGGCGGCCGACGACGTACGGGCGGAGCGCCTCGATGGCGGCGGCGGTGACGTCGTTGCCGCGGCCTATGGTGAACGCGAAGCCGTGGCCGTCGGGTCCCCGGTCGGCGCGCAGGACGACGTAGGCGGCGGAGTAGTCGGGGTCGGGGTTCATGGCGTCGGAGCCGTCGAGCTGTTCCGAGGTGGGGAAGCGGATGTCGTGCACCTCGAACGCGGTGACGAGGGGACTCATGTCTGCCCTGCCTGTCGTCATGGTCGTCATGGACATCGGATCTTTGAAGGGATCATCCGATGTATACGGGCGCCCACACCGCAGAGTCCACCCCCTGAGCCCGTTTTCCGGCCCCTGAGATCGGATGTACCCCGGCGTCTTGCGTGAATTCGGGACGGCTGGTCGCCGGAGGCCGATACAGCACCCGGACGTGTACAGGGGCTGCGGACGGGGGCCTGCCACGCCGTAAGGTTGGTTCGTACGCACGGAACTTCGGAAGGAGGCCTGGGTGATCGAGCTCGAGGGGGTTCCCGAGCTGATCGACCCGGTCATGGTGGCCGCGTTCGAGGGCTGGAACGACGCCGGCGACGCCGCCTCCACCGCGGTCGCGCACCTGGAACGGGAGTGGAAGGGCGAGGTGTTCGCGGCGCTCGACGCCGAGGACTACTACGACTTCCAGGTCAACCGGCCCACGGTGTGGCTGGACGGCGGGGTACGGAGGATCACCTGGCCCACCACCCGGCTCTCCGTGGTCCGCGTCGGCGGCGACAAGCCGCGGGACCTGGTGCTGGTCCGCGGGATAGAGCCGTCCATGCGCTGGCGCTCGTTCTGCAACGAGATCCTGGGCTTCGCCCACGAGCTGGGCGTGGAGATGGTCGTGATCCTGGGCGCGCTGCTCGGCGACACCCCGCACACGCGGCCGGTGCCGGTCAGCGGTGTGACGTCCGACCCGGACCTGGCGCGGCGGATGGAGCTGGAGGAGACCCGGTACGAGGGGCCGACGGGCATCGTCGGCATCCTCCAGGAGGCGTGCACGCACGCGGGCGTCCCGGCGGTGAGCCTGTGGGCGGCGGTGCCGCACTACGTGTCGCAGCCGCCGAACCCGAAGGCGACGCTGGCGCTGCTGAACCGCCTGGAGGACCTGATCGACCTGCGGATCCCGCTCGGTGAACTGGCCGAGGACGCCCGGGCCTGGCAGGTCGGCGTGGACCAACTGGCCTCCGAGGACAGCGAGGTGGCCGAGTACGTCCAGACGCTGGAGGAGGCGCGGGACACGGCGGAGCTGCCGGAGGCGTCCGGCGAGGCCATCGCCCGGGAGTTCGAGCGCTATCTGCGGCGCCGCGACGGCGGCCCGGGGCACGCGACGGACGGCGGCGACGGCTCGTACCTGCGGGACACGGCCGGCGGCCGGACCCGCCCGCCGAAGCCCCCGAAACCCGCGTCGGACGCATCGGACGCGCCGGACGCATCGGACGCGCCGGACGCATCGGACGACGCGGCCGAAGCGGCGGAGGGCAGCAGCAGCAGCGGCGAGGACGACGGGGACTCCCCCGAGCGGGACCAGGAGTAGGGCGCGGGCCGTACGACGGCCGCGGGCGGGGCGGTGCCGCGCGACACGGCACCGCCCCGCCGCGCGCTCACACTCTCCGTACGGCCACCACGTCGTACTCGGTGTCCGGCGTCGGCTCCACGTCGAAGCGGGCGTTCGGCAGATAGATCCGGTCGCCCCAGGCGGCCGCCGTCGTGGGGATGCGGAAGCGCGGATCGGTGATCCGGGCGATCGGGGTGCCCTCCGTCCCGGCCTCGTTCAGCCGCACCACGTCCACCTGGTTGAGCACCTGCTGGACGATGTACAGGTCCCGTCCCAGCAGCAGGAGCCCGTCGCCGTGCGGGATCCTCAGGTCGCCGAGTGGTACGCGGCGGGCGTCGCCGGTGCGCGGGTCGACGCGCATCAGGGAGCCGCCCGCGACGACGGTGTTGACGACCAGCAGGTCGCAGCCGTCCGGGGTCGTGGTGATGCCGTTGGCGGTGAAGTCGTCGCCCTGCTGCCACTCCCCCGCCAGCGGTACGGTCGCCACCGCGTCGCCCGGTTCGCCGTGCCGGCCCACGGGGAGCCGGTAGAGCTGCGGCTTGAACGAGTCGGTGAACCAGGCGGCGCCTGGCGTGAGGATCACGTCGTTGACGAAGGTGCCGGCCGAGCCGACGGTGAAGGTCCGCAGGTGGGAGCCCGAGTGGACGTCGGCGACCCGGATCTCCCCGCTGCCGCCGCCGCAGAGGTAGAGCAGCCGCTCACGCCGGTCGATCTTGAGCCCGATGGTGGGGTGGTCGACGCCGCCGCCGGGGACGACGGTCCTGCCGCGCCCGGTGGCGAGGGAGACGCGGCGTACGTCGCCATTGGCGAGGGAGCCGAGGTACGCGAAGGGGCTGCGGCCGATGGTGATGCCCTCGGGGCGGAAGCCGTCGGGCAGGGGGAAGCGGGTGGGCCACGTGCCGGTGGTGGCGTCGGGCGCGGCCGTACCGGTGCGGCCGGCGGCCGTGGCGTGCGCGGTGCCCGTGAGCGGGGCGAGCACGGCGGCGCCGCCGAGTGCGGCGGCCGCGCCCAGGAGTCTTCTGCGTGCGAAGGAACGTGACATGGGCGTCCTTTCGGCAACTGTGATCAGACGGTGGAGACCGCACTCACCCCATCACAGGGCACCGTCGCGGCGCAGGAGGTCGAGCTGACTCCGGATCAGGATCAGCGGAACGGCCCCCTGGAGGCGGAACCTTCAGGGGGCCGTGACGGTCTGCGCCGGACGCCGGAGCGCGCGGTGGTGATCGTCGGCTAGAGCGCCACGCCCATCAGGGCGTCCACGGCGCGCGAGACGACGCCGGGCGCTCCCTCGTCCGTACCGCCCTCGGTGCTCTGGAGCGCGGCCCAGCGGTCCACGGCGGCGAGCGCCGCGGGGGTGTCCAGGTCGTCGGCGAGCGCGTCCCGGATCTCCTCGACCAGGGCGTCGGCCGGGGGTCCGTCGGGCCGGGAGACGGCGGCACGCCAGCGGCCGAGGCGCTCGACGGCTTCCTGGAGGACCTGGTCGGTCCACTCCCAGTCGGCCCGGTAGTGGTGGGCGAGCAGCGACAGGCGGATCGCGGCCGGGTCGACGCCCTCGCGGCGGAGCGTGGAGACGAAGACCAGGTTGCCCTTGGACTTGGACATCTTCTGGCCGTGCAGGGCGACCATGCCGGCGTGCACGTACGCCTTGGCGAAGGGGTGCTCGCCGGTGAGGGCGTGGGCGTGCGAGGCGCCCATCTCGTGGTGCGGGAAGATCAGGTCGGAGCCGCCGCCCTGGACGTCGAAGCCCATCCCGAGGTGGTCGAGGGCGATGGCCACGCACTCGATGTGCCAGCCGGGGCGGCCGGGGCCGAGCGAGCCGCCGTCCCAGCTCGGCTCGCCCTCGCGGGCGGCCATCCACAGCATCGGGTCGATCGGGTTCTTCTTGCCGGGCCGGTCGGGGTCGCCGCCGCGCTCGGCGGACAGGGCCCGCATGACCTCGGCGTCGTAGTGGGACACCTCGCCGAAGTGCCGGTCGGACTCGACGGAGAAGTAGATGTCGCCGTCGAGCTCGTAGGCGGCGCCCATGTCGCGGAGCCGCTCGACGAGCGGCACGATGCCGGGTATGGCCTCGACGGCGCCGATGAAGTGCCGCGGCGGCAGGATCCGCAGGGCCGTCATGTCCTCGCGGAACAGGGAGGTTTCGCGCTCCGCGAGACCGGTCCAGTCGATCCCGTCGCGCACGGCCCGCTCCAGCAGCGGATCGTCGACGTCGGTGACGTTCTGCACGTAGTGGACCTGCCGCTTGGTGTCGAGCCACACGCGCTGAACGAGGTCGAACGCGTTGTAGGTCGCCGCGTGACCCAGGTGGGTCGCGTCGTACGGCGTGATGCCGCAGACGTAGATACGGGCGACGGGGCCGGGGTCGAGGGTCACTCGTCCGCCGGTCGCGGTGTCGTGGATCCGGAGGTCGCGGCCCTTGCCGGGCAGGGCGGGGACCTCAGAAGCGGGCCAGGCATGCATGCTTCGAGCGTAACCGGACGCGCGTTCCGGATACGAACCGGCTGCGGAATCATGACCGGTACGGCACTCTTGCGCGCGGCAGCCGGGTGTGCTGGGCCCTGTGCGGGCCGGTCAGATCGGGGGCCAGGGGATGGCCGGCCAGTCCGTGGGCGGGTGCGGGTGGCGGGCGGTGGTGCGGAGGTGCCGGACCCGGGCGCGGAGCGCGTCCAGCTCCGGGGCGGTGATGAGGTCCGTGAGGCGGGCCGCGAGGGGGGCGCCCGGGGCCAGGGAGCCGTCCAGGGCGGTCAGGACCGCCTCGGCCTCGGCGGGGAGCGGCTCGCCGGCCCAGCCCCACAGGAGGGTGCGCAGCTTGTCGTCCACGTGGAAGGTGACGCCGTGGTCGATCGCGTGGAGGCGGCCGCCGGGCGCCGGGAGCAGGTGCCCGCCCTTGCGGTCGCCGTTGTTGATCACCGCGTCGAGTACGGCGAGGCGGCGGAGGCGTACGTCGTCGGCGTGGACCAGCAGTGCCGTACGGTGCTCGTCGACCTGGGCGCGGCCCACCGCTTTCCAGCCGTCTCCGGGCTCGTCCTCGTCGACCAGGGCGAGGAGCTCGGGCGCGTACGGGTCGGGTTCGATCCACTGCTGGACCATGCCGGGTCCGTACGGGCCGTCCCGGAGCACCGTCGGCGGGACGAGTCCCCAGCCGGTGGCCTCGGACACGGCGTACGCGGCGACCTCGCGCTCGGCGAGCGTGCCGTCGGGGAAGTCCCACAGGGGCCGCTCACCGGCGACCGGCTTGTACACGCAGTCGGCGCGCCTCCCCTCGTACGCGACCGTGCAGAACAGCACGCCGTTGGACGCCTCGCGGATCCGGCCGCGTACGGTCAGCTCACCTTCTGTGAGCAGCGCGAGGACACCGTCGGCGGAGGCGGCGGAGGCGGCAGGGGCGGCGGACACGGCCGTCGGCTCGGTCGTGGCCGTCAGGCTCCGCGGCGGTATCCGTTCTGGCGCGGACATACGTGTCCTTCCGGGTCGAGGGGCAGGCTGCACAGCGGGCACGGCGGCCGGCCGGCGTTGACCACGTCCAGGGCCCGCTTGGCGAAGGCCCTGGCCTGGGCGCCGGTGAGCCGGACGCGCAGCATCGGGGGGCCGTTCTCCTCGTCCTGCAGCAGCCGCTCCTCGGCCTCGGCGAGGTCCTCCTCGGAGTCCACGTCGAGCTCGACGAGGGCCTGCGCCTCGACGATCAGGCGCTGTTCCTCGCCGTCCCAGGCCAGCGCCATGGTGCCGACCCGGAACTCCTCCTCCACCGGCGTTTCGAGGGGGGCCGTGTCGCTGATGTCGGCGGGGGCGACGGCGGGCACCGGGGCGTTGCCGCCGGTGCGCCGTACGACCTCGTCGAGCAGCTCGTCCATGCGCTCGGCGAGCGCGGCCACCTGGGTCTTCTCCAGGGCGACGCTGGTGGTGCGGCCGCCGGCGGATGCCTGCAGGAAGAACGTACGGCGGCCAGGCAGCCCGACCGTACCGGCCACGAAGCGCTCCGGCGGGTCATAGAGGAACACCTGACGGGACACGTTCCCTCTCCTTGGCTCTGATCGGTGGGTCGGGCGGCGTCGCGGGCGCCACGGGTGTCGCGAGCGTCGCGGACGTCGCGTGCGGCGCGGCAGCGGCTCAATCCACCCTACTGTGCGGGGCGATCACGCTGCGCCCGCGCCGCCCCCCACGTCCGCGACTCCGTTGCCGCCGGCCCCGTCGCGGGGGGTCAGGGTCGCGAGGTCGCCGGTGTCGCCGAGGCGCAGCAGGAAGGGCCGCAGCCGGGTGTAGCGGACGGCGGTGACCGAGCAGGGGTCGACGTGGACGCGCTGGAACTGGTCCAGGTGCAGGCCGAGCGCGTCGGCGACGATCGACTTGATGATGTCGCCGTGCGAGCACATGAGGTAGACGGCGTCCTCGCCGTGCTCGGCCTCGATCCGGGCGTTCCAGTCCCGTACGGCCTCGACGGCGCGTGCCTGCATGCCGCGCATGGACTCGCCGCCGGGGAAGACGGCGGCGGAGGGGTGCTGCTGGACGACGGCCATGAGGGGTTCGTCGGCGAGTTCGGCGAGCTTGCGCCCGGACCAGTCGCCGTAGTCGCACTCGTTGATCCGCTCGTCGGTGTGCAGGGTCAGTCCGGGGCGGGCGGCGAGGAGCGGCGCGAGGGTCTCGTGGCAGCGTTGGAGGGGGCTGGTGACGGCCGCGGCGAGCGGGACACCGGCCAGCCGTGCGGGCAGCGCGGAGGCCTGGGCCGTGCCGTGTTCGTCCAGGGACACTCCGGGTGTCCGGCCGGCGAGCAGGCCGGAGGTGTTGGCCGTGGAGCGTCCGTGCCGTACGAGGATCAACGTCGCCATGCCCGCCAGCCTAGGCGGTGTCGGCCGTCCGCGTGCGGGACGGGGACCCGCGGGGGAGAATACGCGCCGTGATCGTGGACTGTGCCATTTACCGGAACGGGCGCCGCAGAGCGGGGCCGGCCGATGTCGTCGCCGCTCTGGAGGAGGCCAGGGACGCGGTGGACGCCTTCCTCTGGATCGGGTTGCACGAGCCGACGGCGCAGGAGTTCGACCGGGTGTCGGAGGAGTTCGGGCTGCACCCGCTGGCCGTGGAGGACGCGCTGAAGGCGCACCAGCGGCCCAAGCTGGAGGTGTACGAGGACTCGCTGTTCCTGGTGCTGAAGCCGGTGGTGTACGAGCCGGAGGCGGACACGGTGTCGACGGGCGAGCTGATGGTCTTCATGGGCGATTCGTTCGTCGTGACGGTGCGGCACGGCGAGGGCGCGCCGCTGTCGGAGGTGCGGCGGCGTCTGGAGGCGGAGCCCGAGGTGCTGCGGCACGGCCCGACGTCGGTGCTGTACGCGATAAGCGACGCGGTCGTCGACCACTACATCGAGGTGGCGGCGGAGCTCCAGGGGGACCTGGAGGAGCTGGAGGAGCAGGTGTTCCAGCCGAGGGGCGGGGGCCCGGGGAACACGAAGAACACGGCGTCGCGGATCTACACGTTCAAGCGGCAGGTGCTGGAGTTCCGTCGGGCGACGGGTCCGCTGGGGGCGCCGATGGCGCGGCTGGCGGGGGCGGGGGTGCCGTTCGTGAGCGAGGAGTCGCAGCCGTTCTTCCGGGACGTCAGCGACCATCTGACGCGGGCGACGGAGCAGGTGGAGGGGCTGGACCGGCTGCTTTCGGACATTCTGTCGGCGCATCTCGCGCAGATGGGGGTGCGGCAGAACGACGACATGCGGAAGATCTCGGCGTGGGCGGCGATGGCCGCGGTGCCGACGATGGTCGCGGGCGTGTACGGGATGAACTTCACGCACATGCCGGAGCTGCACTGGGTGTGGTCGTACCCGGTGTTGATGCTGCTGATGGGTGTCGCGGTGGTGGGGCTGTACCGGCTGTTCAAGCGCCGCGGCTGGCTGTAGGCCCCGGGTGGTCAGAACGCGGGCGCGGTCTCGGCGGGCCCGCCGAGGGCGTCGCGGCGCTCGGGCATCGTCAGGCTGACCATGCGCCGCCAGCCGCCGGCCCGCTCGTACGCGTACACGGCGTGGATGCCGGCGGCGAGGGCGGCGGACTTGGCGCGGGGCCAGCCGAGGATGCGGCCCATGTGGGCCATGACGGCGTGGCTGACGTCGCGGTAGATGGCGATCTCGGCGAGGGCGCACTCGCGGAGGGTGCGCTGGATGGTGCGGCCGTGTCCGTCGCGGGCGAGGCGGAGCAGTTCCTCGTGGCAGTACGCGAGGTGGTTGTCCTCGTCGCGGCCGATCTGCCGGATGGCCTTGCCGACCTCGGGGTGGTCGCCGAAGTGCTTGATGAGCATGACCATCTGGTCGGCGGCGCGCTGCTCGGTGACCCGGCTGTGGGACAGGTAGACGAGGACGTCGTGCTCGGTGAGGGGCTCGTCGCGGCGGAGCTTGTCGTGGGCGAGGCCGATGCCGCGCCGCTCCAGGAGCATGGTGTAGTCGGTCTCGGGCGGTACGGGGACGGGTTCGAGGCCGCGCTTCTTCAGCAGGCCGTTGAAGATGCGGCCGTGCTTGTCCTCGTCGGCGCCGTGCCGGGTGATCTTGGGCGCGAGGTCGCGCATCGACGGGGGGACGAGTGCGGCGATCCGCCCGTTCTCCCAGCCGCCCTGGGCTTCGCCGCTGGCGGCGATGGAACAGAACAGCTGGTACGAGTCGTCGTTGGCGACGATCTCCTCGAACAGGCTGCGGGCCGAAAGCATCACTGTCACCTCCACGTGAACACGTGTCGGTCCACACGTGTCGGCACGAGTCAAGTGCCGTACGGGAGCGCTGGCAACAGATCACGGGTGTCGCTCCGCCGAACGGAGGAGCGCGCCGGGTGCGCGTGGGTGTGAGGAGGGGAACGGAGGTACGCGCGCGCTCCGCCCGCCGGGGCGTAACCGACCGGACGGGTGGGGCGTTGTGCTGCGTGACGGCCGTGGCGGGGATGACCCCGAGCCCCCACCACGGCCGCAGGCTTGCCCGGCGGCCCGGAGCGGTCGGGGGCTGCGGAGGGATTCAGGAGGGTCAGTCGACGAGGCCGGCCCGCTCCAGGGCCTGGGTGCCCGCGCGGAGGGCGGCGATCCGCTCGTCGAGCGTGAAGCCGGCCGGGGCGAGGGTGAGGGTGGTGACGCCGGCGGCTGCGTACGCCTGCATCCGGTCGGCGATCCGCTCGACGGAGCCGAGGAGCGTGGTGTCGTCGATGAGCTGGTGCGGTACGGCGGCTGCGGCGCCGTTCTTGTCGCCGGACAGGTATTTGTCCTGGATCTCGGCGGCGGCCTTCTCGTAGCCCATGCGCTGGGCGAGCCGGTTGTAGAAGTTCTGCTTCCTGCTGCCCATGCCCCCGACGTAGAGGGCGGTGTACGGGCGGAACGTGTCGGCCAGCGCGGTGAGGTCGTCGCCGAGGGCGAGCGGGACGGTCGGGCACACGTCGAAGCCGTCCATGGTGAGCCCGGCCTTCTCGCGGCCGGCGCGGATGTGCCGGAGCGCGGTCTCTTCGAGGTGGGCGGCGGACGGGAAGATCAGCAGGGCGCCGTCCGCGATCTCCCCGGTCTGTTCGAGGTTCCTGGGGCCGATGGCGGCGATGTAGAGCGGGATGTGCTCGCGCTGCGGGTGGACGGTCAGCTTGATGGGCTTGCCCGGGCCGCCGGGGAGGGGCAGGGTCCAGTGCTCGCCGTCGTAGGTGAGGCGCTCCCGGGACATGGCCTTGCGGACGATCTCGACGTACTCACGCGTGCGGGCGAGCGGCTTGTCGAAGGTGACGCCGTACCAGCCCTCGGAGACCTGGGGTCCGGAGACGCCGAGGCCGAGGCGGAAACGGCCGCCGGAGAGCGAGTCGAGGGTGGCGGCGGTCATGGCGGTCATGGCCGGCTGGCGGGCCGGGATCTGCATGATCGCGGAACCGACGTCGATGTTCTCGGTCTGGGCTGCGACCCAGGACAGCACGGTGGGGGCGTCGGAGCCGTACGCCTCGGCGGCCCAGCACACGTCGTAGCCGAGGCGGTCCGCCTCCTGGGCGACGGCGAGGTTGTCGCCGTCCATGCCCGCGCCCCAGTAACCGAGGTTGATGCCGAGCCGCATAGCCGCTCTCCCCTAACGCGTCCGTTTACTGATCAGTAACGTCTCTGGGGGCGGACTCTAGCGCGCGTGCGCGGGTTCCGGCAGGGGGCCCGCCGGACCTGGGGTGGCCGCAGGGCCGCGTACGAGGGGCTGTACGGGCCGCTGTACGGGCCGTTGTACGCGCGGCGTACCGGGGGGTTGTCCACAGGGTCTCTCCGCGTGGCCCCTTGGCCAGTAATCTCGCGGCCATGGAGCAGAGGCATCTCGGCCGTACCGGCCTGCGCGTGTCCCGGATCGGCCTGGGCACCCTCTCGTGGGGGCGCGACACGGACGAGCATGACGCCGCGGAGCAGTTGAAGGTGTTCTGGGAGGCCGGCGGGACACTCATCGACACGGCGGACGTGTACGGCGGCGGGGAGGCCGAGTATCTGCTCGGACAGCTCGTGGAGCGGCTGCTGCCGCGGCGCGAGCTGGTCATCTCGACGAAGGCGGGCAGCGTGCCCGACCCGGACCCGGACCGCCGCTTCGACGCCTCCCGGGGGCATCTGCTGGCGGCGCTCGACGCGTCACTGGCCCGGCTCGGCACGGACTACGTGGACCTGTGGCAGGTCCACGCCTTCGACCCGTGGACGCCGCTGGAGGAGACCCTCCAGGCGCTGGACATCGCGGTGACCACGGGGCGGGCGCGGTACGTGGGCGTGTCCAACTTCTGCGGCTGGCAGCTCGCGAAGGCCGCGACGTGGCAGCTCGCCGCGCCCGGGACGCGGGCCCGGCTGGCGGGCACACAGATGGAGTACTCGCTCCTCCAGCGGGGCGTGGAGCGCGAGGTGCTTCCGGCCGCGCGGGACCTGGGCGTCGGCCTGCTGCCGTCGTCGCCGCTGGGCCGGGGCGTCCTGACGGGCAAGTACCGGCAGGGCGTGCCGTCCGGCTCGCGGGGCGCGTCGGAGCACATGGCCCCGTTCGTGGAGCCGTACCTGGACGAGTCGGCGCAGCGGGTCGTGGAGGCGGTCGCGACGGCCGCGGACGGCCTGGCGGCCACCCCGACGCAGGTCGCCCTGGCGTGGGTGAGGGACCGCCCGGGGGTGACGGCCCCGGTGGTCGGCGCGCGCACGGCACAGCAGCTCAGAGCCGTTCTGTCAGTGGAGAGCCTTAGTCTTCCTGACGAGATCTGCCGGGCGCTCGACGATGTGTCGGCCCCGGTGCACCGCTACCCCGATCAGGACTGGAGCACGCTGTGACCGCGCTTCCCCGGGGGGAGAACCCCGGCTCCCCGGCCGACACCGAGTCCCCCGGCCTCCAGGCCGCCCCGACCGACGCGCCCGGTGCCGCCGGCATGAAGGCCGCCGACCGGCCGACCAGCGGCACGGCCGCCGCCGAGCGCGGGGACCGTACGGCCGACGCCACACCCGGCGAGGAGGACAGTGCCCGGCGCGCGGACGGCAGCACGGCCCCGGACCCCGCGGGCGGCGCCGACGCGGGCACCGCCGACGGGGGCGAGGGAACGGGCGTGGATGGTGCAGGCGGTGAGTCGGCGGGCGGTGCCACAGAGGCTGGCGTTGAGACGGCGG